>CBIHLT010000233.1:0-7334 GCA_966210615.1 uncultured Massilia sp.
CCCGGTCGATCCGGCCGCGGCCGCGACCCTGGGGGCGACCAAGGACAGCCTCCTCCCCGCACCTGCCAGGCCGGCCGCGCCGCTGCGCCAGGTGGCCCTGCCGGTGCAGCGCCCGCGGCCGCAGGCGCCGCCGGCCCCGCGTGCATCGACGCCGCCGCGCCACTGCGTCAGCGTGATCAACGGCCTGCACACCTCGCAGGAATGCTTCTGACACCTTCACGCCTGGGATGAACGCCATGAACAGACGCTCCACGATTGCGCGGCGGGATGGGCTGCGCGCCTGCCTCGCAGCGGCCGGCATTGCGCTCCTGGCGGCCGGCGCCGCCATGCCGGCCGCCGCCGCTGCAAGACCGGCCGCCAGGCCGGAAGCCAAGCCTGAAGCCAAACCCCAGGCCGGCTGCAGCGGCGAGGCCGCGCGCCCGGCGCGCCTGGCCCTCCGCATGGGCAAGTCGACCATGCTGCGGCTGCCCGAACCGGTGCGCCACCGCAGCGTCGGCGATCCGTCCGTGGTGCAGGCCATGCTGGTCGCGCCCGACACCCTCTATATCGCCGGGATCGATGTCGGCAGCACCAACATGATCGTGCAGGGCCGCAGCGGCCTGTGCAGCATCGTCGACATCGCTGTGTCGATGGACCCGGCCGAACTGCAGGCCACGCTGGCCGCTGTCATGCCCGAGGAAAAGGACATCCGTGTGATGTCGGCCATGGATACCCTGGTGCTGACCGGCACCGTCAGCGACGCCGGCGCGGTCGCGCGCGCCGTCGAACTGGCCGCGGCCTATGTGCGCCGGCCGCTGCGCCAGCTTCCGCCCGCGGCCAAGGACAACGAGACCGACGGCGTGATTCCCGTCGCCGCCAACAACGGCGGCAGCGGAGGCGCCTCGGGAGCGTCCGCCGGCGCCAGGGTGGTCAACCTGCTGAGCGTCAGCGCGCCGCAGCAGGTGCAGCTCGAAGTCAAGGTGGCCGAGGTCTCGCGCACCCTGATCGAGCGGCTGGAATCTGGCGCGCGCTTTACCTTCACCCCCGGCAGCTGGGGCGCCGTCCTGAGCTCGAATTTCCTCACCGGCCGGGCGCGCGGAGGCATCGGGGGCACCAAACCCAACGGCAACATGATCGCCGTCGAAGCCGACAAGCAGGATGGCATGGTGCGCATCCTGGCGGAGCCGAACGTGATGGCGATCAGCGGCCAGGAAGGCAGCTTCCTGGCCGGCGGCAAGTTCTACATCCCGGTGGCCCAGGACAACAACAAGGTCACGCTGGAAGAGAAGGAATTCGGCGTCGGCCTGCGCTTCACCCCGACCGTGCTGGCGGGCGGGCGCATCAACCTGAAGGTGGCGCCGGAAGTCTCGGAACTGTCGCGCGAAGGCATCGGCATCAACGCAGTGGGCATCGCCGGCACCGCCATCATGCCGCTGGTGACCACGCGCCGCGCCAGCACCACGGTGCAGCTGTACGACGGCCAGAGTTTCGCCATCGGCGGCCTGGTGAAGAACAACCTGGTGGCAAACCTGAAGGGGCTGCCGGTGCTGGGCGAAGTGCCGGTTCTGGGCGCGCTGTTCCGCAGCACCGATTACCAGCAAGACCGCAGCGAGCTGGTGTTCGTGATCACCGTGCGCCTGGTCAAGCCGATCGCCGGCGCCGGCTATGCGCTGCCGACCGACAGGATCGGCCTGCCGTCGCGTGGCGACATCCTGCTGGGCGGCAGCCTGGAAGGCAGGCCGCAGTCCGCCACGGCCGCCATGTCGACGCCGGCCGTCACGCCGCCGCCGTCGCAGACCGCGGGTGGCTTCGAACTCAAATAGGGGATGGACATGGCAAGCAGAACGACCCGTTGGATCCTGTCGGCGCCCGCCGCCGCGGCCTTGCTGGGCTGCGTCTCCGGCACGCCGGACTATGACCGCCAGTTCGGCAACGCGGTGCGCGCCAACCTGGTGTCGCAGGTGATCGACCCGGCCGCCGGCGCCAACGCCAATCCGGCGGCCGGCATCGACGGCCAGGCCGCACGCGCCGCGCACGAGCAGTACCAGCGCTCCTACTCCCGTCCCCAGGCCGAACCGGCGCGCTCCCTGATCGGTACCGGCAAATGAAAGCCGGCCACCCCAAGCCAACGCTTGCGGCGAGGATGCCATGAGAGCGCTCCTGATCAGCCCCGACACCCAGCTGTATGCGGAAATCGCATCCCAGGGCGCGGCGCGGGTGCCGCCCCTGCACCTGGCATCCACCCGCAGCAGCCTGCGCGACGCGCTCGACCGCCTTGACGCCGACAGCCCCCAGCTGGTGATCATCGACGCCAGCGAGACCGAGCCGCTCGAGGCCGCCCTGCTGGAACGCCTGGGCCGCCAGTACCCGTCGGCCCAGCTGATGCTGCTGACCGACCACCACCAGCCGGACCTCTTGATCACCGCCATGCGCGCCGGCGTGCGCGAAGTGCTGCAGCTGCCGCTGGTGCACCGCGCCTTCCACGAGGCGATGGACCGGATCTCGGCCGCCGCCGGGGTTACCCTGACGCGCGACGGCAAGGTGCTCGCCTTCATCGCCTGCAAGGGCGGCAGCGGCGCCACCTTCATTTCGACCAATTTCGGCTACGCGCTGGCGACCCTGGCCGGCAAGAAGGTGCTGCTGATCGACCTGCACGGCCAGTTCGGCGACGCCGCCCTGTACGTGTCGGACCAGAAGCCGGGCATGACCCTGTCGGACGTGTGCGCCCAGATCGCACGCGTCGACGCGCCTTTCCTGGATTCCTGCCTGGTGCACGTGGCCCCCGGCTTCGGCGTGCTGGCCGCGGCCGACGATCCGGCCCAGGCCAAGGAGGCCAAGCCGGAACACATCGACACCATCCTGCGCGTGGCGCGCCAGCATTACGACTACGTGCTGCTCGACGTCGGCCGCCAGATCGACGCGGTGTCGCTGCGCGCGCTCGACATCACCGACACCATCTATCCGGTGCTGCAGCTGGCGCTGCCGGACATCCGGGACGCGCGCCGCCTGCTCGACATCTTCCGCTCGCTCGGCTACGTGCTGGACAACATCCGCCTGATCGTCAACCGCTACGAGAAGGGAGGCAAGCTGCGCCTGCAGGACCTGCATGCGGCGCTCGGCTGCGAAGTGGTGCACACCTTCCCGAACGACTACGTCGCGGTGACTGACTCGGTGAACCAGGGCGTGCCCGTGCTGCAGCTGTCGCGCGCGAGCGCGGCCGCGCGCAGCCTGGCCGAGATGGTGGAGCTGGTGACGGCGCGCCGGGTCCAGGAAAACAAGGGCCTGCTCGACCGCCTGTTCGGCGGGGGCGCCTAGCCCCCATTCACCCGGTATGCCATGAAGGAGCCCCCGATGTCCTTACGCGAACGCCTTGCCAGCACTGAAGCCGCCGGTGGCGCCGAGCGCCTGCCCGGCGCCGGCCTGCCGGACACCGGCAACCAGGCCTACCAGGAGCTCAAGAAGCTGATGCACCAGATGATCCTCGACCGGATCGACCTGGAGCGCCTCAAGCGCCTGACCTCCGAGCAGTTCAAGCACGAGCTGGCACTGCTGGTCCAGCGCATCATCGAAGAGGAACGCATCGTCCTCAACCAGCACGAGCGCCACCACCTGGTGCTCGACATCCAGCACGAGATGCTCGGCTTCGGGCCGCTGGAGCCGCTGCTGAACGATGCGACCGTGTCCGACATCCTGGTCAACACCGCCAGCAAGGTCTACGTCGAGCGGCGCGGCAAGCTGGAGCTGACCGACATCACTTTCCACGACAACGCGCACCTGATGAAGATCATCGAGAAGATCGTCTCGCGCGTGGGGCGCCGCGTCGACGAGTCGAGCCCGATGGTCGACGCCAGGCTGCCGGACGGCTCGCGCGTAAACGCGATCATTCCGCCGCTGGCGGTGGATGGGCCGCTGCTGTCGATCCGGCGCTTCGGCGCCACGCCGCTGACGGTGCAGAACCTGCTCGACTACAAGAGCCTGACCCCGCCCATGATCCGGGTGCTGGAGGGCCTGGGCACGGCCAAGGTGAACATCCTGATCTCGGGCGGCACCGGCAGCGGCAAGACCACGCTGCTGAACCTCATCTCCGGCTTCATCCCGGCCAGCGAACGGGTGGTGACGATCGAGGACGCGGCCGAGCTGCAGCTGCGCCAGCCGCACGTGGTGCGCCTGGAGACCCGCCCGCCCAACATCGAGGGCAAGGGCGAGGTGACCCAGCGCGCCCTGGTGCGCAATGCGCTGCGCATGCGCCCCGACCGCATCATCCTGGGCGAGGTGCGCGGGGCCGAGGCGCTCGACATGCTGCAGGCGATGAACACCGGCCACGAGGGCTCGCTCGCCACCATCCACTCGAACACGCCGCGCGACGCCTTGTCGCGCTTGGAGAACATGGTCAGCATGGCGGGCGTCAGCTTGAGCGCGCGCGCCATCCGCCAGCAGATCGTCTCGGCGGTGACGGTGGTGGTGCAGGTTTCGCGCCTGACCGACGGCACGCGCAAGGTGGTCAGCATCCAGGAAATCACCGGCATGGAAGGCGACATCATCTCGATGCAGGAGATCTTCCGCTTCGAGCAGCGCGGCGTGGATGCCGAGGGCAAGGTGCTGGGCCATTTCTGCGCCACCGGCGTGCGCCCGCGCTTCGCCGACCGCCTGCGGCTGTTCGGGGCGCCGGTGCCGGAAGACAGCTTCGATCCCGACCGGACGTTCGACTGAAGGGGGCGGCATGGACGCGCTGTTCTATGGCTTCGTGGTGTTCCTGTTCGCGGCGGTGATCCTCGCCGTCGAAGGCGTCTACCTGTGGTGGATGGGCACCCATGGCGCGGCCGCGCGGCGCATCGCGCGCCGCCTGCAGCTCATGTCGGGCGGCGTGGGGCGGAGCGGCGAACGCATTTCGATCCTCAAGCAGCGCCGCTACAGCAGCCACCAGGGGGTCGACCGGATGCTCCACCGCGCCGGGCTGGCGCACCGTCTCGACGCGCTGCTGGTGCAGTCGGGATCCACGTGGTCGGTGGCGCAGTTCATCGCCTGGTCGCTCGGATGCATGGCGGCCGGCGTGACCCTGAGCACGGGCTGGCCGGCGCATTTGTCCCTGCCGTGGCCTGCGCGGCTCCTGGCCGGCCTGCTCTGGGCCAGCCTGCCCTGGTTCCTGATGCACCGCGCGCGCCGGCGACGCCTGCTGCGCATCGAACAGCAGCTGCCCGATGCGGCCGATTTCATCGCGCGCGCTCTGCGTGCCGGCCACTCCTTCAGCAACGTCCTGCAAATTGTCGGCAACGAGCTGCCCGAACCGCTCAGCAGCGAGTTCCGCATCGCGCGCGAAGAAATCAATTACGGCGTGCCGATGAGCGAAGCGCTGCACGCGATGGCGGCGCGCATCCCGCTGACCGACCTGCGCTACCTGATCATCGCGGTGCTGATCCAGCGCGAATCGGGCGGCAACCTGGCCGAGATCCTCGGCAATATCAGCCAGATCATCCGCGCCCGCCTGAAGCTGATCGCGCACGTGCGCGTGCTGTCGGCCGAAGGCCGCATGTCGGCCTGGGTGCTGGGCCTGATGCCGTTCTGCGTCGCCGCCGCCATGGCCGTCGGCAACCCCGACTACATCAGCCTGATGTGGAAGGATCCGCTGGGCGTGCGGATGCTGTGGTATGGCGCCGGCATGATCGCGTTCGGCGTGCTCTGGCTGCGCAAGGTCATCCGCATCCGCGTCTGAGGTGAACATGGAATCCGCCCGACTCGCCTTTCTGCTCGTCGTCTTCATCGTCGTCTGCGGCCTCGGCTGGCTCGGCGTGGCGCTGTTCGCCCCGCTCGCCCTGCGCGAGCGCCTGCGCCGCTTCCTCGGGACCAAGCCCGCGGAGGCCGAGGGCGGGCTGGACGCCGGCAGGGGCTGGGTCGAACGCGTGGCCAGTGTCGCCAGGCCGCTGACCAAGCTCTCGATTCCGGAAGAGGGCTGGGAAAAATCGACGCTGCGCACGCGCTTCATGAACGCCGGCTGGCGCAACCCGTCGGCGCCGACCTTGTATTTCGCCTCCAAGACCGCGCTGGCGCTCCTGATCCCGGCCCTGGCCGCACCCTTCCTGATCCTGTACGGCGGCGCGCTCGAATCGAGCAGGATGCTGGCCGTCCTGCTGCTGGGCGCCGCCCTCGGCTACTACGCGCCCAACGTGGTCCTCACCCGCATCGTCAACCGGCGCCGGCGCGAGATCTTCGAGACCATCCCCGACGCCCTCGACCTGCTGACCGTGTGCGTGGAGGCCGGCCTGAGCCTGGAGCGGGCGATGGTCAAGGTGGCCGGCGAAATCCATATCAAGAGCCTGGTGCTGGCCCAGGAACTGCAGCTGGTGCTGATGGAGATGCGCGCCGGCTTCAGCAAGGAAAAGGCGCTGCGCAACTTCGCGCTGCGCTCCGGGGTCGAGGACGTCGACACCCTGGTCGCGATGCTGATCCAGTCCGAACGCTTCGGCACCAGCATCGGCGACTCGCTGCGCGTGTACTCCGACAACTTGCGCTACAAGCGGCGCGTGCGCGCCGAGGAATGCGCGGCCAAGATCGGCCTCAAGCTGCTGTTTCCCCTGATTTTCTGCATCTTCCCGACGCTGCTGATGGTGCTGCTCGGGCCGGCCGCGATCCAGATATCGCGAACCCTGGGCGCGCTGCATGGTGCTCGCTGAGCTGCGCGCCGATTTGAATGGAGATTGCGATGCGAACCGCTACCACCGTGAGTGTCCTGGCCCTGGCGTGCGCCGGGGCCGGCCTGCTGGCCTGTACGCCGCTGCCCACCCAGACCTCCGCCGCCCTCCTGGCAAGCCGCGGCGACGAAGCCTACCTGGCTGGCCGCAACCACCACCTGGCGCGCCGCTACGACGAGGCGCGCGCCGCCTACCAGGCTGCCCTGGCAGCCGATCCGCGTAATGTCGATGCGCGCAACGGATTGGCCACCCTGCACGCCGAACAGCGCGATTTCGCGGCCGCCATCGCGATCTGGCGCGAGCTGACGGCGCCGCTCACCATGTCCTCCGGCCCCGACAAGGCTTACCTGCTCGGCAACCTGGGCCACGCCTACTTCCTCGACGGCGACTACGAGCAGGCGCTGGTGGCGCTGGAAAAGGCCTGCCTGCTCGACCCGCTCAATCCGCGCACCTGGCAGCTGCTCGGCGAGACCCTGCGCAAGCTGGGCCAGGACGCGCGCGCCGAACAGATGCTGGGCCAGGCGGACGCGCTGCGCCGGCACGATTTCCGCGCCGACCTGGCGGCGGTCGGCGGCAAGACCTCGGTGACGGCGATCGGCCAGGCGCTGCAGGCCCCGCGCCGCAGTTCGAGCATGCCATTGCCGGCCACGTGCAGTTCGGTCTCCAGCC
>CBIHLT010000234.1:0-7318 GCA_966210615.1 uncultured Massilia sp.
ATGCGCTGATCATGCGCTGATCGTCTTCCCGCGCGCCGCGGCCTGCTCCAGGATGCGGCCCAGGCTCGCCATGTCGACCGGCTTGACCAGGTGATGGTCGAAGCCGGCCGCCGCGCTGGCGCGCCGGTCCTGGTCCTGGCCGTAGCCGGTGACGGCGACCATCAGCGCCGCGCGCGTGCGCGGATCGGCGCGCAGGCGGCGCGCCAGCTCGTGGCCGTCGATGTCGGGCAGGCCGATGTCGAGCAGGCACACGTCCGGCGCGAAGCCGGGCGCGCGTTCCAGGGCCCGCAGCGACGCGTTCTCGACCAGCACCTCGTGGCCGTGGGCCGCCACGTACATCGACAGCACCTCGGCCGCGTCCTGGTTGTCGTCCACCACCATCACCCTGAGCCGGCGCGGCTGCGCGGCGGCGTCCGCATCCGCGCCCATGGCCGGCCCCTGTCCGCCGCGTTCCGCGCAGCGCGGCAGGGTCACCGTGAAACTGCTGCCCAGCCCCGCGCCGGCGCTCGCCACCGCCACCGTTCCCCCATGCAGCTGCACCAGGCTGCGCACCAGGGCCAGGCCGATGCCCAGCCCGCCCAGCGCGCGGTCCGGCGTGCGCTCGCCCTGCACGAACATGTCGAAGGCCCGTTCCAGTTCGGCGGGCGACATGCCGATCCCGTTGTCGCTCACGCGCAGCCGCACCGATTCAGGATCGGCGCTCAGCGCGGCCTCGATGCGCCCGCCGTCGGCGGTGAACTTGACGGCGTTGTGCAGCAGGTTGCCGGCCACCTGCACCAGGCGCTTGCGGTCGCCCATCACCCAGGCCGGCTCCGGCAGCAGCCGGACCTCGAGCCGGTGGCCCTTGCGCTGCACGGCTTCCTGCACCTGCTCGGCGGCGTCGGCCAGCACCTCGTTGATGTCGAGGCGCTGCCTGGCCAGGGTCACCAGGCCGCGCGTGACGCGCGAGACATCGAGCAGGTCGTCCACCAGCCCGGCCATGTGGCGCGCCTGGCGCGCGATGATGTCGCTGATCTGCTTGACGCGCGCCGGCTCCAGCCGGCCCTGTCCGAGCAGCTGGGCGCCGGAGGCGATCGGGGCGAGCGGATTGCGCAGCTCGTGCGCCAGCATGGCCAGGAATTCGTTCTTGCGCTGGTCCGCCTGGCGCAGCGCCTGCTCGGCCTTGGTCCGCTCGGTGATGTCCTGCAGGGTGCCGCGCAGTGCCGTCACGCGGCCATCGGGCCCGGCGATGCTCTCGGCGCGCCAGTCGATCCAGATGCGCCGGCCGTCGGCGTGGTTGACCTCGAGCTCGAGCCGGCCGCTGCCTCCCGTGCGTTCTAGCTCGCGGCGCAGGCCGTCCACGCGCTGCCAGGATTCCTCGGGCAGCAGGGTCCCGCGCTGCCGGGGGAAGGGCGGCACCGCGCGGCCGAAGATGGCCGGCACGGAATCGGAGGTTTCGATGATGTCGCCGGCCAGGTTCCAGTGCCAGGTGCCGAAGCGCGCCAGCAGGTGCGATTCGCGCAGTTCGCTGTCCTTGGCCGCGAGCGCCCGGGCGCGCTCGGCCAGCAGGCGCGAGGCGGTGCCGATCGATTCCGCCACCTCGGCCGCTTCCCGGACGCAGGCTTCGCGGAAGGGCGGGGCCGGCTCGCCCTTGCCGAGGGCGACCGCGCCCGCCTGCAGGCCGCGCACCGCGCGCGCCAGGCGCCCGCCGATCTGCCAGGCCAGCCACAGGCCGGTGGCGAACAAGATCGCCAGGCCGGTGAGCAGCAGCGCCAGGGGTTCGAGCAGTGCCTGGATCAGCGAGGCGCGCGGCACGCCCACCGCCACGCCCCAGCCGGTCAGTTCCGAGCGCGAGTAAAAGGTGAGCACGTCCACGCCTTCCTGGGTAGTGGCGCTGAACACGCCTTCGCGCGCGTGCTGGATGGCCTTGAACAGGCTGTCGGTCACGCGCTGGCCGACCACGCTGCCGGCATTCACGTTGCGCCCGAAAATCACGCCCTTGGCGTCGAAGATCGAGGCGAGCGCGCCGTCCGGCACCGACCGGGGCGTGAGCACGTCCTCGAAGTAGTCGGGGCGCAGGCCGATGCTCAGCACATAGGCGATCTCGCCGTGCGCCAGCACCGGCACGTCCACGCTCGCGGTCGGCCGGCGCTGCACGGCGCCGGTGAACACGTTCGCCACCGAAGGTTTGCCGGTCGAGAACACCTTGTCGATCTGGTCCGAATGGTCGAGCGGCAGCGGCACGCCGAAGTCGACCGCGGTGTTCATGACTTGCTGGCCGCGCCGGTCGCGCAGCACGGCGTTCATGCTGGCGCCGGTGAGCGCGAGGGCTTCGCGCGCCTGGCGGTGCACGCGCGCGAAGTCCTCCTGCTCGAGGGCCTCAGCGGTCGACAGGGTCTGGGCGATGGCCTGGCCCAGCAGCAGCTTGCTCTCGACGGTATGCACCAGGGCGTGCACCGTCTGCATGGTGTTCTTCTCGAACTGGGCGCGCGCCTTCTGGTACTGGTGGACGAACAGCAGCGAGGCCCCGACGATCCCCGGCAGCAGGGTAGCCAGCACCAGCCACAACAGGTAGGCCCGCAGGGGCCTGCGGGTGGTCGATACGGCGTCACCGTTCACATTGTCATCCGGGGTGGACTGAACAGCGGAATTCTACGTGCAATCGCACAATCGCCGGTTTCGCTACGCGCGCCTGGCGTGGAGAGGCGTCCGGACATGCATCCGTTGCAGCCGCGCCATACTCTGCACTGGAAATGTGAAATATTTTCCAGGAATTGTGATTTCTCCATCGAATTTGCGCTGGCGAAGCCGTAATGTATCTTGCTTAGTGGCAAGACCTTACATTGACGCATCTGGAGCCTACATGGAATCGGTAAAAACGGTGGAAGAACAGGAAGTCCTGTCGTTCCGCCTTGCAAAAGAAGAATACGCAATCAGCATCCTCAAGGTGCAGGAGATCCGCGGCTATGAAGCGCCGACCCGGCTGGCCAGCGCGCCGGCCTACCTGAAGGGCATCATCAACCTGCGCGGCTCGATCGTGCCGATCGTCGACATGCGCATCAAGTTCGGCCTGGGCGAGCCGGTGTACGACTCGTTCACGGTGGTGATCATCCTGAACATCGCCCAGCACGTGATCGGCATGGTGGTCGACAGCGTGTCGGACGTGGTCACCCTCACCAGCGACCAGATCCGCCCGGCGCCCGACATGGGCGCGAGCGTCGAGACCAACTGCCTGCTCGGCCTGGGCACGGTGGGCGAGCGCATGCTGATCCTGCTCGACATCGACAAGCTGATGCAGTCCGACGAACTGGGCCTGGTGGCGTCGCTGCCGCACGCCGCCTGAAGCCACGGCAGGGAACAAGACCATGAAGCTCGCTAACCTCAAGATCGGCACGCGCCTGGCGCTGGGCTTTGGCATCATCTGCGCCATGCTGGTGCTGATGGCCGCACTGAGCAATGCCATGCTGGCCCGCGTCAACGCCGGCACCGACGAAATCGTCAACGGCCGCATGCCGAAGATCGAGATGACGGGACACATGCAGGCCGACATCAACGACATCGCCATCGCGATCCGCAACATGATGCTGACCGACGACCCGGACGACCGCCAGAAGCTGGTCGAGGAAGTCATGGAGCACCGCCGCAGCATGAACGCGATCCTGGCCGGGCTGGACAAGTCGCTCGCGAGTGCGCGCGGCAAGGAGCTGCTGGCGCAGATGAAGCAGGAAACCGCGAGCTACGTGAGCGGCCAGGACAAGCTGATCCGCCTGATCAACCTCGACGAGCTGGACGCCGCGCGTTCCCTGCTCAAGAGCGAGCTGCGTCCGCTGCTGGTGCGCCTGAAGAAGGCCACGGCCGACCAGAGCGCGCTGCAGAAGCAGATCGCCCTGGACGCCGCCGCCGAAGCGGCCGGCACCTACCGCAGCACCAGCCTGCTGATGTGGGGCCTGGGCATCGGCGCGCTGGCGCTGGCCGCCGCCGTGGCCTGGTGGATCACGCGCTCGATCACCCGCCCGGTGAACCAGGCGCTGGAGGTGGCGAACACCGTCGCCGCCGGCGACCTCACCAGCCGCATCGAGGTCGGCACCCGCGACGAGATGGGCCAGCTGCTGCAGGCGCTCAAGACCATGAACGAGAACCTGGCGCGCACCGTGGGCGTGGTCCGTACCGGCACCGACACCATCGCGGTGGCCGCGGCCCAGGTGGCGGCAGGCAGCCAGGACCTGTCCTCGCGCACCGAGCAGCAGGCCGGCGCACTGGAAGAGACCGCGTCCTCGATGGAAGAGCTGACCTCGACCGTGCGGCAGAACGCCGACAACGCGCGCCAGGCCAACGTGCTGGCCGAAGCGGCGTCGAACGTCGCCGCGCGCGGCGGCCAGGTGATCGGCCAGGTGGTCGGCACCATGGGCGAGATCAACGCCTCGGCCAACCAGATCAACGACATCATCGGCGTCATCGACGGCATCGCCTTCCAGACCAATATCCTGGCCCTGAATGCGGCGGTGGAGGCGGCGCGGGCGGGCGAGCAGGGCCGCGGCTTCGCGGTGGTGGCGGGCGAAGTGCGCAACCTGGCGCAGCGCTCGGCCAACGCCGCCAAGGAGATCAAAACGCTGATCGGCGTATCGACCGACAAGGTGGCCAGCGGCAGCAAGCTGGTCGCCGAGGCCGGCGCGACGATGCAGGAGATCGTCGACAGCGTGCGCCGCGTGACCGACATCATGGCCGAGATCAGCAGCGCGAGCATGGAGCAGACCGCCGGCATCGAGCAGATCAACCAGGCGGTGGTGCAGATGGACGAGACCACGCAGCAGAATGCGGCCCTGGTGGAAGAAGCGGCGGCCGCGTCGAGCCAGATGCAGGAGCAGGCCGCGATGCTGGCCAAGGCCGTGGCCGTGTTCCAGATCGGAGCGGCCCAGGCGGCGCCGGTTGCCGCACAGGCGAAAGCGCCTTCGGCGCCCGTGCCGGCACTGCCGAAGCCGGCGGCGGCGCGCCCGGCGGCCGTCAGGCCGAAGGCCACTGCCGCAGCCGCAGCCGGGGACTGGGAAGAGTTCTGATTTTCCCGCCCCGGGGACAGGCGTAAAAAAAACGGCAAGCCGCGAGGCTTGCCGTTTTTGCGTTGGAACGCGTCAGCTTAGAACGAGTGACGCACGCCCACGTTGAAGACTTTCGGATCGGCGCCGAATGCGTTCGCAGCCGGGCCGAAGGTGCCGCCGGCCGAGGACAGGCCGAAGGTGCCGATGTCGTTGTTCTTCAGGATGGCGAAGGTGCTGTACAGGTTGGTGCGCTTCGACAGGGTGTACGAGTAGGCCAGGGTGAAGCCGTTGCCCTTGGCGCCATTGCCCAGTTCCTGGCGCTGGGCCTGCACGAAGAACTTGTTCGGACCGGTGGCGTAGGTGCCGCCGATGTTGAGCTGCTCGTAGGCGTTGTTGCTGCCTGCCGGGTCAGCGACCAGGTAGCCAGCGCGCACTTCGAAGTCGCTCCACTTGTAGCCGGCGCCCGACGCGAATTCCTTCTTCTTGCCGGTCGGCAGATCGGTTTCCTGGTAGGCAGCGCCCAGGTAGATGCCGAAGTTGGTGGCTTCCAGCGACACGCCTTTCAGGTCGCGCGATTCGCCGGTCTGCTGTTCGCCGGCGCTGTAGGCCGCGCCCACGGTGACGCCGTTCCAGGCCTTGCTCTTGTAGTTGACCGAGTTCGACAGGCGGCGGGTCAGGCGCTCGGTGCCGACGAAGGACGACAGGCTGCTGCCGTAGAAGCCGTGGCCCAGCGCATCGCTGGCCAGGGCGATTGCAGCGGCCGGGCTGTATTCGCGGCCAACGGTGACGGCGCCGAAGCCACCCTCCAGGCCGACGACTGCGCGGCGCTGGAACAGGGTGTTGTTGCCGGCGCCGGTGTCGAGGAAGACGTCGGCTTCGATGTTGAACATGGCTTTCAGGCCGTTGCCCAGTTCTTCGGTGCCGCGGAAACCGATGCGGCTGGTCGATTGGGTGCCCGACTGGACGACGAAGGTGCTGTCGGTGCCAGGGGTGTCGGTGTCTTCGATGCCGACCGATGCGTCAACCACGCCGTACATGGTGACGGCGGTCTGGGCTTGGGCGAACAGCGGCAGGCTCGCGACGAGCGCTGCGGCGAGGATCTTCTTCTTCATGGATGTCTCTCCAGTAGTTAAAATTTAAAATGCCAATCCATCATGACATGAGGATAGCGGTTTGTCATTGCCCCGCCCGGGAGAGAGACGGGATTAGTTGCGAAACGGAAACATCGCTAAGCGTACCTTAACAGGTGCGCACTTGCTTTACCAATAATCCTTAGCACTATACTTATGCTGATTGTGACTTCGCAAAATGAGCGTTGCGAATTGTACACAATTTCTCTTACATACGCCTTTCATGGGATAGCGCTAACATATTTATACTGGGTTTGTCGATACAAAAATCGGTATCGGAACGGCGGAAAAATTGATTGGATCGTTCTCGGTGCAACGCCTACCATTCCTCTCGAGCATGTAAAAAAAGCAGCCGCGAGCAGCCAGCGCCGGCGCACCAAAATAACGACAGAGGAGACGTATGAAACGCTTAGCACCGGGCCAAGCTGCGCCCACCCGTACCTTCATGTTGCGCGCCACCGTCGCCGCGCTCGCCGGCGCCGGCCTGATGAGCGCCGCCACGGTCGGCGCCCAGGAAATCTCCCCCACGGAAGCCGCCGAAACGACGGCGCCGAGCGACACCCAGACCGTGGTCGTCACGGGCGTCAAGGCATCGCTCATCAAGAGCCTGACGAACAAGCGCCTCAATGACCAGGTCGTGGAATCGGTCGTTGCCGAAGACATCGGCAAGCTCCCCGATAACAATGTCGTCGAAGCGCTGCAGCGCGTGACGGGGATCCAGGTCACCAACCGCGCCGGCGGCGAAGTCGGCACCTTGTCCATCCGTGGCCTGCCCGACGTCCAGACCACCTGGAACGGCCGCAATATCTTTACCGCGTCGGGCACGCAGGTCGCGCTCCAGGACATTCCCTCGACCCTGGTGCGCCAGATCGACGTTTACAAGACGCGCGACGCCAGCCAGCTGGAAACCGGAATTGCAGGCCAAATCGACGTCAAGTCGCTGCGACCCTTCGATTTCAAGGGGTCGCAAGTGTCGATTTCGGCGCGCGAGACCTATCTGGATCCTGCGAAAAAGTGGAACCCGCAGCTCAGTGCCATGTTCAGCAACCGCTGGGAAACCGGCATCGGCGAAGTCGGCGCCCTGGTCAATGTGGCGGGTACCCAGACGAAATACCGCAACGAAAGCGTGACGCCGGGTGCCATGGTGCCGTTTACCAGCCCCAATGCTGCCGAAGT
>CBIHLT010000235.1:0-7246 GCA_966210615.1 uncultured Massilia sp.
CAGTGCTAGCTTTGCGTACCGTCACTTATTGCACTGAAAACGAGGAGACCCCGATCACCGGGTCGAGCGTGTTCTCCGGGGGGCTGGACCTGGGCAGCCGGCCCGTCCTGTACTTCGCCTCCCTGGGCGCCCTGGCGCTCGCCTCGCTCGGGTTCGTGCGCATCAAGGGTTCGCGCTTCGGCTTGGTCCTGGCGGCCGCGAACCAGAGCGAGCAGCGCGTGGAGGCGTCGGGCTTCAGTGTCGATCGCTACCGGCTGGCGGCTTTCGTGCTCGCCGCGGCGGTCTGCGGCTTGGCCGGGTTCCTGAACGCCAACCTCACCAGCTTCGTGACGCCCGACCTCACGAGCTGGAAGCTGTCCGCGGCGCTCATGTTCATGGTCGTGCTCGGCGGCAGCGGGACGGCCTGCGGCCCGGTCCTGGGGGCGGCCGCGTTCGTGCTCATCGAGCAGCTGCTGGGCAGCAAGACTGCCTACTGGGAGTTCTGGTTCGGAGCCTTCCTGATCGTCGCGGTGAGCGGCGGGCGCCGGGGGCTGGCCAGCCTGCTGCTGGGAACCAAGGGAGGTTCGGCATGAGCGCCGCCGTCGCACCGGTGCTGGCCATGGACGGGCTGTTCAAGGCCTTCGGTGGCGTCGTCGCCACCCGGGACGTGTCGCTGGACATCCGCAAGGGCGAGATCCATGCCCTGATCGGCCCCAACGGGGCGGGCAAGACGACGCTGATCAGCCAGCTGTTCGGGGCCCTGCGGCCGGACCGCGGGCGCATCCTTCTTCACGATCAGGACATCACGGGCCTGTCTCCGGCGCAGCGGGCCCGCAGGGGCATCTCGCGGTCCTTCCAGATCACGGCGCTGGCCCGGAGCATGTCCGTGCTGCAGAACGCCGTGCTGGCGATCCTGGCCCAGGACGGGCACGCCTTCAGCTTCTGGCGCTCGATCCAGCGCGACGCCCCGCTGCAAGCGCGCGCGCATGAACTGCTGCGCAGCGTGGGCATGCACGGCAGGGCAGGGGCGCTGGTCGAGAGCCTGAGTCATGGCGAGCAGCGCCTGCTCGAGTTCGCGCTGGCCATGGCCGGCGACCCCGCGATCGTGCTGCTCGACGAGCCCATGGCCGGGCTGGGGCACGAGGAAGGACTGGAGATGACCCAGCACTTGGCCCGCCTGAAAGGCAAGACCACCATCATCCTGGTGGAGCACGACATGGATGCGGTCTTCGGGCTGGCTGACCGGGTCACGGTCCTGGTGGGCGGCACGGTGCTGGCCACCGGCACGCCCGCGGAGATCCGCGCCAACCCGGATGTTCGCAACGCCTACCTGGGGGATGATCTATGACGCTCAGCGTTCAACGTCTCTCGGGCGGCTACGGCGCCAACCGCGTGCTCTTCGACGTGGACCTGTCCATCGGAGAGGGCGAGGTGGTGTGCCTCATGGGCCGCAACGGCATGGGAAAGACGACCACGGTGCACAGCATCCTGGGGCTGCTTCCGAAGAAGGGCGGGAACGTCACGTTCCAGGGCGTCGACATCACCGGCCTGGCGGCCGACCAGATCGCGCGGCTGGGCGTGGGCCTCGTGCCCGAGGGACGGCACATCTTTCCCAACCTGTCCCTGCACGAGAACCTCATGGCGACGGCGGCCAGCCGGACCGCGGGGGCCGCGCCATGGACTGTGGATCGCGTCTACGAGATCTTCCCGAAGCTGCACGAGCGCCGCCTTGCCGCCGGAAACTTGCTGTCGGGCGGTGAGCAGCAGATGCTGGCCATCGGACGCGCGCTGATGACGAATCCCCGCCTGCTCATCCTGGACGAAGCCACCGAAGGGCTGGCGCCCTTGATCCGGGAGCAGATCTGGCGGTGCCTGGCCGATCTGCGCCGCACGGGCCTGGCGATCCTCATCGTCGACAAGCACCTCAAGAAGCTCGTGCATCTGGCGGACCGCTTCTACGTCATGGAGCGCGGCCGCATCAAATGGACGGGGACCGCCAAGGACGTCGAGTCCGACCTGGAAAGGATCTCGGGGCTCATGGCCGTGTGACCCGCGCCGTGGCGCCGGCCCATCCCCATCCCCATCCGCTTTGCTTGTTCCATCAAAGGAGACGATGAAATGAAGATACTGGGCATTTTTCTGGCGCTGGCTGCCGCCATGGCCGCTCCGGCCGGCGCGCAGACGCCGCCGATCAAGATCGGGGTCGTGACGACGCTGACCGGCGGCGGCGCGGTCATCGGCCGGGACGTGGTCGATGCGGTCAACCTGGGGGTCGAGCACATCGGCGGCAGCATGGGTGGGCGCAAGGTCGAGATCGTCTACGAGGACGACGGGCTCAAGCCCGAGCTGGGGCGCCAGAAGACGCAGAAGCTGATCCAGCAGGACGGCGTCGACGTGCTGGGCGGTTACATCTGGAGCAACGTGCTGCTGGCCTCGCGCAAGCCGATCGTCGATGCCGGCAAGGTCGTGGTCAGCGTCAATGCCGGCCCGTCGGACATCGCGGGCAAGCTGTGCTACGAGAACTTCATCGCGATGCACGCGCAGAACGACGTGCTGCCGATGGCGGTGGGCAAGCTCATGAACCTGCGCGGCGCCAAGAAGCTGTACTTCATGGCCCCGAACTACACCGCGGGCAAGGACTTCCTCCAGGCCGTGCGGCGCGTGTACACGGGCGAGGTGGTCGGTGCGGACATGACCCGGTGGGGCGACGATCCGCAGCTCGACTTTTCCGCGGAGCTGAGCAAGGTGAGGGCGTCCGGCGCCGATGCTTTGTTCGCCTTCTACCCGGGTGCCGCGGGCGCTGCCTTCGCGCGGCAGTTCGACCAGTCGGGCCTGGCCGGCAAGACCAAGCTCTTCACGGCCTTCACGCTGGACCAGCTCAACCTGCCGAGCCTGCAGGCCGCGGGCGTGAAGGGCGTGCTTGGCTCGGAAACAGCCGACTTCTGGGCGGCGGACCTGGACAACGCCGAGAACAAGCGCTTCGTCAAGGAATTCAATGCCAAGTACGGCCGCCTGCCGTCGAACTACGCCGCGACGTCCTACGACATGGTCACGCAGCTGAAGGCCGCCGTGGACGAACTGGGCGGCAACACCAAGGAAGCCGCGAAGCTGAGCGCGGCGCTGCGCAAGGCGGCCTACCGGTCCGTTCGCGGGGTCCAGTACCGGATCGGAAAGAACGGCTTCCCGGTCGACCGGTTCGTCGCGGTCGAAGTCGATGGAAGCGGACCCGTCTGGAGCCTCAAGTCCAAGGAGGTCGTGCTCGAGGGCACGGCCGATCCGCACCTGGCGGCTTGTCCGCTGTAGGCGAGAGGCGGCCGTGCCCGGTCGGGTGGCGCCGCCGCGCGGCGCGCCCCCGCAAGGGCCGCCCGTGTCCACCCCGTTTGTTCAGAAAGAGGATCCGAGCCACCATGTCGCAGTCAACTTCGCTGCCGAATCACGAGATGGGCGCCCGCAGCTACGGCCTGCACATTGCCGGCGAGGCCGTCGCGGCCGAGCCGGGACGTACCTTCGAGTCCTTCAACCCCACGACCGGGCGGCGCTGGGGCGACTTCGCCATCGCCGGCGCCGACCAGGTGGACCGGGCGGTGACGGCGGCCGCCAAGGCATTCCGCGGCCCCTGGTCCCGCATGTCCGCGACCGAGCGCGGCCGGCTGCTGATGCGCTGGGGCGACGCGATCGCGGAGAACGCGATGCACATCGGCGCGCTCGAGGCGACGCAGAACGGCAAGCTGGCCTCGGAGATGCAGACCCAGGCGCGCATCGTGCGCGACTGGCTCTGCTACTTCGGCGGCATGGCCGACAAGATCGAGGGCGCGGTCATTCCGGTCGCGCAGACGTCGGTGCTCAACTACACGCTCAAGGAGCCCCTGGGCGTGGTGGCCGTCATCGTGCCCTGGAACTCTCCGACGCTGCTGATGATCGAGTCGGCCGCGCCCGCGCTCGCCGCGGGCAACACCATCGTCGTCAAGCCCAGCGAGGTGACGTCGGCCTCGGCGATCGAGATCGCCCGGCTGGCGGAAAGCGTCGGCATCCCCCCCGGCGTCCTCAACGTCGTGACGGGGCTGAGGGAAACCGGGGAGGCGCTCGTCGGACACCCGCAGGTCCGCAAGATCTCCTTCATCGGCAGCACGGACGTGGGACGGGCCATCGCCGCCGAGGCGGGCAGGAAGCTCGTCCCGTGCACGCTCGAGCTGGGCGGCAAGAGCCCGAACATCGTCTTCGAGGACGCCGACATCGACCGCGCGGAAATCGGGGTGCTGGCCGGGATCTTCGCGGCGGCGGGCCAGACCTGCGTGGCGGGCTCGCGCGCCTACATCCACCGCCGCATCTACGACGAACTGGTCTCCCGCCTGGTGCGGCGGGCGGGCCGGATCGCGGTCGGCGACCCGCTGGCGCAGGCCACCCAGATGGGGCCCGTCGCGAGCAAGGCCCAGCTGGACAAGGACCAGGCCATCGTGCGCGAGGCCGTGGCCGCAGGGGCCAGCGTGCTCTGCGGGGGCGAACGCCTGGCGGTGCCAGGCTTCGACGGCGGCTACTTCTTCGCGCCCACGATCCTGGGCGGGGCGGATGCGGCCAATCCGGTGATCTGCAAGGAGGTCTTCGGGCCGGTCCTCGCGGTCATGCCCTTCGAAGACGACGACGAGGTCCTCGCCCTGGCCAACGATTCGGAGTTCGGGCTGGCCGCGGGGGTGTGGACCAAGGACTTCCGGCGCGCGCACCTGATGGCGCGGCGGCTCGAGGCGGGAACGGTCTGGCTCAACACCTACCGCACGCTGGCCTTCAATTCGCCCTTCGGCGGCTACAAGTCCAGCGGAATCGGGCGCGTCAACGGCACCGAGGCCGTGAACCACTACCTGCAGACCAAGAGCGTCTGGTGCGAGCTCGGCGACGAGGTGCGCGACCCGTTCGCCTTCAAGGCCTAGGCACCCTCCCGGCCGCACAGCCACAGATCCATCGCATAGGAGCCACGATGAGAGGTGTCGTATTTCCCGGGAACCGCAAGATCGAGTACCTCGAGGTGCCGGACCCGACGCCCGGGCCGCTGGACGTCGTCATCGAGATGAAGGCGTCCGGCATGTGCGGCACCGACCTGCAGAACTACCGCAGGCCGCTGGACCAGCCTGCCTACATGCCATCGCTGATCGGCCGCCCGCCCATCGCCGGCCACGAGCCCGCGGGCATCGTCTGCGCGGTCGGTTCGGCCGTGCCGGCGCAGCTCGCGCGGGTCGGGCAGCGGGTCATGGTGCACCACTACCAGGGCTGCAACGCCTGCGCGCACTGCCGCACCGGCTGGCAGCAGCTGTGCCGCAACGTCCAGCCGATGGTGCGCGTGTACGGCAACAACGACGACGGCGGCCACGCGCCCTACCTGAAGGTGCCGGCGAACACCGTGGTCACGCTGCCGGATTCGCTGAGCTTCGAGGCCGGCGCGGCGATCGCCTGCGGAACCGGCACCGCCTACCAGGCGCTGCGGCGCATGCACCTGTCCGCGGCAGACACCATCGCCATCTTCGGGCAGGGGCCCGTCGGCCTGTCGGCCACGCAGTTCGCGCGGGCCATGAATGCGCGCGTCATCGCCATCGACACGAACGAGCAGCGGCTCGAGCACGCACGCCGACTGGGCGCCGACGTGGCCTTCGCCCCGTCGGGCGACGGCGATGTCGCAGAAGCCATCCTGGAGCTGACCGGCGGGCAGGGCGTCGACAAGTCGCTGGAGACCTCGGGGGCGGCATCCGCGCGCAGCGCGGCCATCCGTGCGGCCAAGACCTGGGGGACCTGCTGCTTCGTCGGCGAGGGCGGCGAGGTGCGCATCAACGTCAGTCCGGAGCTGCTGCGCCGCCAGATGACGGTCATGGGGTCGTGGACGTTCTCGACGACCGGCCAGGCCGAGTGCGCCGCCTTCGTCGCCGCCAAGGGGCTCGACGTCGGCCAGCTGTACACCCACCGCTGGACGCTGGACCGGGCCGAGGAGGCCTACCGGCTGTTCGACCAGGGCGTGGGCGGCAAGGGCGTGTTCCTGCTCTGATGGCGGCGGGGCGCCGGTACCGGGGGCGTATGCGGGCCACGGCCCGGCGCACGGGCCCGTCCGGTCGCCGGCATGCGCGCCGACGCGACGCGGTCCCGGCTCAGGCCTCCAGCGGCCGCTCGCTGAAGCGCATCGAGAAGTCGACGGCCGTCACGTCCTTGATCAGCGCGCCCACGGAGATGCGGTCGACGCCGGTCTCCGCGTAGGCCCGCAGCGTCTCGAAGGTGACGCCGCCGGAGACCTCCAGGCTGCAGCGGCCCTGGGCCAGCCGCACCGCTTCACGGACGGTCTCCAGGGGCATGTTGTCCAGCAGCACCATGTCCACGCCCGCGTCGAGCGCTTCCTGCAACTGCCGCAGCGTCTCGACCTCCACCTGGATGAAGGCCACGCGGCCCTTGAGCGCCTGCGCCGCGCGGAACGCGGCCGTCAGGCCGCCCGCTGCCGCGATGTGGTTCTCCTTGATCAGGACGGCGTCGTACAGGCCCATCCGGTGGTTCTGGCCGCCGCCGCAGCGCACGGCGTACTTTTGCGCGGCGCGCAGGCCGGGGATGGTCTTGCGCGTATCTAGGACGGCCGCGCGCGTGCCTTCGACCACCTTGACATAGCGGGCGGTCTTGGTCGCCACGCCGCTGAGCGTCTGCAGGAAATTCAGGCAGGTGCGCTCCGCGGTGAGGAGCTCGCGCGCCACGCCTTCGATCACCACGACGGCCTGCCCGGGCACGCAGGTGCCGCCATCGGGTACGCGCCAGTCGGCCCGCGCCGTCGGCGCCAGGCGGTGCAGTATCTCCTCGACCCAGGGCCGGCCGCAGACGACCGCCGCCTGGCGGCACGTGATGGTGGCCGTGGCGCGGGCGGTCGCCGGGACCAGTTCCGCGGTCAGGTCTCCCGGGCCGACATCCTCGTCCAAGGCACGCTCGACGTCCTGGTGCACCTGCTTCAGAAACTCTCTCTCACTCACGTTCAATCCTTTTTGTTCATCCTGGGGAGGCCGCGTCCCGGCGCGGCCGTGCCGCCTGTGCTTGCGTGGGCCGGCGGAGCGCCAGCCACCGGGGCCACCGGCGCCGGAGCATGGCTTGCGGCCTCACCTCGCTCATGCGCGCGACTGGAGGAGACGTTTGCCCGTCGGCCGAACCGGTGCGCACGCACGCACACGCACCGCCATGCGTACACATCGAGTCCGAGTTTACAAAATTATTAGAGACCAAATGATTCTAGGGAAACCCCGTAGGGAAAACCGTTGCC
>CBIHLT010000236.1:0-7240 GCA_966210615.1 uncultured Massilia sp.
GACGCTCTCCTGCGAGCGGCGATTGGCATTTTCAACACTCAACGGTGACAGCGCCATGAAAAAAGCCGGCTTCCGCCGGCTTTCCCTTTACTTCTTCTCAGGCTTCTCCCGCGCCACCCACCACAGCAACAGGATGATGGCCGCATACGGAATCAAGGTCAGCACATTCGCCTGCGCCCCCGCGAAGAACGGATTCGACGCCTCCGCCCACTTCGTCATATCGCTGTCGAAACTGGTCAGCACCCCCGCCGTGATCGCGATGATGATGCCCGCCAGCGCGCCGCCCGCGATGTAGCCCGACGCCAGCAAGGTCCCCGCGCTGCGGTCGCCCGCCGCCTGGCACTGCTCCGGCGTCAGCTTCTCGTACTGCGGCAGCGTGTTGTTGCGGCGGTCCACGATCCAGCGCAGCAGGCCGCCGATGGCGATCGGCAGGGTCGACACCAGCGGCAGGTAGACCCCCACGGTGAAGGCCAGCGAGGCGATGCCCGCCATCTCCAGCACCACCGAGATCATCACGCCGAACAGCACCAGGGTCCAGGGCAGTTCCTGGTCCAGGATGCCCTTGATGATGTAGGACATCAGCACCGCCTTGGGCGCGTCGTATTTCTTGACCTCGGTGCCGTCCGGGCGGGTCTTGTGGGTGCCGTTGATGCCCGGGTCGACCAGGTAGACCACCTTGCCGTCGTCGGCCACCAGGTACTTGCCCGCCGGGCCGCCGGCGGTATCGGTCTTCTGCCAGACCTTATAGGTGTTCTTGTCGCTCTCGGCCTGCGGGCCGTGCAGCTGCGCGGTCCGGGTCAGCCTGGTGGCGTCGACCGTCAGACCCGGCGCCACCTGGGCCGCCGGCACATACACGGTGCCCGCATCGTTCAGCTTGAGCAGGATCGGCCCCAGGATCAGGGCCGAGGCGAAGGCCCCGCACAGGATCGCATACTGCTGCAGGCGCGGCGTCGAGCCGACCAGGAAGCCGGTCTTCAGGTCTTGCGAGGTGGTGCCCGCATTGCTGGCGGCGATGCAGACGATGGCGCCGACCGACAGCGCGGTCACGTAGTACTGGCCGCCGGTCCAGCCCATCACCAGGAAGATCAGGCAGGTGAACAGCAGGGTCGCCACCGCCATGCCCGAGATCGGGTTCGAGGACGAACCCACTTCGCCGGTCAGGCGGGAAGACACGGTGGCGAACAGGAAGCCGAACACCAGGATCAGCAGCGCGCCCAGCAGGTTCATGTGCAACGGCGTGGCGACGGTGATGATCGCGATGATGGCCAGGCAGCCGATCACGACCCATTTCATCGGAATATCGCGGTCGGTGCGCAGGGAGGCGTCTCCGGCACTGGATTTACCCATGCCCGACAGGCCCGAGCTCAGGCTCTTCCAGATCATCGGCATCGAACGCACCAGCGAAATCAGGCCGGCCGCGGCCACGGCGCCCGCGCCGATGTAGAGCACATAGGCGTTGCGGATATCGTCCGGCGACATGTCGCGGATCAGCGTGGTCCCCGGCGACAGCGGCACGGTGAGCAGGTCGCCGAAAAACTTGATCATCGGGATCAGGAGCAGGTAGGACAGCACCCCGCCGGCCGCCATCGTGAAGGCGATGCGCGGACCGATGATGTAGCCCACGCCCAGCAGCTCGGGCGAGACTTCGGCGCCGGCGGAACCGCCCTTGAGCGGCGCACCGAACTCGAAGTTGACAGTGTCCTTCCATCCCTTGAGCGACACGCTCAGGGTCTTGTACAGCAGGCCCACGCCGAAGCCGCCGAAGATGATGGCGGCGCGGCGCCTGGCGTCCCTGACGGCATCCGAATCGGACTCCAGGGCTTCGCCCGCCGCCTCGCGCGACACGTTGGTGGCCGCGGCCTTGAGCACCTCGGCGCAGGCCGTGCCTTCCGGGTATTTCAGTTCGCCGTGCTTGTCGACGATCATGGTACGGCGCATGGGGATCATCATGAGGATGCCCAGCAGGCCGCCCAGCACCCCGACCAGCATGACGCGCGAGATTTCCAGGTCGAAGCCGAGGATCAGGATCGCCGGCATGGTCACGCCCAGGCCGAAGGCCAGCGATTCGCCGGCCGAGCCGGCGGTCTGGGTGATGCTGTTCTCCAGGATGGTCGATTCGCGCGCGCCGAACTTGCGCGCCATGCCGAACAGGGTAATCGCGATCACCGCGACCGGAATCGAGGCGCTGACCGTGAGGCCGACCTTGAGCACCAGGTACAGGGAGGACGCGCCGAACACCATGCCCAGCACCACGCCCATGATCAGGGCGCGGACGGTCATTTCGGGCAGGCGGGCGGTGGCCGGGATGTAGGGCTTGAATCCTGGCGGATTCGGATCGTAAGGCATCTGCGGGTTTCCTTCTTGGCTTGCGGTGCGCCTGTTACTTATTCTGAATATGTCTTGCTTAGGCGAACCTGAAAGCGTGAATATCGCACATGCCGTTATGGAATGAAAGCGGATTATAATCCGCCGCTGACGGCCTGCAGTCCGGCCCCACCTCGAGAGTTCCGTAGTGACGACACCTAACAAGCCGCAAGAACGGCGCCCCGGCAAGGCCGGCCGCCCCGGCATCCGCAAGCTCCGCCTGTTCCTGCTCGTCGCCCTGGGCGCCATGCTGCTGGCCGCCGGCGGCGCGGCGGCCTACCTGATGACGGCGATCCTGCCGAACGTGCCGGAGATCGACGCGGTCACCGACTACCGGCCCAAGATCCCGCTGCGTATTTATACCGCCGACAAGGTCCTGATCGGCCAGTTCGGCGTCGAGCACCGCGACTTCGTGCCGATCGCGAAGATCCCGCCGCTGATGAAGCAGGCCCTGCTCGCCATCGAGGACACGCGCTTCTACGAACACGGCGGCATCGACTGGATCCGCGCCGCGGGCGCGGCCAAGTCCAACCTGGGCGGGGGTTTCCGCCAGGGCGCCTCGACCATCACCATGCAGGTGGCGCGCAACTTCTTCCTGACGCGCGAAAAGGTCATCTCGCGCAAGCTCACCGAGATCGCCCTCGCCTACAAGATCGAGGACGCGCTCACCAAGGACCAGATCCTCGAGCTGTACATGAACCAGATCTACCTGGGACAGCGCGCCTACGGCTTCTCCAGCGCCGCGCGCAGCTACTTCGGCAAGACGCTCGACCAGCTCTCGCTGGCCGAGATCGCGATGCTGGCCGGCCTCCCGCAGAACCCGGCGCGCCACAATCCGGTGGCCAATCCCAAGCGCGCCGAGCAGCGCCAGCACGCGGTGCTCAAGCGCCTGCTCGAGCTGGGCCAGATCACGGACGCGCAGTACCGCCAGGCCCTGGCCGAGCCGCTGCGCATCAAGCGCGACGCAGGCCAGCGCTACGACACCCATGCCGACTACGTGGCCGAGCTGGCGCGCCAGGTGGTCTACGAGCAGTTCAAGGAAGAAGCCTACACGCGCGGCATCACGGTCACCACGACCATCCTCGCGGCCGAGCAGGAAGCGGCCTATGAGTCGGTGCGCCGCAACGTGATCGCCTACGACCAGCGCCACGGCTACCGCGGCCCGGAAGCGCGCATCGAGCTGCCTGCCGACGCGGAAGAGCGCGAGGATGCCATCGTCGAGGCCTTGCAGAAGCGCCCATCCAGCGACGGCCTGATTCCGGCCGTGGTGCTGGCCGCCAGTCCCAAGGAAGTGCGCGTCGAGACCCTCGAAGGCGAGGAGATCGTGATCCGGGACGCCGGCCTGAAGTTCGCCGCGCGCGGCCTTTCCGACAAGGCCCCGCCCGCGCACCGGATCACGCCGGGCGCGATCATCCGCATCAACAAGCCCAAGCCCGACGACAAGGGCAAGGGCGGCGACTGGGCGATCACCCAGGTGCCGCTGGTGGCGGCCGCCTTCGTCGCCATCGACGCCGACACCGGCGCCTACCACGCGCTGGTGGGCGGCTTCGACTACAACCTGCAGAAGTTCAACCACGTGACCCAGGCCTGGCGCCAGCCGGGTTCCGCGATCAAGCCCTTCGTGTATTCGGCGGCGCTGGAAAAAGGCTACTCGCCCGCCACCCGCATCCTCGACGAGCCCCTCGAGCTGCCGAGCGGCGTCGAAGGCGAAGTGTGGACGCCGCAGAACGACGACGGCGTGTTCGACGGCATCGTCACCATGCGTTCCTCGCTGGCGCAATCGAAAAACGTGCCGACCGTGCGCCTGCTGCGCGCGCTCGGCATCGACTATACCCACGACTGGCTCGGCCACTTCGGCTTCGACCCGGCGCGCCATCCGAGGAACCTGACCCTGGCGCTCGGCACCGGGGCCGTCACGCCGCTGCAGATGGCGGGCGCCTACGCGGTCTTCGCCAACGGCGGCTACCGCGTCAAGCCCTACCTGATCTCCACCATCCAGGACGGCAACGGCGCCATCCTGCTGGACGTCAAGCCGCCCAAGGGCGGGCAGGAGGAAGACCGCGTGATCACCGCGCGCAACGCCTTCGTCTCCGACAGCATGCTGCGCGACGTGACCCGCTACGGCACCGGCGCCGCCGCCACCCAGCGCCTGGGGCGCAGCGACATCGCCGGCAAGACCGGCACCACCAGCGACGCCTTCGACGGCTGGTTCGCCGGCTACGGCGGCAAGGTGGTGGCGGTGGCCTGGATGGGCTACGACGAACCGCGCTCGCTGGGCGGCAAGGAGTTCGGCGCCACCCTGGCGCTGCCGATCTGGATCGACTACATGAAAGTCGCCCTGGCCAAGCGCCCGCAGGAGGAACGCGTTGCGCCGGAAGACCTGATGCGCGAGGGCGACGACTGGATCTATCCGGAATTCTTCGACGCGCCCGAAGTGCGCGGCATCGATCTCGACCAGGCCGCCCCGGTCGAACCGGCGGCGGAACCCACGGAAGACGGTATGCCCGACGAGACACTGCCCCTACCGACGCCGGCGCCGGCCCCTCCTCCGCCGGTGCCACCTGTCGCGCCGCCGCCACAGCCGGCGCCGGTCAACAACCGTCTCTTTTGAGGTAAGCTAATCGTCTCGGTTTCCGGCCGCGGGGCCGGAAACTTCGCGGACCACCTGCTGGTCTGTACAGCATTGGCCCACCCACTGCCGGACATCTTGACCCAAAAGGAGACGAGCATGGCCTATGTCGACGGTTTCATTGTTCCCCTGCCCATTGCCAACATCGACGCCTACCGCGCCATGGCCACCAAGGCCGGTACCATCTGGCGCGAGCACGGTGCCTTGCAGTTCCGGGAGTGCATCGGTGACGACGTCAAGCCGGGCAAGCTTACCTCCTTCCCGCAAAGCGTCAACCTGGAGGAAGGCGAGACGGTCGTGTTTTCCTGGATCGTCTACGCATCGCGCGCCCACCGCGACGAGGTCAACGACAAAGTCATGAAAGACCCGCGCATGGCCGAGATGATGCAGCCCGGGGCCATGCCCTTCGACGGCAAGCGCATGATCTACGGCGGCTTCGAGGTGCTGGTCGACCTGTAGCGGCGGAACCGCCCGGCCCGCCTATGCCGCGCTCAGGCCCAGGCGTCGATGATCCAGCCGGTCGGCTTGCCGTTGGCCTGGCGCGGCAGATCTGGGCCGCAGGAATACGCGGCAGGACATTCGGCAGCCGTCAGGCGCCAGGCCATCCACGCGTGCAGATCGGCGCGCAGCAAACCCGTATCGGGCAGCATGGCGCCGCGCGGCACGATGAAGGCCTTGAGCCGCTGGCCTTCGTCCGCCCGCATCAGGCGCACGCTCGCGTCTGCACTTGAGGGTGAAGGCGCAGCACCTCCGCCACTTAGGCAGGGAAGACATTGCCCCCACCCACCTGCACGGCATCATCCTGGGCGCCACCGGCATGCCGCCCGGGCGGCTGGAGCTGGAAGCCACCGAAAGCCTGGCCGCCCAGGGCCAGGACATCCAGCAGCGCCTGCACGCACTCAAGGCAATGGGCATCCGGCTGGCGCTGGACGATTTCGGCACCGGTTACTCCTCGCTCTCCAGCCTGCACCTGCTGCCGGTCGATACGCCCAAGATCGACCGTTCCTTCGTGAGCCAGGCGGACACCAGCCGCCATCACCGGGTGCTGATCGAAGCCACGGTCAAGGTGGCGCAAAGCCTGGGCATGCAGACCGTGGCCGAAGGCATCGAGACCCAGTCGCAGGCCGGCGTGGTGCGCGCACAAGCCTGCACCAAGACCCGGGGCTACTCCTACAGGCGTCCCCTGAGCGCCCCCGACCTCCTGGCCTGGCTCGGGGAAAGGCATCCGTTCGTGGCTTGACCAGGATGTGAGTTTCATCCTACAAAAGTTGCCGGATTAATCCTATTTTGTGCGCGGGCTTGCGCTCCCATGATGGCGTAACCCATCCATAATATGAGGAGAATATGATGAAAGCTACCCTTCTGAGCGCCTGCGCCGTCGGCCTGACTGCTGTCCTGCTCACCGCTTGCGGCACCACCGAAACCGTCGAGTCCACCAGCACCATGACCGAGACCACCCGCACCAGCGGCTCGAGCGGCGCGTCGAGCACCACCTCGTCGACCACGGAATCGACCACCGTCCCGGCCACCACCACCACCACGGTCACCCCGACGACGACCACGACCAACACGACCACCACCACCACGGGCACCACCCGCTGAGCCGCAGCTGCGCTGCGGGAACGAAAAGGCCACCATCGGTGGCCTTTTTAGCTTCCCATTTCTCCCACGCGCCCTCGGGAAACTTGCGGTTCGTGTAGGCAATGATTCCGCAAAAGCGTGAGCGCGCTCCTACATACACTCTCGATTTGATCCTATTTCATGCTCGCGATCCGCTCCGCATGATGGGGAACCAACCAACCCCAAGGAGAAAAACGATGACGAATAAATATCAGGCCCTGCTGATCGGCGGGCTGATGTCCCTGGCCCTGGCGGCATGCAAATCGACCGGCGACGACATGGGCAGCACCAGCGGCACCAGCAGCACCTCGACCATGAGCACCGGCACCTCGTCCCCGAGCCCGGCCGGCACCACCAGCGGCAGCAGCTCGACCTGGGGCACCGGCACCTCTTCCGGCACCGGCGCCACCACCCCGCCGCCGGTCGGCTCCTCGAGCACCACCACCAACCCGACGACGCCGCCGACCAACGACCCGACGACCACCACCGATCCCACCCGCCGCTGACAGCCCGGCCCGGATCGACCCGTCCTTCTCCCGGCACCGGAAGCGTCCGCGCTTCCCTGCCGGGTTTGTCCATTTGCGCAAATAAAACGCCAACGCTCGGGTAGAATGGCCTTCATGGCCC
>CBIHLT010000237.1:0-7209 GCA_966210615.1 uncultured Massilia sp.
GCAGGATCGCGGCCGGGAACACGATCTCGTTGGTCGTGCTGCGGTAGTAGGCGTTCACGGTCTGCGGCGTCATGCCCCATTCGGTGCGGTCGATCGGCTTGCCCAGCTTGTTGATGTTGCGGTTGTAGGCAAAGGTCGAGGCGCGCATCACGTTACCCACCAGGTCGCCGTTACGCACCGTCAGCGCCGAGTAGTCGCGCCACTTGTCCGGGTAGCCGATCTTCGGGGTGAACTTGGCCAGCTTGGCCTGGGCTTCCTTCTTGGTCTCGGGGCTCATCCACTCGAGCTGGTCGATCGATTCCTTGTAGGCGACCAGCAGGTTCTTCACCAGTTCTTCCATGCGCGCCTTGCGCTCGGCCGGGAAGTGCTCCTTGACGTACAGCTTGCCGAGCGCCTCGCCCAGCGCGCCCTCGACGGTCGACACGCCGATCTTCCAGGTCGGACGCTGTTCGGTCACGCCGGTCAGCGCGGTGCCGTAGAAGGCGAAGTTCTCGTTCACGAAGGCCTTCGACAGGAAAGGCGCGTACTCGCGCAGCAGCTGCCATTCGAAGTAGGACTTGATGGTGGCCAGGTCGGTTTTCTGCAGCACGGCGTCGAAGCCGCTCAGGTAGCTCGGCTGCGACACGATCACGTAGTCGGCCTTGCCCGCCACGCCGGCCGCGGCCAGCGCGGCCTTCCAGTCGTAGCCCGGCGCCAGCTTGGCCAGCTCGGCGACCGTCATCTTGTTGTAGCGCTTGACCGGGTCGCGGTTCTCGACCTTGGTCCACTGCACCTTGGCCAGCTCGGTCTCGAAGCCGACGATGGCCTTGGCCTGTTCTGCGGCGTCCTTCTCGCCGGCCAGCGCCAGGATCCTGGCGACGTGCTGTTCGTAGGCGGCGCGGGTCTCGGCCATGCGCTTGTCGTCCAGCTTCAGGTAGTAGTCGCGGTCCGGCATGCCCAGCCCGCTCTGGCCGATGTAGGTCGCATACTTGGTGGACTCGCGCGCATCCTGGCTGACGAACACGCCGTAGGGCGAGGCCACGCCGATCTTCGCCAGGTGGGCGACCAGGGCCGGGAGGGCCTTCTTGTCCTTGAGCGCGCGGATGCGGGTCAGTTCGCCGGTGAGCGGCTTGTAGCCAAGGCTCTCGCGCTTGGCTTCATCCATGAAGCTGGCGTACAGGTCGGCGATCTTCTGGGTTTCGGTGCCCTGCTTTTTCGCGGCCGGGTCCTTCTGCGCGGCTTCGACGATGGCGCGCAGCTGCGGCGTGGTGTCGTCGCGCAGCTTCATGAAGGTGCCCCAGCTGGCCTTGTCGCTCGGGATCTCGGCGGTCTTGAGCCACTTGCCGTTGAGATAGCTGAAGAAGTCGTCCTGCGGACGCACGCTGTCGTCGATGAACTGGGTGTCGATGCCGGAAATAGCTGCCGCTGCCGGTTTTGCCGGCGCGTTGTCCGCCGCGACGGCCGCCGTGGTGGCGAAGGCAGTCATGATGGACAGGGTCAGGGTGCTCAGGATGTGTCGCTTCACGGGAGGTCCTCAGTTGCGGGTAAAAGTCGTTCTACGGCCGGAAAATGTAGCACGGGCTCCGGCCATTTGATTACAGTTTTGTTTCAAGACGCACACCGACTGTTGCATAAGTGCGCGACTGGGTGCTGGTGAATACTTCCGGCAAGCTGACGCTGCGCGCCGTATCGTAGTTCTGCGACAGCAGGTTGTTGCCGAACACGCGCAGCTGGGTATTGGCGGAGAATTTCCACAGCGCGAACAGGTCCAGCTGGCGCTTGGAACCGGTGTAGGCCAGCTCCTCGTTGCTCACCTGGACCAGGAAGTCCGGCGTCCAGTTCAGGCTCCCGCCCAGGGTCAGGGGCAGGCCCTTCAGGCGCCAGTCGGCGCCCAGGTTGGCGGTCTGCTCGGCCTGGCCTTCGAGGCGGTTGTGCGGGCCGACGATGTCGTCGACGTCGCTCCAGAAGCGGCTGTAGTTGGCGCGCAGGTCCACGCTCGGCGCGTCCTTCACCAGGTCGGTCAGCTGGAACTTGGCTTCCAGCTCGATGCCGCTGGTACGCGCCTTGCCGATGTTGACCGGGCGCGAGAGCCAGCGCGGGCCCTGGGCGGTCGGCACCTCGGTGACGGCGCGGCGGATCAGGTCGTCGACCTTGCGCACGAAGGCGCTGGCCGAGACGATGCCGGTGCGGCCGATGTAGTGTTCGTAGGCCAGGTCGATGCCCGTCGCCAGCTCGGGCTTGAGGTCCGGATTGCCGCTGCGGTCAGGACGCACGAAGGAATTGTCGGCCGAGACGGTGGGCGCGGCGATCATGTCGTTGAGCTGCGCGGCGCGGTAGCTGCGCGTCAGGCTGGCGCGCACCTGGTCTTTTTCCTTGCCGGGCAGGCGCCAGACGGTATGCAGCACGGGGCTCCAGACGCGGCTTTCGTTCTTCACGCTGTTCCCCACCCTGGTACTGGCGGTGCGGATGCCTTCCCAGCGCAGGCCCAGGTAGGCCGACCAGCGCTCGGTGATATCGAATTCGTCCTGGGCGAACAGCGCGATGCGGCGCTGGTTGGCGGAGAGGTTGGCGCCCGATTCCTCGTACAGCGGGCCGCCGTCATCCTCGGCCACCTGGGTCTGTTTCAGGCGGGTGGCTTCCACGTCCCAGCCCACGGCCAGCAGATGGCCCTTGGCGATCGGCTTCGTATATTTGCCGCCGGTGTTGGCGCCGCGGAAGCGCATGTCGCCGCGGTCGTTGAACACGCGCAGCGGCTCGCCGGCGAAGCCGTAGGTACGGCGGACGCTGCTGTTCTCGCTGTTGGCGCCGCCGAAGCCGAACTTGAGGTCCAGCTTGGCGTTGCCGTCCATGCGGTGCAGCCAGTTGCCGAACAGGCGGCCGAAGGTGGAATCCGAATCGGACATCTGCTCGAGGCGCGCGTAATCCGGCTCGCCGCCCAGGCGCGTGACCGTGTTGTTCAGGCGCGAGTCGTTGCGGTTCACTCCCAGGAAGGGCTGGACCGTCAGCGTGTCCTTGTTGTCGAAGGTGTAGGTGAAGCGCGGCGACGCATGCAGGCCCTTGGAACGGGAATCGCTGCGGCCCTCGAGCAGCTGCTCGCTGTCGAGGGTGCCGTCGCGGCGCTCGGTGCGGTCGTAGGTGGTGCTCTCGTTCTCGTTGCGGCCCTGGCGCAGCATCACGTTGGTGAGCCAGGCCAGCTTGCCGGACTTGCCCGGCATCGCCAGCGACACGTCGGGCGAGTGCAGGCCGCCGGACACGCTGTCTCCGACGCGCAGCTGGATGTCCTTCTGCTGGTAGCCCTCGCGCAGCACGATGTTGATGGTGCCGGCGATCGCCTGGGTGGAGTGCTCGGCCACCGGGCCGCGGATCACCTCGATGCGCTCGAGCTGGGGGGGCGGCCGCGACTCGAGCGAGACGCCTGGGGGCGGACGCTCGCCGTTGACCAGCATCTGGGTATAGCCGTGGCCCATGCCGCGCATGCGCACCCCGCCGCCGCGCCCGGGCGCGCCGCCCATGGTCACGCCCGGCAGGCGCTTGAGGATCTCGCCGACATTGCTGTCGCCGTTGCGGTCCAGCTCTTCGCGGCCGAAGATCATCTTGGAGGCGGTCGCCAGGCGGCGCTGGTCGGTGTCGTTGGCGCGGCTGCCGCTGACCGTCACCTGCTGCAGCTTGTCGTCGGCCTTCGGGGCCGCCGGGGCCTGGCGGGCCTGGACCGCGCCCGGCTGCTGCGGTGCCGCCGGTTCGGAACCGGCCTGGCCGGCAGCCGCCGCCGGTACTGCTGCTGCGGCGGCGCCCAGCACGGCCGCACAGGCCAGGGAAACATAGGTATGCATGCGTGTTCTTGCTCTTCAATAGCTTGCCGGGGCGTGCGAGGCGCACGTGGGCGAAAAACCATTCTAGCTGTTAGGAAACAAGCGGCGACGGGGATTAAAGTTTTTTTACTTTTCGATACACGCCAAGGGCGGTTTTTCGCGTATGCATGTGTTGGGAGACGACAACAAGCTCCTGGCTGCCGGGATAAAGTTGCGCTGTGGAATGTACAATCGTCGCCGGCTTGTCCGGGTGCCGCGGCGCGCAAAGCCGGAAAGAAAAAATGCCCACGGAGGGGGCCGTGGGCAAAGACCACTTCAAGAGTGGAGAGAGAGAAAAACTGGTATTGAATATAGGCCGCCCCTTTCCCGCTCGCTTGCACTCTTACAATTGCTTACCAACGGATAGAAAACTCGCTGTAAGGACCACGGGCCATATGCATGGCGGCGCCGGATGCAGGCTTGTTTGCGCTCCCCCTCTCCAGAGCCTGCGAACAGGTTTATACTGATCTGCGCTACCTCAGGGGCAAGCCAGCGGTAATTTCACGGCGCGCGCAGCCAGAACGGGTGACCCATGGGCTCTACTTTCAAGAATTCCTGTCTCGTCGGCCTTGGCGCGCTTGCCGGGGTCGCATTTTCCATGCAGTTCTCCGCGCTGGCCTACAAGCCGGTCGAGGAAAGCATGCCCATGGCCGAACTGCGCCAGCTGGCCGACGTCGTTGGCGTCATCAAGTCGAATTATGTCGAGCCGGTCGAGGACAAGGCCTTGCTGTCGGAAGCCATTTCCGGCATGGTGGCCTCGCTCGATCCCCATTCCGCCTACCTCGACCCGCGCGCCTACCGCGAGCTGCGCGAAGGCACCGAGGGCCGCTTCGTCGGCCTGGGCATCGAGATTTCCGAGAGCGAGGACGGCTATGTCGAGATCGTCGCGCCCATCGAGGATTCGCCGGCCTTCCACGCCGGCATCAAGGAAGGCGACCTGATCACCCAGATCGACGGCTTCCCGGTGCAGGGCGTGCCGATCGACGAGGCGATCAAGCGCATGCGCGGCGAGCCCGGCACCCGGGTCACCCTGACCATCGCGCGCAAGGACGCCCCGGAGGCGCTGCATTTCACCATCACGCGCAGCGAGATCGTCCAGAAAAGCGTGAAGGCGAAAATGATCGAGCCGGGCTACGCCTGGCTGCGCATTTCCCAGTTCCAGGAACCGACCGTGGACGATATGGCGGCCAAGCTGCAGGCCCTGTACCGCCAGAACCCCGACATGAAGGGCCTGGTGCTCGACCTGCGCAACGACCCCGGCGGCCTGCTGCAGGGCGCGATCGGGGTGGCCGCGGCCTTCCTGCCGAAGGATGCCGAGATCGTCTCGACCAACGGCCAGCTGCCCGATTCCAAGGCGCGTTTCTATGGGCGCCCGGAGTTCTACATGCTGCGCAGCGGCGCCGATCCGCTGGCCAGCCTGCCGCCCGCCTACAAGAACCTGCCGATGGTGGTGCTGGTGAACACCGGCTCGGCCTCTGCCTCGGAGATCGTGGCCGGCGCCCTGCAGGACTACAAGCGCGCCACCATCCTCGGCACCCAGACCTTCGGCAAGGGCTCGGTGCAGACCATCCGCCCGATCGGGCGCGACTCCGCGGTCAAGCTGACCACCGCGCGCTACTACACCCCGGCCGGGCGCTCGATCCAGGCGCGCGGCATCGTGCCCGACTTCCCGGTCGACGAGACCGCCGAAGGCGACGGCCTGAACGCGCTGCGCATGCGCGAAGCCGACCTGGAACGCCACCTGTCGAACGACCGCGACAAGGAATCGGCAACGCGCCAGGAAGACATCGAGGAGCAGATGCGCCTGCTGGCCGAGGCGCGCCTGCGCAAGCCGGTCGACTACGGCAGCGAGGACGATTTCCAGCTGGCCCAGGCGCTGAACCACCTCAAGGGCCAGCCGGTCCAGCTGTCCAAGCGCGCCGGCGCCACCACGCTGGCCCAGGGCCACTAGGATGCCCCGGAAGCCGGTGCGCGACCTGCTTCCCCTGGCATCGAACCGGCGATTCCCTGTTTTAGCACGACCGTGTAGAATTTGGCCATCTTACGGGCAAGTCCCGTTATTTCCATTGAAAGTTTGCCTATCATGAAACCTGTCGTCATCAGCGGCACCGGCCTGTTCACGCCTTCGCAATCCATTTCCAACGACGAGCTGGTGACGGCTTTCAACGCCTACGTCGAACTGCACAACCAGGAGCACGCCGCGGCGATCGCGGCGGGCGAGGTGACGGCGCTCGAACCCTCGAGCAGCGCCTTCATCGAGAAGGCCTCGGGCATCAAGTCGCGCTATGTGATGGAGAAGGAAGGCATCCTGGATCCGGCGCGCATGACGGCGCGCATTGCCGAACGCGCGGACGACGAGGTGTCGCTGCAGGCCGAGATGTGCGTGGCGGCCGCGCGCGAGGCGCTGGCGCGCGCCAACAAGACCCCGGCCGACATCGACATGGTGCTGGTCGCCTGCAGCAACATGCAGCGCCCCTACCCGGCCATGGCGGTCGAGGTGCAGGAAGCGCTCGGCATCGACGGCTTCGGCTTCGACATGAACGTGGCCTGCTCCTCGGCCACCTTCGGCATCGCCACCGCGGTCGACGCGGTGCGCAACGGCCGCGCGCGCGCGGTGCTGATGCTGAACCCGGAGATCACCAGCGGCCACCTGAACTTCCGCGACCGCGACAGCCACTTCATTTTCGGCGACGCCTGCACCGCCGTGATCGTCGAAGCTGCCGAGACGGCAACCAGCGCCCACCAGTGGGAAATCCTGGACAGCCAGCTCAAGACCAAGTTCTCGAACAACATCCGCAACAACTTCGGCTTCATGAACCGCTTCGACGAAGCGGGCGTGGGCCAGCCGGACAAGCTGTTCCGCCAGCAGGGCCGCAAGGTGTTCAAGGAAGTGTGCCCGATGGCGGCCGAGATGATCGCCACCACGGTGCGGAACGCCGGGCTGGAGATCAAGGATATCTCGCGCTACTGGCTGCACCAGGCGAACCTGAACATGAACCTGCTGATCGCGCGCACCCTGCTGGGGCGCGATGCGACGCCGGACGAGGCGCCTGTGATTCTCGACACCTATGCGAATACCTCGTCGGCGGGGTCGATCATTGCGTTCCACAAGTACCAGGACGATTTGCCGTCGGGCGCGAATGGCGTCATCTGCTCGTTTGGGGCGGGGTATTCGATTGGTTGCGTGGTGGTGCGCAAAAAATAAGCGTTTTGGGTCTGCATAAAACCTGGGTCCCCGCCTTCGCGGGGATGACGGTTTTGAGGCCAGGTGTCCTTTCACCTTTAGCTCCTGAACCTCATCCCCGCGGAAGCGGGGACCCAGGTTTTTTCGCCTACCGATACAGGCTTAAAGCCGCGCCGCCAGCTCCGCCCCCTCCCGGAT
>CBIHLT010000238.1:0-7205 GCA_966210615.1 uncultured Massilia sp.
CGCGTGCCGACCACGGTCATGACTTTCAGTTTTTTCATGCGTCTACCTTGTATGCAACCGTATCGGGCTTCTGCCGATCGAAGATTTCGTTCGCCCACAGCATGACGATCATTTCGTCGTCGCCGATGTTGGTGATGTCGTGCGACCAGCCGGGGATGGTTTCGACCACCTGCGGCTCGTCCGCGCTGGTCTCGCAGGTATAGGTCTCGCCGGTGTCGATATGGCGGAAACCGAAGCGCGCCCTGCCCTTGATGACCAGGAATTTCTCGGTCTTCGTGTGGTGGTAATGGCCGCCGCGGGTGATGCCGGGATGCGCGGTGAAGAACGAGAACTGCCCGGCGTCGCGGGTCTTGAGCATCTCGACGAACACGCCGCGCGGGTCGCCGTGCTTGACCAGCGGGTAGGAGAACTGCTGGGGCGTGAAATAGGTGATGTAGGTGGCGTAGAGCGCGCGCACCAGTCCCGTGCCCACCGGCGGGATGATCATGCTGGCGCGGCTGTCGCGGAATTCCTCCAGCATACGGGCCAGCTCGCCCACGGTGGTCTCGTAGACCGGCGCCACCTCCGGGTACAGCGCCCCGGACGCATCGGCCTCGAGCTTGCCGAGGAAGTCGGCCACCACGTCGTCCACGTAGACCAGGCGCAGGGCCGCGGCCGGGTCGTTTACCTGGATCGGCAGGCCCTGCGAGATGTTGTGGCAGAAGGTCGCCACGGCCGAATTGTAGTTGGGGCGGCACCACTTGCCGAACACGTTCGGCAGGCGGTAGATGTGTACGCGCTGGCCGGGCTGTTGCGCCAGCTCGCGCAGGGCTTCCTCGGCGCCGCGCTTGCTCGCGCCGTAGGCGTTGTCGCGCTCGGCCTGGATCGACGAAGTGTAGACCACTGGGATGGCGCGGCCGCTGCGCCTGACCGCGTCGCACAGGGCGCGCGTCAGGTCGGCGTTGCCCTCGGCGAATTCGGCCTCGTTCTGCGGACGGTTCACGCCCGCCAGGTGATAGATGAAGTCGGCCCCCGCCACTTTGTCGGCGAGCGCGTCCAGCGACTCGCCGCGGGTAAAGGTGAGCACATCGATCGCGGGGCGCTCCCGCAGGTGGACCAGCAGGTTCTTCCCGATGAATCCGTTCGCGCCAGTAACAAGTACCCGCATGCTTACGCGTCCAGCGCCGGAATCTGGCCCTGGGCGATGGCGCGCATGAATTCCAGCTTCATCAGGAGCTGCTTCATGCCGTCCTTGTCGAGGCGTTCGGTATTATGCGAGTTGTAGTCTTCGCATTGCGAGATCTTCTGCTCGCCCTCTTCCACGAACTTGCCGTAGTTCAGATCGCGCAGGTCGGGCGGCACGCGGTAGTAGCCGCCCAGGTCTTCGGCGGCGGCCATCTCTTCGCGGCTGAGCAGGGTCTCGTACAGCTTCTCGCCGTGGCGGGTGCCGATCACGTTGACCTGGTGCTTCGGCTTTTCCATGACCGACAGCACGGCCTCGACCAGGGTCTTGATGGTGGCGGCCGGCGCCTTCTGGACGAACATGTCGCCGTTGCGGCCGTGTTCGAATGCGTACAGGACCAGGTCGACGGCGTCTTCCAGGGTCATCATGAAGCGGGTCATTTCCGGATCGGTCACGGTGATCGGCTTGCCCGCGCGGACCTGGTCGACGAACAGCGGAATCACCGAACCGCGCGAGGCCATCACGTTGCCGTAGCGGGTGCCGCAAATGACGGTCTTGCTGTCGTCCAGGCCGCGCGACTTGGCGACCATGACCTTTTCCATCATCGCCTTGGAAATACCCATGGCGTTGATCGGATAGGCGGCCTTGTCGGTGCTCAGGCAGACGACGCGGCGCACGCCGTTCTGGATCGCGGCTTCCAGCAGGTTGTCGGTGCCGATCACGTTGGTCTTGACCGCTTCCATCGGGTGGAACTCACAGGAGGGAACCTGCTTGAGCGCCGCCGCGTGGAAGATATAGTCGACGCCGCGCGTCGCGTTCAGGACGCTCGAGAAGTCGCGCACGTCGCCGATGTAGAACTTCAGCTTCGCATTGTGGTACTTCTTGCGCATGTCGTCCTGCTTCTTCTCGTCACGGCTGAAAATGCGGATCTCCGCGATGCCGGTGTCGAGGAAGCGCTTCAGCACTGCGTTGCCGAACGAACCGGTGCCACCAGTAATCAGAAGCACTTTGCCTTCAAACATAACTATTCCTGTGTTTTCTTAATACGTTATTGTCAAATACGCTTTGCCTGCGCAAGTGCGCGGGCCACGATCTCGTCGCGCTGGGCGACACTCGGGTAATTAATCAGGACGGCCTTGTAGACGCCCTTGAAGACAAAGAGACTGCCGGCCGAAGCGCCGATCACGCCGCAGGCGCCTACCAGGCTTTCGATGTCCTGCAGCGAGCCGGCGCCGCCGAGGATGGTAATGGGGATATTGACGGCCTGGCGCACACGCTGGGCGAACGCGATGTCGTAGCCCTTCATCTGGCCGTCGTTGTCGATCGAGTTGATCACGATCTCGCCGGCGCCGAGGGCCTCCATCTGCTGCGCCATCTCGATCGCATTGCGCTTGGTGTTCTTGCGGCCGTTCTGGATATAGACGTCGTAATCCTTGCCGAACATGCGTTTTTTCACGTCCAGCACCACCACCACGCTCTGGCGGCCGACTTCCTCCGCGATACGCGTGACCAGTTCAGGATTTTCTACAACCGCCGAGCTGATCGCAATCTTTTCGACGCCCAGACTGATAATGTGTTTGGCCTGCGCAACAGTGCGGATGCCACCGCCATAGCACAGCGGCATGCGGCACTCGGCCGCCAGGTCCGAAATCAGCTTGTAATCGGGCTCGGCACCGTTGGCGGTGGCGTCGATATCGAGCACGATCAGTTCGTCGGATTCCTTTTCGTTGAAAATCTTGACGGCATTGATCGGGTCGCCCACGTATTTCGGCGACTTGAACGACACGGTCTTCACGAGGCCCTTCTCGTGGACCAGCAGGCAGGGAATGATTCTAGGCCTGAGCATGTGGCAACTCCGCAAAGTTTTTCAGGAGCGCCGCGCCGTAGTGGTGGCTTTTCTCCGGATGGAACTGCACGCCGTAGACATTCCCGGCGGCGACTGCGCAACTGAAGTCAAAGCCGTAGGACGCCCGCGCCAGGGCGTGCTCTTCGCTGTCGCAGTCGAAGAAGAACGAATGCAGGAAATAGAAGCGCGAATCCGCTTCCAGGCCCTTGAACAGCGGCACGGCCGCGGCCGGCGTTACATCGTTCCAGCCCATGTGCGGCATCGGCAACTGGGCCGAGGCCGGTACCGAACGGAACGAGCGCACGCGCCCCGGCACCCAGCCCAGGCCAGCCTTGCTGCCTTCCTCGCTGGACGAGGCCAGGATCTGCATGCCGACACAGATACCGAGGACCGGCACCTGGCGTTCGCGCACCAGGTGCTCCAGCGCCGGACGCATGCCGGACGCATCGAGCAGGTCCATCGCATGGTCGAAGGCGCCCACGCCCGGCAGGATGATGCGGGTCGCGCCTTCCAGGTCGGCCGCGTTCCTTGCGCGGGTCGCCTCGAAGCCGAGGCGCTTGTACATGTTGGCGAAGGCCTGGACGTTGCCCAGGCCGTAATCGACGATGTGGATCATCGGAAGAACCTCTTTTCAAAGCCCAGGCGGCGCAGGATCTCGGTGCCCGCGCCGATCACCCAGCGCTTGTTCTTGTAATGGCGGTAGGTCTTGTTCTCGCCTTCGAAGATTGCACGCAGCTCCTCGACCGACAGGCCGAGCTTGTGGGCCACGAATTCGAATTCCTGCTTCAGGAAATGCTCGTCCATCTCCGGGCGGGAAATGCGCTCGAGCGCCTGTTCGCGCGTCATCTGCCCGGTCATGATCAGGCTCGAGAAGTGCGCGCGGCGCTTATGGAAACCGAACTTGCGCGGCAGCCAGTAATCCTCGTAGAAACGCGTGAAGCGCGACTCGTGGTGCTTGTGCTGGAAGCGCTTCCAGCCGAAGCGGCGCTCGAGCTCGTCCTCGGCGTCCTTCTTCACGAACGGCACCATGTTCAGCGGCTTGGCCACTTCCATGCCCAGCACGTACTGGTAGATGCCCTTGTAGACCAGGATATCCAGCAGCGGGAAGGTCTTCAGGGGACGCTTGCCGAAGCGCCCGTGAATGTCGCCGAACAGGGTCTTGTCGATGCCCAGGTAGCCGCCCCACTCTTCCGGTTCGCGGCAGCATTCGGTCGAATAGTTGGAGCCGGTGATCACGTACTTGATCTTGTGCTGGCGCGCGAACTTGTACAGCGACGAGAAGAAGGAAGCGTCCTGCGGCAGGTCCTGGTCGGGAATCTGCGACTTCAGGAAGGCCACCTGCAGGTCCTTCATCTCTTCCCAGTTCACCACTTCGGTGTACAGGTCCAGGCCCAGGCCGTCGACCAGCTTTTCGATATTGCCGACCGCCTGGTCGGTGTTCCAGCCGGCGTCGACGTGGAACAGCAGCGGACGCAGGCCCATCTTTTCCTTGGCTACATAGGCGGCGTAGGAGCTGTCCAGCCCGCCGCTCAGGCCGATGATGCAGTCGAAATCCTTGCCCTTGCCGTCGGCCTTGATCTTCTCGGCCAACTTGGCCAGTTCGGCTTCGCCGCGCGCATCCGTATGCCAGTTCGGCTTGATGGTTTGTTCAAAGTTGTTGCAGTAGTCGCACCAGCCGCGCTCGTCGAACGTGATGTTCGGGTCGCTGGTATCCATGATGCAGTTGCTGCAAATCTGGTAGCCCGTCTTGGAAATCGCTTCGCTCATGTTCATTGCGTGGTCACTTCTTTGTTAGGTTCGCTGGCGGCGCGCGGCGCCATGCCCAGCACGCGCTGGTACACGCCCAGCAGCCGGCGTGCGTTGGTCTGCGGGTCGAAATTCGATTCGGCCAGGCGGCGCGCGTTCTCGCCCATGCGTTTCACCTCTTCCGGGTTGTCGGCGAAGTGCAGGATGGCGTCGGCCAGCGCTTGCGCGTCCTTGGCAGGAATCGCGATGCCGGTCTCGCCGTCCACCAGGGTGTCCGGATACGGATGGCTCACCGCCACGATCGACGGCACGCCCGAGAAGGCCGCCTCGAACACCGGGCGGCCCGGCGCGTCGTAATGCGACGGGAACAGCAGGACGTCGAGGCGGTCGTAGACGCACTTGATGTCGAAGGTCGGTCCCAGCAGGTGGAAGCATTCGTCCAGGCCGTCGCGCTTGATCTGTTCGCCGAGGTCGGCCTGCACGTTCTGCGCCAGGCCGGCGCGCGCCAGCAGCCAGGCTTTCGGGCCCTTGTCCTGCAGGGTCACGCCGCCGACCACCACGAACTCCACGTCGCGGCCCGACTGGCGCAGGATCTTCGCGGCCTCCAGCATTTCGTACAGGCCCTTCGAATGATGCAGGTTCCCGACGAAGCCGACCTTGAGCGAACCGGGGCGCAGGGCGTCGAGCTTGGCCACGATGTTGGCGTCCGCCTGCGGTGCGCGCTTGGCGGTGAAGGAGTTCTGGATGATCTCCACCGGCAGGTCGGGCGCCAGCGTGGCGCGCGTATTGTGGTTGATGGCGATCACCGCGGCGGCTTCGCGCCGCAGCGTGCGCGTCAGCCAGCGGGTGCGCCTGGAACGCTGGTCGTGCGCGGTCAGGGACCGCACGTGCACCACCAGCGGCACGCCGAACAGGCGCTTGGCCAGCAGCGCCGGGAACAGGTAGACCACCTCGTTCAGGTGGATCAGGTCGATATCCTTGAACTGGCGCCGGGCGCGCAGCACGACCGCCACGGAGAACGGCAGGTTCATCAGCTCGCGCAGCAGGATCAGCCAGCGGATGCCGCGGTAGTGGCTGTACAGCGTGTTGTCGAACTTGCTCATGGCGCGCACCGACACCGCTTCCTTCGCCACCTGGCGGTAAACGTCCAGGGCGGTGCCGCGCGAAGCGGCGAAATACGGCTCGACTTCCCCGGCGGGAAGCGCGCGCACGGCCTCGAACAGGCTGCGCGAGGCGCCCCCGAAGGGGCCGTCGCCGTCGATGTAGAGAACTTTGATCGTCATATTATCTTTTGTGATTGGAAGCGGGACCGCGGCTCAGGCCTCGGTCATCACGCGCTCCAGCTTGGCGCCCGGCACGTACTGCAGGATGTCGCGCGGGCCCGGATGACGCACCATGGTGCTCACGTCGAGCACGTAGCGGTCACCGGTGTGCGGGCAGGTCCATTCGCCTTCGCCGCTCAGCGGCAGCGGGATTTTTTCGCCGTAGGCGCTGACCCAGCCGACCTGGCGCGCGGGAACGCCGAGCATCATCGACCAGTCCTTGGTGTCCTTGGTCAGCGTGCTGCCGGCGGCCAGGAAGGTGCCGCGGCCGATGGTGATGCCCGGCACGACCGTGCAGTTGGCGCCCAGCGTGGCGCCGGCCTTCACGATGGTCTTGCGGAAGGTGGCGCGGCGGTTGACGGCGGCGCGCGGGAAGGAAATGTGGGTGAACACCATGAAGGGTGCACAGAACACGAAGTCGTCCAGTTCGACGTGCGAGAACACCGACACCGAATTGCCGAGGCGGCAGGCATTGCCCACGACTGCATTGTTGCCGACATAGACGTTCTGGCCGAGGTTGCAGTTTTCGCCGATCACGGCGCGTTGTTCGACATGGCAGAAATGCCAGATAGACGTAAATTCACCGATTTTTGCGCCTGCGTCCACGACTGCGCTTGGATGAATTTGAATCATGATGGTCCTCTAGAAACTATATTGAAGAATGCTTCCGGTCGCTCGCAAACGCGGCATCCGGTTCGCTGGCGCTAATGTTTAAGAAACGGAAGAGAGATGGTGTCTTCTTGTGACGCGCCATTGATTCAGGTGCGCCCGCCAGCACTATTACCCACAACACGAATACTGGATAAAGATAACGCGGTGCGAAGACAGGCGTAATCGCGAACACCGCCAGAAACAACAAAGAAATGTAAATCAGGTCGGAGCGGATGGTCAACTTGCGCCGCTTATAAAGGAAGCAGAATGCGATAAATGCAACCAAACAATGACCGCCCACAAACATGTCGTTATAGATTTCTATGGGTGAGAAGACACGATCGACCTTGAGCCCCATCCCGCCGGGCAGCGCGGCATCGCCGGGCGTCCGCGCATCGAAGCTGACGCGGTCGGCCTGCTCGCCCCGCGCTTCGACGTCGGCGCGCGTGCCCACCGCAACCACGGCCCAGACCGGAAG
>CBIHLT010000239.1:0-7157 GCA_966210615.1 uncultured Massilia sp.
GGGCGCACTTCCCACGCCTTCTATTACCCGCCCTGCAATGCCGGCTACGCGCCGCTGGCGGGCGAACTGCCGCCCCTGATCGTGATCGGCCACGGCGGCCCGACCGGCATGGCCGCCTCCACGCTCAAGCTGGCTACCCAGTTCTGGACCAGCCGCGGCTTCGCCGTGCTGGACGTGAACTACGGCGGCAGCACGGGCTTCGGCCGCGCCTACCGCGACCTGCTCAAGGGCCAATGGGGCGTGGTCGACGTCGAGGATTGCGTGGCCGGCGCGCGCTACCTGGCGGACCAGGGCCTGGTCGACCCGGAGCGCCTGCTGGTACGCGGCAGCAGCGCGGGCGGCCTGACGGTGCTCAGCGCCCTCGCCTTCCACGACGTGTTCAAGGCCGGCGCCTGCTACTACGGCGTGTCCGACCTCAAGGGCCTGGACGCGGACTCGCACAAGTTCGAGTCGCACTACAACCAGTACCTGATCGCCCCGCCCGAGCGCGCGGACGCCGTCTATCGCGAGCGCTCGCCGATCCACCACACCGACAAGCTGCGCCACCCGATGATCTTCTTCCAGGGCCTGGACGACAAGGTGGTGCCGCCGCAGCAGTCCGAAAGCATGGTCGACGCGCTGCGCGCGCGCCGCCTGCCGGTGGCCTACCTGACGCTCGAGGGCGAAGGCCACGGCTTCAGGAAGGCCGAAAGCGTGATCTGCACCCTGGAAGCGGAACTGGCCTTCTACCTGAGCGTGTTCGGCGTGCCTCTTCCCGCCGGCCTGCCTCCGGTGGCGATCGAGAACCTCGGAGACGCATGACGGCGGACGACCTGCGCGAGCTGCTGGCGGACAGCGAAGCCGAAGAGTTCCTGATCCTGGCGCTGCTGGCGCTGGCCGGCGAGCCGATGGGCCGCCAGCGCATCCTGGAACACATGATGGCGGCCGGCGCCACGCTGCCGCCGGAACAATGGGCCGTGGAGCTGGGACGCCTGCGCGAACGGCGACTGGTCGTGGACGCGGGCGAACGCGGCGTGGCGATCGCCCCCGACGCCGCCTGGGCGGTGCTCGACCGCGCGCTCGACAACGGCATGTTTGCGCGCGCCTCCGCCGCCTACGTCCAGGCCACGCCGGTCCGGCGCGACTGGCAGGGACACATCATGCTGCGCAGCTACCGCCAGGGCCTGGCCCTCCTGCGCATCGCCCTGCTCACCGGCGAGGACAGCGAGGCCGTCGCGCCGGTGCTGGACGCCTGCCTGCGCTGCCACGAAGCCAACTACCTGCATCCGCTGGTCGAGGTCTGCGCGCGCCCCGTCTTCCATCCGGAGATTGTCGCGCGCATCCACCGCGGCGTGCGCGACGGCGTGCTGGCGGTGCTGGTCACGCATTGCCAGCGCGAACCGCTGGCGGCGCAGGCCATCCGCGCCGCCGCCGAACGCCAGGCGGCCGACGGCGAACCGTCGATCGCCCTGCGCCTGGCGCTGGCCGAACACTTCATCCTGTGCGGCCGGCTGGACGATGCCCTCGCTTTGCTGGCCGAGGTAGCCGATTCGCCGGCCCTGTTCCTGCGCAGCGTGATCGCCCTGCTGCGCGACGATCTCGACGCCGGATTGGCCGGCGCAGAAGCGGCGCTCAAGCTGCTGCGCCGCGAAACCGGCAAGCGCAAGGCGACCTTCACGGGCCTGGGCGCCCACCTCTACCTGGCAAGCCTGATGCGCAGCAGCCTGCCCGCGCACCAGAAGCAGCTCGACGCCTGGCTCGAGCTCATCACGCGCGCGGTCCAGCGCCCCGACAACGCGGTCCTGTTCCAGCTCAGCATGCTGCGCGAGATCCGCCGCGGCACCGTCGATGCCGAGGTCCTGGCCTCGCGTAACTGGGAAATGCTGATGGAACCCTTCCTGTTCCGCGCCCTGATGCACCACTGGCTCGGCCTGCAGCAGCTGGCCGGCAAGCGCGCCCAGCTTGAGGAGATGCTGGAACAGTCCGAACAGGCCGGCTTCGACTTCGTCTCCGCCCAGCTGGCGGGCCTGCTGGGCCAGCTCGGCTACGTGGGCCACGAACAGCGCGCCGGCGAACTGCGCCGCCAACACCGCTTCAGCGACATGGCGCACTGGTTCGAGCGCGAGGAAGCCTGGGAGCGCCAGCTCAACGCGCTGATCAACCTGCAGCCGGCCGTGAACGCCGAAGTAGTGCGCGAGTCGCGCCTGGTGTGGATGATCCGCTACGACCCGCACCTGGGCGTGCAGGAAATCGAACCGCGCGAGCAGAAGCGCGACGCGCAGGGCGGCTGGACGCGCGGACGCGCGGTCGGCCTCAAGCGCCTGGCGGAGGAAGGCCAGGAGCTGGACTTCCTCACCGCCCAGGACTTGCAAGCGGTAAACGCCATCGCCGGCCGCCGCTACTACGGCAGCAGCAGCGTGCGCTTCGAGCTGGAGCTGGGCAAGGCGCTGGCGGTGCTGGTCGGGCACCCGCTGCTGTTCTGGATGGATTCGCCGGGCACGCGGGTGGAGCTGCTGCCCGGCGAACCGGAGCTGCTCGTGAAGGCGCGCGCCGGCACCGTCCTGATCGCCCTGCAGCCGCCGCTGGAGGACCAGGACGGCGACGTGATCGTTACCCGCGAGACGCCGACCCGCCTGCGCCTGGTGCACGTGAAGGAAGAGCACCGCCGCATCGCCGCCATCCTCGGCGAAGGCCTGGAAGTGCCGCTGGCGGCGGAACGGCGCGTGCTGCGCGCGATCAGCGCCATCTCGGCCATCGTCACCGTGCAGTCCGACATCGGCGCCAGCGCCAGCGACATCGAGCAGGTCGCGGCCGATCCGCGCCTGCACGTGCTCCTGCGCCCCTATCAACAAGGCATGCGCATGCAGGTGCTGGTGCGCCCGCTGCCGGACGCCGGCGCCTATTACGCGCCGGGCGAGGGTGCGGAAAACGTGATCGCCGACGTGGCGGGCGTGCGCACGGAGGCGAAGCGCAACCTGAACGCCGAGCGCGAGGCCGAGCGCCAGCTGATTGGCGCCTGCCAGGCGCTGGAACAGGCGGAGCTGGACCACGGCGAATGGCTGCTGGGCCAGCCCTTGCTGTGCCTGGAGCTGGTCGACCAGCTGCGCGCCCTCGATCCCGCGCAGGTCGTGGTGGGCTGGCCGGAAGGCGAGAAATTCCGCGTTTCCAAGAAGGCCACGACCAAGTCGGTGCGCATCCAGATCCGGCGCGACCGCGACTGGTTCGCGGCCAGCGGCGAAGTGGTAATCGACGAGCAGCGCGTGATGGACTTGCGCGCCCTGCTGGAACGCCTGCGCGAAGGCGGCAGCCGCTTCGTGGCCCTGGGCGACAACGAATACCTGGCCCTGAGCGACGAGCTGCACCGGCGCCTGACGGAATTGTTCTCGTATGGCGAACTGCACGGCGACGGCGTGCGCCTGCATGCGCTGGCCAGCTTCTCGCTGGAAGAACTGGCGCGCGAAGCCGGCCGCGCCGACACCGACGAGGCCTGGCGCGCCCACCTGGCGCGCATCGCTGAGACCGAGGCGTATACGCCTCCCCTTCCTTCGACCCTGCAGGCCGAGCTGCGCGACTACCAGCGGGAGGGCTTCGAATGGCTGGGACGCCTGGCCCACTGGGGCGTGGGCGCCTGCCTGGCCGACGACATGGGCCTGGGCAAGACCCTGCAAGCCCTGGCCCTGCTGCTGACGCGCGCGCCGAACGGTCCGGCCCTGGTGGTGGCCCCGACCTCGGTCTGCCTGAACTGGATCGCCGAGGCCCAGCGCTTCGCGCCGACCCTGAACCTGAAGCTGTTCGGACCGGGCGACCGTGGCGCGATGGTGGAGGAAGCCGGCCCCTTCGACGTGATCGTCAGCAGCTACGGCCTGCTGCAGCTGGAAGCGCCGCTGTTTACGGGCCGCCGCTGGCACAGCATCGTGCTGGACGAGGCCCAGGCGGTAAAGAACATGCACACCAAGCGCTCGCAGGCGGTGATGGCCTTGCAGGGCGACTTCCGCATGGCGGCCACCGGCACGCCGCTGGAAAACCACCTGGGCGAGCTGTGGAACCTGTTCCGCTTCATCAATCCGGGCCTGCTGGGCAGCGCCGACCAGTTCCAGCTGCGCTTCGCCGGACCGATCGAGAAAGCCCAAGATAAACGCGCCGAAGCGGGCGCCCGTGCGCGCCTGCGCCGGCTGACCGCGCCCTTCCTCCTGCGCCGTACCAAGGCGCAGGTGCTGACCGAGCTGCCGCCGCGCACCGAGATCGTGCTGCCGGTGGAGCTGACCGCGGAAGAAACCTCGCTCTACGAATCGCTGCGCCGCGAGGCACTCGACACCCTGGCCGCGCTGGAAGCCCCCGAGAGCCAGAAGTCGATCGCGATCCTGGCGGAGATGATGCGGCTGCGGCGCGCGGTCTGCAATCCGGAGCTGGTGGCGCCGGGCGCGGGCATCGCCAGCAGCAAGCTGGCCGCGTTTGCCCGCCTGACGGACGACCTGCTGGAGAACCGCCACAAGGTGCTGGTGTTCAGCCAGTTCGTCGACCACCTCACCCTGATCCGCCAGTACCTGGACAAGAAGGGCATCCCCTACCAGTACCTGGACGGCTCGACGCCGATCCAGGAGCGCAAGCGCCGCGTCGACGCCTTCCAGGCCGGCGAAGGCGAGCTGTTTTTGATCAGCCTGAAGGCGGGCGGGGTCGGCATCAACCTGACGGCGGCGGACTATGTGATCCACATGGACCCGTGGTGGAATCCGGCGGTGGAAGACCAGGCCTCGGACCGCGCGCATCGCATGGGACAGCAGCGGCCGGTGACGATCTACCGCCTGGTGGGGCGCGGCACCATCGAGGAAGGCATCGTCGAACTGCACCAGCACAAGCGCGACCTGGCCGACAGCCTGCTCGAAGGGACCGGGATGGCGGCGCGCATGTCGCCGCAGGATATGCTCGAGATGCTGCGCACAGGGCTCGTCAAGTAGGGTTATCATCCCGCCTTTTGCCGAAGAGTTAACACATCCTTCCACCGGGACGTGTCGGAATGTTTCAGGCGCCCGCAAGCGGCCCGAATGGTGCTACTCTTCACGCGCCCAGCACAGCAATATGTGCCGGGCGCCCCGCTTTTTTTCTGTTACAGGGCCGAATACGATGATCAAAACGAAAATCGCGCTGGCAGTGCTGCTGGCGAGTTTCGCACTGGCGCCGGCCAGCGCCAAGACCACCAAGCCTGCCAAGGGCAAGGCGAAAACCTCGAAAGTAGTCAAAGCGAAAAGCACCGACAAGCGCAAGAAGGCGCCGGTGAAGAAGGCCGCCGTCGCTACCGCGGCCGCGGCCACCGCTGCCGCCGCCACCGCGTCGGCGACGCACGCCCCCGCCTTCCGCCTCGACCGCCGCATGGAGTCGCTGAGCATGCAGTTCCTGACCGCGCAGTGGCGCATGGATCCGGAAGGCGGCATCTACGTCGGCAAGTTCGACCAGGCCGCCAACCTGACCATTCCCGATGCCGCCACACGCGCCAAGAAATTGGCCTTCGCCGAGGAATGGCTGGAGAAGTTCGGCAAGCTCGATCCGAAGCAGCTCTCGCCGCGCCACCGCACCGACCTGGCCCTCCTGGTCAACAAGCTGGAAAAGGACCGCTGGAACCTGAGCACCTGGCGCGAGTTCGAATGGAACCCGTCGCTGTACAACGTGGCCCAGCCGCTCGACCTGATCCTCAACACCGGGTATGCCGCCAAGCCGCAGCGCCTGCGCACCATCCTCAGGCGCCTGGCCAACGTGCCGGCCTTCTACCAGGCCGCGCAGGCCTCGATCACCAAGCCGACCATCGAGCACACCCAGCTCGCCATCACCCAGGCGCCGGGCACCATCGCCGTGCTGGCCGACCTCGGCAAGGCGGCCCAGGAATCGACCCTGAGCCCGCAGGAAAAGGCGATCTTCGCCCAGCGCATCGCCAATGCCGGCACCGCGGTGCTGGGCTATGTCGACTTTCTCACCCAGCTCGACAAGAACCTGAATGCGGCCAAGGACGCGCGCCCGTTCCGCATCGGGAAGGACCTGTACGAGCAGAAGTTCGCGCTCGAGATCCAGTCGGCCAGCAGCGCCGAGCAGACCTACCGCAAGGCCCTGGCCACGCGCGAAGAGCTGCTGACCCGCATGAACGCGATCTCGGACGAGCTGTGGCCGCGCTACATGGAGGGCGTGAACAAGCCGCAGGACCGCTTCCAGAAGATCGGCATGATGATCGACAGGCTCTCCGCCCGCCACGTCGCGCGCGAGAACTTCTTCGCCGAGATCCGCCGCCAGATCCCGCTGCTGCAGGACTGGGTGATCAAGAACGACCTGCTGACCCTGGACCCGGACAAGCCGCTCGAGGTGCGCGAGACCCCGATGTACCAGCGCGGCGTGGCCGGCGCCAGCATCGATGCGCCGGGCCCATACCGTCCGAAGGACAAGACGTACTACAACGTCACGCCGATGGACAACCTCACGCCGGAACAGGCCGAGAGCAGCCTGCGCGAGTACAACGAGTGGATCCTGCAGATCCTGAATATCCACGAGGCGATTCCGGGCCACTACGCGCAGCTGGTCCACGCCAACAAGTCGCCTTCCCTGATCAAGTCGCTGTTCGGTAACGGCGCCATGGTCGAGGGCTGGGCCGTGTACGGCGAGCGCATGATGCTCGAATCCGGCTACGGCGGCAACGCGCCCGAGATGTGGCTGATGTACTCGAAATGGAACCTGCGCAGCGTGACCAACACCATCCTCGACTACAGCGTGCACGTGCTGGGCATGCAGCAGAACGAGGCGATCGACCTGCTGACCCGCCAGGCCTTCCAGACCCGCCAGGAAGCCGACGAGAAGTGGCGCCGCGCGACCCTGACCTCGGTGCAGCTGACCAGCTACTACAGCGGCTACGAGCAGATCGTGGAACTGCGCGAGCGTCGCAAGCAGCAGCTGGGCGAGCGCTTCAACCTGAAGGAATTCCACGACCAGTTCCTCAGCTACGGCAACGCCCCGGTCAAGATGATCGCGGAACTGATGCAATAAACCTGCTGTGCAAATGCGCACAAGCGGCGTGCCTGCACGCCAGCTTGTGCGCATTTTTCCGGTTGCATAATGCCTGCGGACCGAGAGCGCCTAACAAAACCCCCAGGGCAAGGAGCAGCGTCGAAGACAGTACTCTAGTACGGCAAGACGATGCAACG
>CBIHLT010000240.1:0-6923 GCA_966210615.1 uncultured Massilia sp.
CGCCGTAGGGAACAGCCAGGTATTCCCGCTCCTGGGCCGCTTTGCGGCCCACGGTGGGGCCTTCGGTCGTCTGCACGGCCTGCGGCCCGTCTACGGCGGCCGTAGCGGCCCCCTGCGCCCATTTTGCGAAGGGGCCTGCAGCGACACCGGCCGGAACGTACCAGGACTGTTCCTGCCGGTCCCACTTCGCACCCAGCGCCTTCGCCTCGTCTTTCTCGCGGTAGGGCACCTGGATGAAGGTCTTTTGCGCCTGGGCCTTGATCTGGCTCGGGGACTGCGCTGCCGGCGCTGCGGCCTGCTGCTGGCCCCGTTCCCGCTCGAACTCGGCGATTCGGCGCTGCATGTCGGCATCGTTGAGCATGGCCGCGCCCTCGGCATCCTTGCGGGCCTCTTTAGCGGCTGAAATTTGCTCGTCCGTGCTGTTCGGGTCGCGGCGCACGGCGTTTTCGAGCACGCGGGCCAGCTTGGCCGCCTGCTCGTGCGGGTTCTGCTCGGTAATGGCATCGACCATGCGCAGCTGGTCGGCCAGCTCGCCGGCCTCGGTGTCGGATGGGAAGTCGGCCAGCCACTGATGCGTGCCGTCCTCGTGCTGCGCGTAGACCCCGAAGAACTCCGGTTCAACGCCAAGGGAATGTGCTGCGGCGACGTGAGGCTTGCCGTCGATCTGTTGCGTCACGTTGCCCTGCACCTGGATTCGACCGTTCCAATCGGCCGGCATGTCCACACCGAAGCCTTCCTTCGCGCTCTGCTGGAACGATGCCGGGCTGATGGTGCGTGCGTCGGCCGTCAAGATGATGGCATTGCGCCGCTCGGCCAGCTCGAATTTCTCGCTCGTCTGCAGGGCGGCCGGGTCGGACACCCGCGTGACGGCTTCTAGTACGCGCTCGATGTAGGCCGCCTCGGCCCGCTTGGCTTGTTGTGCTTGCATGTTCGCCTCCTGCTGCTTCCCTTCGTCCAACATGGCGGCAACGCGGACGCCGTAGGAATCCTGAATCGACTTATCGGCCCGTGCGGCGGCGGCTGTCGCAATTCGGGCGGCCTGCTCGGCCGTCGCACCTACTGGAATGAGCGCGCCATCTGCCGCCGCCACGTTGCGCCCTTCGCTGAGGTACTGGAATTGCAAAGTGCGGTTGATGCCATCGCCGGCCGTGATGAACGCATGTGCATCGTTCTTACCGTTCACCGTATCGAACGACTTGGACGCGATGGCTGCGCCATCGCTGCGCACCCAGCCGGCCGACTCCAGCGCGGCCACAACACTTTCAGCTTGTGTCTCCGGCAGCGCCTGGCGCTGCTGCTGGTCTTGCTCCTGCACCTGTTGCTGCTCCAGGCCCAGCACGTAGTCTTGAATCTTCTCGGCATCTGCAGCGGCCCGGAAAATCTCCAGCGGATCGTCCTGCAGCGCCTTGATCCACGAACCCACATAGGCGACGTGCTGGCCGGGATCGTGGCCGATGCCCAGCTCGTCGCCCAAGATCATGCTGGCGATTTCCGCCCGCAGCTCTTCCTTGGCGTACCCCTCGGACCCGAATGGATTGGACAAGTCTCGATCAAGGCGCGACTCGTGGCCGGTCCAGTGGCCCAGCTCGTGGAGCGCGGTCGCGTAGTAGTTGTCGGCCGTGGGGAACTGCCCCTTGTCGGGCATGTGAATGCTGTCCGTCGCCGGGCGGTAGAACGCCCGGTTCTGCTCGCCGTGGCGGATCACGGCACCGGACGCCTGCAGGATGTGTTCGGCGCGCTCCACGGCCGTCCAATCCTGTTGCTTGCGCGGTTGCAGCGGTGGAAGCCCGTCGATCTGCTCGGCGTTGAACACCGTCGCAAAGAACACCCTCGGCCGCTCCAGCTTGACCGACTGCTTGACCGGCTCGCCCTGTGCATCAAGGACGGGCTTGCCGTCCGCGTCGGTCTTGATCTGCTCGTCGCTGAACTTCCAGTATTGGATCGGCGTTCCCTTCTCGCCCTTGCGCACCTGGGCACCAACGGCAGCCGCCTGCTTGTAGGTCATCCAGCGCTGATCGCTGTGGCCCTGGCTCATGAGCTGGATAGCGTTGATGCCCCGGTAGCGCTTGCCGGTGGTCGGGTTCGTCGGAATGAAAGCACCAGGTTGACCAGGCTCCCACGGCTTTTGCCATGGCGCGGTGCCCTCTTTCAGTTGCTCGATCAGCTTCTCGGCCACTGTCTCGTGAAATGGCTTTTTCGGCTCCATCTTGTCGTCCCTTCTGAATAGCTCGTTGATCTGCGGGAAGGTCTGCTGCGTCCTGGATCGGTCGTGCAGGCCCTGAGCGACGACGCACACGATGTTGTGCAAGTCGTCCGCCTGCATGGGCCGCACGCGGGCGATGCAGGTTTCCGCGAATGACTGCTGGCCCTTCTGCCGCACCTGGTCTGTGCCCTGGGCGAAGAGGTCCGCGCCCTGGTGATGGCTTGGCTCGATGCCCTCGCAGTACAGGGCAAAGACTTCCTCGGCGCGCAAGTCCACGGGATAGCCGGCGTAACGCCGGTCTATGTCGTCCCATAGCGGTTTGAGGCTGGGTTCCTCGCGGGCGGCCACCAGGCCGTCCAGCAAGGCACGCTTCTCGGCCGGCGCGAAGGTGTTGGCCCCGTAGTGGCCCAACACCTCGTGCCGCAGCGTCAGCAGCAGGTCGCTGGCATCCTCCACGTTCGCCAGGGGCACGTCCACGCGGCCACGGTAGGCACGGCCGGCGTGCTGCGTCTCCTTCGGGACGTAGCCGCCTTTCATGTCCTGGGGCACTTCGGCGGCTCGCGGCCCGTACAGCTCGGCGGCGTCCTCGCGGAATTTGTAGGCCAGCTCAAGCGCGCCGGGGTAGTCGCGGACAAAGGCCCGCGTCACCTCCTGCGCCTCGGCTTTCGTGATGGGCATGGATCAGCCCTCCTTGGCCTTGCGTGCGGCGGCCTGGGCGACCGACTCGCCGGGGCGCAGCTCGTACAGCTTGCGGGCGTTGGTGGTCGAGACGATGCGCGGGAGGTCTGCGCTCGGGCCGTCATCGTCAAGGAATGCCGGCTCCAGCGACCCATCGCCGGCCAGGTCGGCCAGGTCGTCGGTGCTGGCGAGGGCATCGCCTTCGCTCAAGGCGTCTTCTGCGAACGCGCCGGCACGGTCGGCCTCGTCGGGATCGAATTCGGCCTGGTAGCCGGGCGTCTGTGCATCGGTCAGCTTCTCGCGCAAGGCTTCCGCGCTGGCTGCGGCGTCGTCAATGGCCGGGATCACTTCGGCGGCCTGGTCGTTGGTTTGCTGGGTCATGTCATCACTCCTTCGGTTTGCTGTAATCGGGCTTGCCCTTGATGTCGGGATAGGTCTGTGTGCATGTCGGGTAGTTGCTGCAACCCCACCAGAACATGCCTTTTTTCTTCGTGCTGGCCCGCCTAGACAAGCCGCTGCCGCAAGCCATGCACTTGTGCAGCTCCGACACCTTTGGCGTCTCTCGCGGCACTGGCTTGCCGGCCTTGTCTTCGCAGGCGAACTTGCAGCCATCGGCGAAGCCGGTGCATCCCCAAAAGAACTCGTTCTTTTCCTTCTTCTTGATGCGGCGCAACGGCTTGGCGCAGAGCGGGCAAGGGTGCGTGTCAACCTTGATTGCCAGCCCGTTTTCCTTCACGCCGGCCACCTCGCCAGCGATGTAGTCCATCAGCTCGCGCACGAATGATTCGGTGTCGCGCTGGCCAGCCTGGATGGCCTTCTGCTGCTCATGCCAGAGCGCGGTCATGTCGGGGAATTTGGCCTGGTCGGGCAGGGCGTCGTAGAACTCTTCGGCCGTGGGTGTGGGCACGATGTTCTTGCCTTGCTCGACCAGGTAGGCACGCTCGAAGAGCGTGGCGATGATGCTGTCTCGCGTGGCCGGCGTCCCGATGCCGCCATGCTCGCCTTCCTTGCCCTTGTCCTTCTCCAGCAGCAGCTTGCGCAGGCGGTCGTCGCGGATGTACTTGGCAACGCGGGTCAAGTCCCCTAGCAGGGTCGCCATCGTGTAGAGCGGCTGCGGCTTCGTTTCCTGCTTGGCGGCCTCGGCATCGACGCAGACGCCGGCCTGGCCGCCGCGCAGCGTGCGTATGTCGATGGACAGGTCGTTCTCGTCGCCTTCCAGGTCTTCATTGCCCGCGTCGTTCTTGTAGAGCAAAAGCCAGCCTTGGCGCGTGGTGACGTTGGAGCGCACGGCGAAGCGGTGCCCCTCGGACTCCACCAGCACATCGGTCTGGTCGTATTGGTGCTTGGGCCAGAACTGCGCGATGTAGGCGCGGGCGATCAGCAAATAGATCTTCTGTTCCCCCTCGCTCAACGCCGCCAGGTTCGCCGTCGCCTCTGTCGGAATGATCCCGTGGTGGGCGGAAACCTTGGACGAATTGAAGGCCCGGCTCTTGATCGAGGGATCGGCCCGCTGCGCAACGGCGGCCAACATGGGCGCGGTCTGCGTGATCGCCGCCAGCACGCCCGGCGCGTCCCCGTGCTGCTCGTCGCTGAGGTATTCGCAGTCGCTGCGGTTGTACGTGATGAGCTTGTGCTTTTCGCGCAGCGACTGCGTTATGTCCTTGGTCTGGTCGGGCTTGAAACCGAACTTGCGGGAGGCATCGGTTTGCAGCTTCAACAGGTTGTAAGGCAAGGGCGGATGCTGTTCTTTCTGCTTGGTATCGGCGCTGACGATCCGCGCAGGCTTGCCCTTGACGGCATCCGCGATGGCCTGGGCATGCTGCTCTTCGATCAGCCGGCCCTTCTCGTCCACTGGATCGGCTTCAACGATCTGATACCGCGCAGGGAAGGCAACGCCTTCGACCTCAAACCGTCCGGTGACGTTGTAGTAGTACGCCTTCCTGTGGGCCTTGAATGCCCGCGTGCGGCGCACGACAAGGCCGACGATGGGGGTCTGCACCCGGCCTACGCTCATGACGCCCTGGTAGCCCTTCTGGCGGGCCGCCAGGGTGTAGGCGCGGGTCATGTTGTAGCCGTAGAGCTGGTCGCCCACGCTGCGGGCCTCGGCGGCGGCCGACAGGCCGGCGAACTCGCGGTTGTCGCGCATGCTCTCCAGCGCCTTGCGCACAACCTTGGTGTTGTTGTCGTTGATGAGAACCCGCTTCACCGGCAGAGTGCAGCCGGCGTACTCCAGGATTTCATCGACAAGAAGCTGCCCTTCTTCGTCGGGGTCGCCAGCGTTGACGACGCTGCTGGCCTTCTTCAACAGGCCGAGAATGACCTTGAGCTGGTCCTTCGCGCCCTTGTCACCGCTGGGCTTCTTCTTCCAAGGAATATGAGACATGGGCAGGTCGTCCATGTTCCATTTGCTGTATCGCTCGTCGTAGTCCTCGGGGTCCAGCAGTTGCAGCATGTGGCCGTAGCACCAGGCCACATAGTCGCCGCCGCAGTCGTAGTACCCGTCCTTGCGGCTTCCGCCTCCCAAGCCTTCGACAATGGCTTTCGCCAGGTCGGGCTTTTCTGCAATGAACAAACGCATGGTGCCTCCTACCAGGTGATGACCGGGACGATCACGGTCTTGATTTGCGAAACGTTGACCGGCCCAAAGTAGCGGCCGTCGAACGATGTGCCGCTCACGTCCGACATAAGCAGCACCTCGGAATTGCCCAGCTCGTAGCTGTTGGTCTGGTAGCGCGGCAAGGGCCGGCCGGCCTTGTCGGTCTTGAGCGGTGCGCTCAGTGGCAGCAGTGCGCCATTCACTCGCACGCCGTCATCGGCCACGGTGACGGCATCGGCTTTAGCGGCTAAAACCTTTTTCATGAGGTAGCCGTAGCCGCCAGGGCAGAACCCGCCCCCGATGTAGCCCCGTTCCTTGGCGTCACCGAACACGCCGACTTGCGGCGGGCAAAACATGACGTAAGCGCCCTTCTCTACCGGCGCGCTGCTTGCCCAATAGAGGCCAACGGGAATGCTCTTCGTGGTGTTGACGCGGGCACCGGCTGCATAGCAGGCAACGCCCAAGGCGAGCACGGCAGCGCCGCCGATGGCGGTGCCGATGGTGATCCGTTTCAGCAAGCGGCTCATATCGTGATCCCCTCCCCTGCGGGCGCGACAAAGCTGTTACGCAGCTTGTCGCTGTTCTTCGGTGCGGGAATCGCCGCCCGCGCCTGAAAGGTCGGGTCTTGGAAATACAGCGGCTGCTTGCCGTAGATCGCGGGATAGCCCGCGACGTACACCACCATGTCGCCGGCCTTCGCAATGTCGCCGCCCTCGGTCTTGACCGGGCCGGGCATGCGCAGGCACTCATCGGGCGTGAGCAAGGGGCGCTGAACCTCCTGGATCGTCCGCGACACCTGGCCCAGCAAAGCGCTCGTGCGCCGGCCGCTGGTGGTGATCTGCTCCTTCGCTACGGTGGTCTGGCCGGTGAGCTTGGAAAGATGCTCGGCCGTCTCAACGCGGTTCGGTGGGTAGGCGTTCTGGACGTGGCAGTTCGACGTGATGCTCTCGTCGTGGCCGTAGCCGGTTTCGCGGCTCTTGAGCTGGTTAATGTCCTGGCAAATCAGGTAGCACTTGATGCCGTAGCCGGCCACGAATGCCAGCGACTCCTGCATGATTTCGAGCTTCCCCAGGCTGGGGAACTCGTCAAGCATCATCAGCATGCGGTGCTTGTAGTGCGCCACCGGCCGGCCGTTCTCGAAGTCCATCTTGTCGGCCAGCAGGCGAACGATCATGTTCACCATGACCCGCACCAACGGCCGCAGGCGGGCCTTGTCGTTTGGCTGCGTGACGATGTAGAGACTCACCGCGTTGTCGTGGTGCATCAAGTCCTTGATCTTGAATTCGGACTTGCTCACGTTGCGGGCCACGATGGGATCGCGGTACAGGGCCAAGTAGGACTTGGCGGTGGACAGCACCGATCCCGCTTCCTCGTCGGGCCGGTCCATCATGTCGCGGGCGGCAGAGCCGACAACCGGGTGGACCTGGCCGTCTACGTGGCTGTAGG
>CBIHLT010000241.1:0-6754 GCA_966210615.1 uncultured Massilia sp.
CGGTGGTGAAGCTGCCCTTCGTGCCGGAAGATCCGCGCATCGTCGATTCGACCGGCGCGCTGGAGCTGCGCCAGGTGCCGAAGCGCATGCTGGTGATCGGCGGCGGCATCATCGGCCTGGAGATGGCGACCGTGTACTCGACCCTGGGTGCGCGCATCGACGTGGTCGAGATGATGGACGGCCTGATGCAGGGCGCGGACCGCGACGCGGTGCGTGTCTGGCAGAAGCACAATGCCCACCGCTTCGACAACATCATGTTGAAGACCAAGACCGTCGGCGTGGAAGCGCTGCCGGAAGGGATCAAGGTTTCCTTCGAAGCGGCGGAAGCCGGCGTCACCGCGCCCGAGCCGCAGCTCTACGACCTGGTGCTGGTGGCCGTGGGCCGCAGCCCGAACGGCAAGAAGGTCGGCGCCGACAAGGCCGGCGTGGCCGTGAGCGACCGCGGCTTCATTCCGGTCGACAGCCAGATGCGCACCAATGTGCCGCACATCTTCGCGATCGGCGACCTGGTCGGCCAGCCGATGCTGGCCCACAAGGCGGTGCACGAGGCGCACGTGGCGGCGGAAGCGGCCCACGGCGAGAAGGCGCACTTCGACGTCAAGGTGATTCCGTCGGTGGCCTACACCGATCCGGAAGTGGCCTGGGTCGGCATCACCGAAGAGGAAGCCAAGGCCAAGGGCATCAAGGTCGAGAAGGGCCACTTCCCCTGGTCCGCGAGCGGCCGCGCCGTGGCCAACGGCCGCGACGAAGGCTTCACCAAGCTGCTGTTCGACGCGGAGACGCATCGCATCATCGGCGGCACCATCGTGGGCACCAGCGCGGGCGACATGATCGGCGAAGTGGCGCTGGCGATCGAGATGGGCGCGGATGGGGTGGATATCGGCAAGACGATTCACCCGCACCCGACTCTTGGCGAGTCGATCGGCATGGCTGCGGAAGCCTACGAAGGCACCTGCACGGACCTGCCGCCGCCGCGCAAGCGTTGATCGGTTGATGTTCGTGTGAAAACGGGACCTGTTGGGGTCCCGTTTTTTTTTATACGTTGGTGGCTACGGTGCGCACTTGGGTCCCCGCGAAGGCGGGGACCCAAGTTCGCCGCGCAGTGAGAACAGCGAACTCGCTACATCTGCCTGAACAACTCCACATAATTCCTGCTCACGACAAGCTGCTCCTCCCGCCCCTTGAGCCTTACCAGCAGTCTCCCGCGGAAGTCAGTGCGCGTCCCCGCCACATGTTTCGCCGCGACGATCACCCCCCGGTGAATCTGCCAGAACCGCTGCGGATCGAGCTGCTCCTTCAACTTGCTGAGCGGCGTCCTGATCAAGCTCTCCCCATCCGCCAGGAATACGCTGGTGTACTTGTCGTTGCTCTGGAAGTAGATCACCTCGTCGATGGAGATCAGCCGTGTCTCCTGCCCGTGCGCCGCCCGGATCCACTGCAAGGGCGCCGGCGCGCCCACGCCAAGCTGGCGCAGCAGCGCCTGCAGCGCATCCGGCGCCGGGACCTGCGCGGGCAAGGCCTGCTTGAGCCGCTCCACCGTCCGCTGCAGCCGCTCCAGCCCGATCGGCTTGAGCAGGTAATCGAAGGCCGCATGCTCGAAGGCCTGCAAGGTGTAATGCTCATACGCTGTCGTGAACACCACCCGCGGCGGTTTCGGCCCGGTACACAGGCGCGCCGCCAGTTCGATCCCGGTCAGCCCAGGCATCTGGATGTCCAGGAACACCACGTCCGGCGCCAGCTCGTCGATCAGTGCCAAAGCCTGCATGCCGTTGGCGGCGCGCGTGACGCGCAGCTCCGGCCAGGCGATGGCCAGCTGGGAAGCGAGATAGTCGAGCAGATGCGGTTCGTCGTCTGCGATCAGGGCGCGGGGATGGTCGATGATGGCACCGTCGGGAAGGGGAGCAGCAGGCGCGCGGTAACGCCGCCACCGGGGTTTTCGATGAGTTGCACCTGGCCGCCCAGCTGGCGCAGCCGCTCGCGCAGGTTCGCCAGCCCCAGGCCGCCACCGGGGCGCGGCGGCGCCATGCGCAGTCCGAGGCCGCTGTCCGCCACCTCGACGCACAGCATGGCGCCGTCCCGGCGCGTGCGGATGAGGATCTCGCCGCCGTCCAGCTTGGGCTCGATGCCGTGCATGATCGCGTTCTCGACCAGCGGCTGCAGCAGCATCGGCGCCATCGGCAGGGCGCGCACCGACGGCTCGGCCTCGATGCGCCAGCCCAGGCGCCCGGCCAGGCGCACGTCCAGCACGTCGAGGTAGGCGCCGGCCAGGTCCAGTTCGCTGCCCACGGTCGCGTGCTCGGCCCGGCTGGCCGCCAGGCTGGCGCGCAGGTAGTCGATGAAGCGCTCCAGCATGCGGCGCGCCTGCGCCGGCTGGCTATCGATCAGGCTGACCACGTTGGCCAGGGTGTTGTACAGGAAGTGCGGTTCGATCTGCGCCTGCAGCGCGCGCAGGCGCGCTTCAGCGACCAGCCGGCCGGCGGCGGCGATCTGTTCCTGCTGCTGCGCCATCTCGGCCGCTCGCCGCAGGCGCCGCTCGCCGGCGGACAGCACCATGACCATGAACACGGCCGTCATCAGGGCGAAGGCCAGCAGGAAGGTCAGCGGGCCGGCGTACTGGAAGAAGCGCAGCGGGCTCCTGCCCACGACCAGCGCATTGCCGAAGGGGATGCCGATCACGCTGGCCATGGCAATCGCCAGCACCTGGGCGGCGCGGAAACGCCACAGCTTCTCGCGCGGGAAATAACGTTCGAGCAGCTCCAGCATGCCGTGGATCATGAAGCCGATCAGGTTGCTGATGACGAGCGTGGCAAACAGCAGCTGCGCGAACGACATGCTCGAGCGGCCCATCAGTTTCTGCAGCACGGTCAGCACGAGCGCGAGCGCGCTGCTCCAGATCGCCGTGTAGAGCAGGTTGCGCAAGAGCGAAGGCGGCCAGCGCCGGAACAGCGGAATCAGTTCCAGCGGATGGTGGCCGCGCTCGCGCGCCAGCTTGGCGGCGGCAGGTTCTTGGGTAGTGATCATGCGGACAAGAAATTACCATGAAAGCAGTGCGGCGTGCGATAGGGGAGCCGGGCCAGCGCCAGCGGGCCTGCGCTTACCCGCGCCGCATCGAACACGGTCAGCACGCCCACGCCCTTGCGCAGGTCCTGCGCAACGCCCACCAGGTAGCCGTCCGTTTCGGCGCGCGCATGGCGGCGCGGGACCAGGACGTGCTCCTCGACCTGCCAGCCGGCGCCGAAGCGGTAGCTGTCCACCTTGCCGGTATCCGTGTCCACCAGGTTGACGCTCGAGAGCACGGCCTCGCCGCCGTCGCCGAGCAGGACCAGGCGGCGGTGGCGGCTGCCGACGACCTGCGGCGCCACGCGCGGGAACTCGCTGGGCCCGAACAGTCGGCTGGTGCGCGCCTGGCCGGCCGCATAGTCGAGGCAGACCTGCACCGCTTCGCTGCGCGACTGCAGGCTGGCGGGGCGTTCGCCGGCCATCAGGCCGCCCAGCTCGGCCAGCACGTCGCCCGCATGCAGCACCACGTCGAGGCGGGTGCAGGTGCCGTCCTCCCACGCGTTCCCGAAGTGGAACACCATGCGAGGAGGCAGTTCGAATACCTGGCGCACGCTCAAGCTGTCTTTCGACACCACGACCACGCGCAGCGGGCGCGCCGAGGGACCGTCGCCGGCCCAGGTGTGGCGCTCGGCGAAACTCGTGCTGCCGCCGGGCTGCAGGTCGTAGGGCGGCACCAGGAAGACCAGGTGTTTCGCGCTGACGGCGAAGTCGTGCACCATGGCTTGCCGGGGCACCTCGACCACTCCCGTGCGCAAGACCTGGCCGTCGCCGCCGAGCTGGTACAGGGCAATGCGGCCGGAGCCGGGCAGGGCGCCGAAATTCCACATGCCGCCCTGGGGATCGAGCTTGGGATGGGCCGAGAAGGGCATCGCGCGCAAGTCCTCGCGCCAGGTCTTGACGCCGAGCGTGGCCAGGGTGTCCGGATCGAGCTCGGTGGCCGACCCGCCTTCCCACAGCGCGTACACGCGGCCATTGAAGGGCAGCAGGTTGGTGTTGGCGGCGTTCAGGGTGTCGTTGTCGCGGAATCCCCTGCGCGCCACGTGCGTGCCGAACGAGGGATAGAGGAACTGGCCGGCCTGGGTCTCGTCGAGGTAGCGGCGGGTTTCGACGAAACGGCCCCGGTGGCTCACGCGGCCGCCGGCGATGGTCCAGCGCTGGGCGAAGCCGTCGCCGTCGAACCAGTGGTGGTAACGCTCGCCGCCGAGCTCGAAGCGGCCGGGCCCGTTGCGATAGAAGCTGCCCTGCAGGTCGGCAGGAAGCCGTCCGCTGACCGCCGCCCGGCCGGCCTGGCTGCCCGCCGTGTCGGCATACACGGCCAAGTCCGGCTGGCGGGCAAGGGCGGCATGAAATCGGCGGAAGGTTTCCGCGTCGGCGCGGGCGGCGCCCGTGAGCGCGAGGGCGCCCAGGCCGAGTCCGGATTCGAGAAAGCGGCGGCGTTGCATGATGTCAGCGCAGCGAAATGGTGGTGGCCGTGCCGGCGGCCGGCATGGCGAACTTCACCTGCTCGAAGGACGGCGGGCCCATCTTGCCCAGGGCATTGTTGCTGAAGGCATAGTCTTCAGTCGGGATGCCGACCAGGTTGCGGTCCATCTTGCCGTTGCCGTTGGCATCGTGGAACAGGCTGAAGCCGAATTCTCCTTCCGGGACGTCCTTGATCAGCACGTTCACCGTGCCGGTGCTGGCCGGCACGCGCGCCACCTTGGCCGGGCGCTTCAGGAAGCTGTCGGCGGAATCGAAGAGGGCCACCAGAATGCTGCCTTCGGAGGATTTGACGTCGTCGATGCGGATCGCCAGGTCGCCGGCGTGGGCGGCGGCGGACATCAGGACGAGGGTGAGGCAGGCGATGCTGCGAATGGGTTTCATCAGGGTCTCCGTTGTGGTTGATGGAAACACTGTAGCGGCGGGCAGGAGCGCCCGGTGGGAGATGCGACGAGTTGCATGCGGACGGCGCGAGTTGCAGAAATAGCGTGCGAAATGCCGTGACCCAAGCGTGCGCCGGTTGCCGCCGGCTGGCGAATCGCTATGATGGCGGCATGAGGCGGCAATTCCTTGCCGCGGACGCGTCTGGCTCAGGAGGCTGACATGGACGAACACGGCAATGACTACATCGGCACGGTCTTCGTGCTGCCCGAATCGCGCTGCTTCGAACTCAGGACCACGATCCGCGGCGCACCCGCGACCGTGACCGGGACCATTTCCCAGCAGCTGGCGGCCCGCTTCGAAGACCACGGGCGGGACGCCATCGATCCGCGCCAGGTGGCGCTGCGCCCGAGGAGAGTGGAGGTGGTGACCCGCGAGATCCACGAACGGCATCGCGCATCGCGCACGGTGCATTGTTTGACGCGGGTCTATGACCTGGAGGATTTGGGGGCGGCGGCGCCGGTGCCGGCGGCGACGGTTTAACGCAGGTTATGCGCGGATAAACTTGGATTCCGGCCGTGGGGGACGCCGGAACCCAAGTCCAACGTGCGCTCGCACAAGCACCAGACGAAAAAAAACCGCCCAGTAAAACTGGACGGCTCTTTGCGCGCGGCTACCGCTCAGCCGAAGCTGACGAAGCGCTGCGGAATATCAATCGCCCCCGACTGCGCCGCTGCGGCGTAGGCGCGCATTTCGGCAACGACGGCTTCGAGCTGTTCATTGCCGGGGTTTTCAATGAAGCACTTCATGCGTTCTTGCAGCGACGCCTGCTGGTCACGCCATTCGTAACGGGAAGACTTGCTCATGCTGCCTCCTCGCGGTGCGCCGCTGTTGTATTGTTAGTATTCATGACATCCTCCTGTAAAGGCCTTCAGGGTCTCACACAAGGCAGAGGCGGGTCGGTGCGATGACGCACAGAGAGTTGCTTCAAGGATGCTTCAGGACACTGTGATAGAACAACTCCATGCGCTGGGCCAAGAGGTTCCGCGCTTCCTCGCCGCAGGGCTCCTGCTCCGGGAACAGGAAGCGGCCGATCGGATCGCCGCTGATGCAGCCGATCAGGTAAGCGGGCAGCATCTCGTACGGCAGGCCTTCGCGTAATTGCGCGCGCACCTCGGGCCGGGAGAAATACCGGGTCAGCATCTCGCGCGTCAGGCGCGGCCCGGCTTCGTAGAAGGCTTCCGCCAGCTCCGGGTTGCTGCCGGACTCCGCAATCACCACGCGCTGCAGGGCCACCGCTTCCGGCTCGCACAACAGCACCGAAAACACATGGGCGAAATCGTCCAGCGCCTCGCGCACCGGACGGGTGTCCTCTTCCATGCTGCCGGCGGGGAAGAAGCGCTCGCGGCGTGACGCCAGCGCCGCCTTGAGCAGGCCGGCCTTGCCGCCGAACTTCACGTAAATGGTGCGCACCGCCACCCGCGCTTCGCGCGCGATGGCTTCGAGGCTGACCTTGGTATAGCCATGCTTGAGGAACAGGCCGGCCGCGGCCTGGATCAGTTCCTGGGTGCGTGCTTCCACCTCGGACGCTTTCGGCCGCCCGGCCGATTTGCTGCCGCAAGCATGGGATAAGGGCGGAGGGGACATCGGTTTGCTCATGAAGCGGACTTTAGAGGAATCTCTAATGAAATGCAACCGTTTCATTTCTTGACTTCCGGCCCGGAGTGGAAAATAATGCGCATAACCCATTTCATTTCTTCGGAGTACTCCATGGCAGAAGCGCACACCCCGGCCGAGCACAAGCCAGCCGCAGCCGCATCCAACCCCGCCGCAC
>CBIHLT010000242.1:0-6583 GCA_966210615.1 uncultured Massilia sp.
TGGATCAAGTCGGTGCGCATCAAGCTCAACGAAATCAAGCTGTCCGAATCGCAGCGGGCCCTGCACCGCGCCAAGGACAGCGCCAGGGAAAGTGTCGCCCACGGCGAGAAACCGGCGATCACCCTGCTGGACCGCCAGCAGGCTTTCGGCTACACCCAGGAAGACCTGAAGTTCCTGATGGCGCCGATGGCCGTGCTGGCCGAGGAAGCCACCGGCTCGATGGGCAACGACTCGCCGCTGGCCGTCACCTCGAACAAGCTCAAGCCGCTGTATAACTACTTCAAGCAGCTGTTCGCCCAGGTCACCAACCCGCCGATCGACCCGATCCGCGAAAGCATGGTGATGTCGCTGGTGTCCTTCATCGGCCCCAAGCCGAACCTGCTGGACACCAACAACGTCAACCCGCCCATGCGCCTCGAGGTGTCGCAGCCGATCCTGAACTTCGACGACATGGCGCGCCTGCGCCACATCAGCCAGCACACCGGCGGCAAGTTCAAGTCGTATGAGCTGAACATCTGCTACCCGACCAGCTGGGGCAAGGAAGGCATCGAAGCCTCGATCGCCTCGCTGTGCGCCGAAGCCGTGGACGCGGTCAAATCGGGACACAACATCCTGATCGTCTCGGACCGCAAGCTGTCGCCGGACATGGTCGCGATCCCCGCGCTGCTGGCGACCTCCAGTATCCACCAGCACCTGGTGGGCCGCGGCCTGCGCGCCTCGACCGGCCTGGTCGTGGAAACCGGCTCGGCCCGCGAAACCCATCACTTCGCCCTGCTGGCGGGCTACGGCGCGGAAGCCGTGCACCCCTACCTGGCGCTGGAAACCCTCGCCGAACTGGCCCACGGCCTGCCGCACGAGATGTCGGCGGACACCGCGATCTACAACTACATCAAGGCGACCGGCAAGGGCCTGATGAAGGTGATGTCCAAGATGGGCATCTCCACCTACATGTCCTACTGCGGCGCCCAGATCTTCGAAGCCGTGGGCCTGAACAAGTCGCTGGTCGACAAGTACTTCAAGGGCACCTCGTCGAACGTGGAAGGCATCGGACTGTTCGAAGTGGCGGAAGAAGCGCTGCGCCTGCACACCCTCGCCTTCGGCAACGACCCGGTGCTGGCCAATGCGCTCGACGTGGGCGGCGAGTACGCCTACCGCGTGCGCGGCGAGGATCACCTGTGGACCCCGGACGCGATCGCCAAGCTGCAGCACTCGACCCGCGCCAACAACTTCAGCACCTATAAAGAATACGCCCAGCTGATCAACGACCAGACCCGCCGCCACCTGACCCTGCGCGGCCTGTTCGAGTTCAAGATCGACCCGAGCAAGGCGATCCCGCTGGACGAGGTCGAGCCGGCCAAGGACATCGTCAAACGTTTCGCCACCGGCGCCATGTCGCTGGGCTCGATCTCGACCGAAGCCCACGCCACCCTGGCGATCGCGATGAACCGCATCGGCGGCAAGAGCAACACCGGCGAAGGCGGCGAAGACCCGGCGCGCTACGTGAACGAATTCAAGGGCATCAAGATCAGCAAGGGCGAGACCCTGGCATCGATCCTGGGCAGCGAACGCGTGGTGGCCGACATTCCGCTGGAAGAGGGCGACTCGCTGCGCTCCAAGATCAAGCAGGTGGCCTCCGGCCGCTTCGGCGTCACCGCCGAGTACCTGAACTCGGCCGACCAGATCCAGATCAAGATGGCGCAAGGCGCGAAGCCGGGCGAAGGCGGCCAGCTGCCGGGCCACAAAGTGTCCGAGTACATCGCCAGCCTGCGCTTCTCGGTGCCGGGCGTGGGCCTGATCTCGCCGCCGCCGCACCACGACATTTATTCGATCGAAGACCTGGCGCAGCTGATCCACGACCTGAAGAACGCCAATCCGCGCGCGTCCATCTCGGTCAAGCTGGTGTCGGAAGTCGGCATCGGCACCGTGGCGGCCGGCGTCTCGAAGGCCAAGGCCGACCACCTGGTGGTGGCGGGCCATGACGGCGGCACCGGCGCTTCGCCGCTGTCCTCGGTCAAGCACGCCGGCACCCCGTGGGAGCTGGGCCTGGCGGAAACGCAGCAGACCCTGGTGCTGAACGGCCTGCGCAGCCGCATCCGCGTGCAAGCGGATGGACAGATGCGCACCGGCCGCGACGTCGTGATTGCCGCCATGCTGGGCGCCGACGAAGTCGGTTTCGCCACCGCGCCGCTGGTGGTCGAAGGCTGCATCATGATGCGCAAATGCCACCTGAATACCTGCCCGGTGGGCGTGGCGACGCAAGACCCGGTCCTGCGCGCCAAGTTCCAGGGCAAGCCGGAACACGTGGTGAACTACTTCTTCTTCGTCGCCGAAGAAGCGCGCCAGCTGATGGCGCAGCTGGGCATCCGTACCTACGATGAACTGATCGGCCGCGCCGACCTGCTCGATAAATCCAAGGCCATCGGCCACTGGAAGGCGCAGGGCCTGGACTTCTCGAACATCTTCTACCAGCCGAAGACCGATTCGCGCACCCAGCTCTTCCACACCGGCGAGCAGGACCACGGCCTGGACAAGGCCCTGGACCACAAGCTGATCGCCCAGGCCAAGGCCGCGCTGGAAAAGGGCGAGCGCGTCTCCTTCATTTCGCCGGTGAAGAACGTCAACCGCACCGTGGGCGCGATGCTGTCGGGCGAAGTGGCCAAGCGCTACGGCCATGCCGGCCTGCCGGACGACACCATCCACATCCAGCTGCAGGGCACCGCCGGCCAGTCCGCCGCGGCCTTCCTGGCGGCCGGCATCACGATGGACCTGGTCGGCGAAGGCAACGACTACGTGGGCAAGGGCCTGTCGGGCGGCCGCATCATCGTGCGTCCGAACACCGAGTTCCGCGGCTGGGCGGTGGACAACATCATCGTCGGCAACACCGTGCTGTACGGCGCGATCGCCGGTGAAGCCTTCTTCAACGGCGTGGCGGGCGAACGTTTCGCGGTCCGCAACTCGGGCGCCACCGCGGTGGTGGAAGGCTGCGGCGACCACGGTTGCGAATACATGACCGGCGGTACCGTCGTGGTGCTGGGCGAGACCGGCCGCAACTTCGCGGCGGGCATGTCGGGCGGCGTGGCCTATGTGTACGACCCGAAGGGCGAGTTCGAGGGCAAGTGCAATACCGCGATGGTGAACCTGGAATCGGTGCTGCCGACCAAGCAGCAAGGCGACAAGGCAGGCTGGCACAGCCAGACCCGCGACGGCGAGCGCGAATCGGACGAAACCATCCTGCGCCGCCTGATCGAACGCCACTTCAAGCACACGGGTTCCACCCGCGCGCGCAACCTGCTCGACGACTGGGCCAACAGCCGCACCAAGTTCGTCAAGGTCTTCCCGACCGACTACAAGCGGGCACTCGAGGAGATGCACAACTCGAGCATGGAAGAGGCGAACGACAAGATCGAGATGGCTGCTTAACCAACACACTTAAACAACGTCATCCCCGCGCAGGCGGGGACCCAAGTTTTGTGTGAGCTGACGATACGCGAACAAACTTAGGTCCCCGCCTCCGCGGGGATGACGAGTGGTGTTGGTTGACGCCACAGCTGAATATAGAGGAAAACAAACGTGGGCAAAATTACCGGCTTCATGGAATTCGCACGGCAGGAAGAGGGTCACCTCGAGCCGACCGATCGCGTCAAGAACTACAAGGAATTCGTCGTCACCCTGACCGACGGCCAGGCCAAGGTGCAGGGCGCGCGCTGCATGGATTGCGGCATCCCCTTCTGCAACACGGGCTGCCCGGTCAACAACATGATCCCGGACTGGAACGACCTGGTCTACCACGGCAACTACCGTGCGGCCGTGGAGAACCTCCACTCGACCAACAACTTCCCCGAAGTGACCGGCCGCATCTGCCCGGCGCCTTGCGAAGCCGCCTGCACCTTGGGCATCAACAATGAGCCGGTCGGCATCAAGTCGATCGAACGCAAGATCGCCGACAGCGGCTGGGAACACGGCTGGATCGTGCCGCAGCCCCCGGCAATCAAGACCGGCAAGAAGGTCGCCGTGGTCGGCTCCGGCCCCGCCGGCCTGGCCGCCGCCCAGCAGCTGGCGCGCGTCGGCCATGACGTCACGGTGTTCGAAAAGAGCGACCGCCTGGGCGGCCTGCTGCGCTACGGTATCCCCGACTTCAAGATGGAGAAGGACCTGATCGACCGCAGGATCGAGCAGATGCAGGCCGAGGGCGTGACCTTCCGCACCAGCGTCCTGATCGGCAAGGACTTCCCGGCCACCGTCAGCAACATGGCGCGCGACACCATCTTCCCGGAAGACCTGGAGAAGGACTTCGACGCCGTCGTCCTGGCCGGCGGCGCGGAACAGCCGCGCGACCTGCCGGTCCCGGGCCGCCAGCTCAAGGGCGTGCACTTCGCGATGGAATTCCTGCCGCAGCAGAACCGCGTCAACGCCGGCGACAAGCTGAAGGACCAGATCAAGGCCACCGGCAAGCACGTGATCGTGATCGGCGGCGGCGACACCGGTTCGGACTGCGTCGGCACCTCCAACCGTCACGGCGCGGCCTCGGTCACCCAGTTCGAGCTGATGCCCATGCCGCCCGAGCAGGAGAACAAGCCGCTGGTCTGGCCCTACTGGCCGACCCGCCTGCGCACCTCGTCCTCGCACGAGGAAGGCTGCCAGCGCGACTGGGCGGTGGCCACCAAGCGCCTGGAAGGCAAGGGCGGCAAGGTCGAGAAGCTGATCGCCTGCCGCGTCGAGTGGAAGGACGGGAAGATGGTCGAAGTGCCGGACTCGGAATTCGAGATGAAGGCCGACCTGGTGTTCCTGGCCATGGGCTTCGTCTCGCCGGTGCAGCAGGTGCTGGACGCCTTCGGCGTGCAGAAGGACGCCCGCGGCAATGCCCGCGCCACCACCGATGGCGAAGGCTGCTACCAGACCTCGTCGCCGAAGATCTTCGCCGCGGGCGACATGCGCCGCGGCCAGTCCCTGGTGGTGTGGGCGATCCGCGAAGGCCGCCAGTGCGCGCGCGCCGTCGACGAATTCCTGATGGGCAGTTCGGTCCTGCCGCGCTGATCACCGGTTTGCGGTTTTCCGTTTGGGCGGCCTAATGGCCGCCCTTTTTTCGGGGTACACAAGCCGTGGGACAGGGCCCGGTTCATAACATCGAGGCTCAGTCTGCGTCAGTAATAATTGCGCCATCTGATGAACGTACCGGCGCTATGACGGGCGCAAGGCTTTCAACCTACGGTCGCAGGCAAGCTGCCGATCAGCTTGCACCCACACTCCGTCGTGCATCCCTCGATCGCCACAGGCACGCCGTCGACTGTCAATGTGCCATGGGCGGTAACGATCTTGTTGACGCCATGCGGCTTGCCACCAGGGTAGGACTGCGGACAGTCGACTTTGTCTCCGAGCCGTGCAATCGCTCGGCCGCGAATATCGTGTGTGGGAGAACCGCTGATAACGGTGCCGCCATGATCGGTCTTATCGCCGACCGTGATAATCGTTTTTGGCATGTCGCTTCTAACAATCTGAACAATTCAATAGGTTGGCAGTGCGTCCGTTTCTGGCGCGACCGCGTCCTGTATTCCGTTCCACGGTGGGAGTTCGGCGGGAGGAAGAGGGAGTACCTTGTCGAGCAGCTTCAGTCTCAAATCAGGGTTGAGTTCCAGTGCTTCTGAAATCTTGTCGTAGCGATTTTCACGCTCGGCATCAGGCCCCAGTTCCAATTCGCGGAGCTTGCTAATGTGTTTCGGAGGCACTTGGCTCCAATATTGATCCCTAAAAAACAGCATCAACGAAACTGCCGCCTCCTTGTCTCCAAAGCGGATACCATCTTGATAATACTTGAGCGCCTCGGCAAACTGGCCGCGTACCTCTGCGATAGTACCTAACAAGTTAGCGGCCGGACCATGTTCCTGTTGATAAGCACACATCCTTAGGGCAAGGGCATCATCATGCCTCTTGGCGTTTTCGTAGGCCTCTGCTAGCGCCATTTGTGCGTCTGGACTGCCCAGCTCAGCTGCCCTGCGGTAGTAGGCCCATGAGATCACTTCGTCCATGGCGGCGCCACCATAGCCGTACTGGTATGCGACTCCAAGATCGTAGTAGCCCCATGCTTGGCCGGCAACGACCGCCTGACGGATAATCCGTACCCCTTTCTCGGGCTCAGAGTCGAGCACCTTATTTGTGTCGAGCGGGCCTAACCCTTCAAGGTAAAAGTGCGCTAGCAGCGCCCGCGCACCCCAATCGCCTTTCTCTGCCGCTAGCGTGACGTCGGCTAGGATGCTTTGCAGTTCCTCACGCGTAAATTCGAACTCTTTCTTGCTGCGCCAGAAGTTGCGGGCCTTTATGTAGAGGCGGTAGGCCTCAGGATCACGCTGGTGTGGCATATGATCCTTCCAACGTCCACACACCGGTCGAGGATCGGTGACCTTGAATTCGTAAAGACCGGGTGGCATGGTATGCATGGCAACGTACTCCAAGTGAGCGCGGTATTTAAGACCGCCAAATGCAAACGTTCCGGCGAGTGCGGCAAAGGATAGCCAACGAATCGCTGCCGGCACATTGTCTTGAATATTCAAGGTGGGAACGCTGACGCTGGACGGAGTGGGATCCTTGA
>CBIHLT010000243.1:0-6566 GCA_966210615.1 uncultured Massilia sp.
CCATGGCGGCGAACACCGGCTTGCGGGCGCGGTAGGCCTCGGTCTCGGAGCCGGCCACGGCGTTGGCGTTGGCCAGGTTGCTGGCGATCGTGTTCAGGCGCACGGTCTGGGCGGCCATGGCCGAACCGGCGATTTGGGAAATGTCCTTGAAACCCATGATGCGTATCCTGGTAATTAACCTTCGATGGCCTTGGCCAGCCCGCGCAGCTTCATGGTGATGAAGGTGAGGCTGGTCTGGAAGTCGGACGCGTTCTGCGAAAACGCGGCCTGCTCGACGCCGATCTCGACGGTGTTGCCGTCGGCGCTGGGGTGGAAGGGCACGCGGAACAGCGGGCCGTCTTCCGACAGGGTCGGCTCGCCGGCTTCCTGGTCGATGCGCTCCTGCAGTGCCTGGGCGAAGTCGATGTCGCGCGCGGTGTAGCCCGGCGTGCTTTCGTTGGCGATGTTCGAGGCCAGCACGCGGGTACGCTCGGCGCGCAGCTGCAGCGCGTCGGCGTGTACCCCGAGGGCGTCTTTGAAATTAATCGTCATGGCGATCCTTCGTCGGAATACTGCAGTGATTTACAATGTGATTTTTCGTAGGACACATTTTCTAATGATTGCTTTCCATAGGGCAACCCTAATCATTGTAACCTGTCTTTTGTGCGCCACAACCGTGGTTGCACAAACAATTACTGCTGAGATAGAACAGGCTGCCCGTATACAATTAGACAAGCTCGCTGCGGCCAACGGGCTCGCCGACCCCGAATACGACCTGTCGGTGGTGAGCAGCCGTCCGGCGCCGCCGTGCGCCGGACCGGTCGCGGTCGAGGCGCTCGATACCCGCCAGCCGGCCCGCATGCGCTTCGTCGCCCGCTGTTCCGCCGGCAAGGGCTGGCGCCACGACTTCGTGGTGCGCGCCCGCGTGTCGGCCCAGGTGGCGGTGACCGCCGCCGCGGTCGGTTTCAACCAGCCCCTCACCGACGCCGACATCACGCTCGAGAAGCGCGACATCACCAATGTGCCCGACGCCGTCGGCGACCCGTCCCAGGTGCTCGGCCAGAGCAGCCGGCGCAGCCTGCGGCCCGGCGAGATCCTGCGCGCCAGCCAGCTGACGGCGCCGATCGTGGTCAAGCGCGGCGACCAGGTGATCATGATGGCGCGTTACGAGGGAATCGAAGTCAGCATGGCGGGGGAGGCGCTCGACGCCGGCGCGCGCGGCGCGGTGATCAGGGTGCGCAATGCGGCCTCCGGCCAGGTGGTGCGCATGCGCGTCAGCGGCGCCGGCATGGTCGAGCCGGTCGACCTTCCCCTCAGTCGCCGCTGAGTCCCTGGAGCTTGCTGGCAAGGCGGGTCAGCTTGGACGCATAGGCCGGGTCGGTGGCATAGCCGCCGCGCGCCAGGCCCTGGGCGAAGGCGCGGGCATCGTTGCCCACGCCCAGCGCGCCGCGGTAGCGCGGATTGTCGATCAGCATCTGGGCATAGTCGCGGAAGGCGCTGGCGCCGTCCGGATAGGCGCGGAAACGCTCGCGGGTCTTGATCGCGGCGCCGTTCACGTATTCGGTGGTGGCGGAATCCGTCACCGCGCCGTCCCAGCCGTTGCCGGCCTTGATGCCGAACAGGTTGTGGCTGGAGGCGCCGCCGGCGGTGCGCAGCGGGCGCTGGCCCCAGCCCGATTCCAGCGCGGCATGGGCCGACACCAGTTCCGGCGCCACGCCCAGCTGGTCGGCCGCTTCACGCGCCCAGGGGGCGATACTTTCCAAAAATGCACGTTGCTGGGGCGATTCCAGGGCCGCGCCGCCCATCGGGACGACGCTTTCGGCCTCTTCCGTTTCTTCCGCCCCCATGATCAGGCCGTTGGCGCGGGCGCGCAGCAGGGCGCCTTCCGCGCTCAGCGCGCTGGCGCCGCCGTTGCCGACCTCGCCGCCGCCACTGTCGCCGCTTTGAATGTAAGCGGCCACTTCACCCTGGACTTCGCTGAACATCGCGCCGAAGCCGCCGCCGCCGCCAATCGGCGCGGTCGGACGGGTGGCGCTGGTCGGCGCCAGTGGTTCGATGCGGGTAGACAGGAAATCAGCGGGGCGCATAGATGGCTTCCTCGCCGTGCAGCACGCGCTGCATCACGGAATATTGCTCGGCCAGCAAGCCGGCGTTGCGGCCGGTGGCTTGCTTGCACAGCGTGACGATGGCTTCCAGCTCCTGCCAGGCCGCCTGGGCGTCCGCGCGCACGCCGGCTTCCAGCGTGGCAAAAAAATGATCCATGCCGCCCTCGGGCCCGAACAGGGCGCGCACCAGCGACACGCGCTGCTGGCGGCGCGCCTCCATGGCGTCGAGCAGGGGCGTCAATTGTTCGGCCAGCCCGGTCAGCTCGGCGGTGCGGTGGCGCACGGCGGCCTCGAACTGCCGTTCCAGCAGGCCGTGTACCGCGGCGCCGTCCTGCACGTCCAGGCGCACGCCGTCAAGCAGCAGGGCAGTGGCCTGCTGGCGGGTCAGCTTCGCCATCTCAGCGGCCTCCGTGGAACTTCTGGATCAGGCCGGCGAGGCGCGCCGGATCGAAAGGCAGCTCGCCGCGCGCCAGCTGGTCGCGCAGCTCGGCCACGCGGGCGGCGTCGAAGTCGGGCATGGCGCCCATGGCTTCGGCCGCAGGCTTCAGCACTTCCGACTGCAGGGCGGCGGCGGGTGCGGCCGGCGCCTCGGTCTGGACCGGCACACTCACGCGCTGGGTGCCCATCGTGACGGTCGTCGTGGACGAGCCGGTGACTTTCATGCGGTTACCTCGGGTTTTCGATTGGATCGTCATGGTTTACTTCGGCAGTTGCTTGCGCAGTTCTTCCAGCGCCGCCTCGTCCGGCATGCTGACGGAGACGTCCTCGTTCAGGCTTGTCGCCTTGGCCGGGGTGCCGAACATCGACGACACCGCGCGCGACTGGGCGCTGGTCAGGATCAGGAGTTCGATGCGGCGGTTCACGCCGGCCAGCGGGTCCTTGGCGTCGAGCGGGCCGCGGTCGGCCATGCCCACCACCTGCAGCACGCTTTCGGCGCGCATCCCGCCGCCCAGCAGCTCGGCCCGGGCCGACAGCGCGCGGTCGGTCGACAAGGCCCAGTTCGAATAACCACCGCTGTCGGGACCGGCAAACCGGGAAGCATCGGTATGGCCGACGATCAGCATCTGGTTCTTCATCTGGGCGAACAGGGGACCCATCTTGCGCAACAGGCGGGCGAAACGGCCCGTCGGCAGCGAACTGCCGCGCATGAACATGCCTTGCTTGTCGGTGTCGTGCAGCATCACGCGCAGGCCGTAGGGCGTCACCACGGTGGCCAGGTTGGAAGCCAGGCCGGCCTCCGCGCTCAGTTCGCCCAGCGCCTTGGACAGGGCCGCCAGGTCGGAGGCCGTTTCATAGGCCACGCGCGGGGCGCTCGGGGCGCCGGGCCCGTCGCTGTTGCTGCTGCCGGTCATCGGCAAGTCGAAACGTTCGATCAGACTGCCGCTCGGCTCGGAAGCGATCTCGGGTTTCCGGCCAAGCCCTTCGAGCATACCGCTCTCGGTGGCGTCGCGCACGATTTTCTTGAGATTCTGTTGTTCTCGTGCGGCAATCAGCCACAGCACGAGAAACAATGCCATCAATGCGAGGCAGAAGTCGGCGAAGGCCACCTTCCAGGCGCCGCCGTGCTCGTCGTGCGCGTGCTTGCCGCCGCCGCGCTTGACGATGGTGGCTTCGTGCTTGTCGTTCTTGAGTGCGGACACGATTACCCCGTCATGCGGTCGCTTTGGCGGCGCCGCTTGTTCTGCGATTCATCTTCGCCGCCCATGGCGTTGATCCATTGTTCGAGCTGGGCGAAGCTGGGCTTGGTGTTCAGCTGGATCAGGCGGCGGCCGGCGTCGATCGCCAGCAGGGCCGGCTTGCCGGCCACGTGGGTGCACAGCACCACCTTGACGGTTTCCATGGTCGAGGCTTCCGAATTGACCAGCTGCTTCATCAAGTTGGCCAGCGGCTCGAGCACGCCGTAGCAGAAGAAGATGCCGATGAAGGTGCCGACCATGGCCGCGCCGACCTTCTCGGCGATCTCGCCGGAATCGGCGCCGCCAGAGACCGAGAACATGGCCATCACGATGCCCAGCACCGCGGCCAGGATGCCGAAGCCCGGCATCGCCTCGGCGATCTTCTGCAGCGACTTGGCCGGCTGGGTCAGTTCCTCGTGGATGGCGTCCAGTTCCTGTTCCAGCACGCCTTCCAGCTCATGGGCGTTGATCTTGCCCATCGCCATCAGGCGGAAGTTGTCGACGATGAAAGCCAGCAGTTTCTGTTCTTCCAGGATGCGCGGGTAGCGCTGGAACAGCGGGCTCTCGGCCGGCGCCTCGACGTGGGCGTCGAGGGCCTTCAGGCCGCCGGCGGCGGTCTGCAGCAGTTCGTACATCAGGAGCAGCAGCTGGCGCTGGAACTCCGAGTCGTGCTTCTTGCGGGCGGCGACTTTCTTGAGCTGGTGGGCCATCTCGCCCAGCACGTGCTTGGGATTGCCCAGCACCAGGGCGCCGAAGGCGGCGCCGCCGATGATGAGAAGTTCCACCGGATGGAAAATGGCGCTGACGGTGCCGCCCATCAGGGCGAAGCCCCCGAAGACGCACCCGAGCACGATGGCGATTCCTAGTAATTGCTGCATGACGTCTGGCCTTTCTGGCGTTTTTGCTTATTTGCTTGGTGGTTCGTTCAGGCGCGCTGCAGCGCGGCCTTCATCTTGGCCAGCGCGCTCTTGTTGAGCTGGCAGACGCGGGCGTCCGACAGGTCGAGCACGGCGGCGATTTCCTTGTAGCTGAGTTCGAACTCGTAGATCATCTGGATCACGCGCTGTTCTTTCTCATTGAGGCTGCCCAGCACCTGTTCCAGGCTGCGGCGCACCATGAAGGCTTCTTCCGGGCCGGGCGTGCCGTGCGCGTGCTCGGTGGCTTCCTGCAGCACTTCGTCGAAGCTCAGCATCTCTTCGGCGCCTTCGTCCAGCAGCTGCTGGTGGTATTCGCTCGCATCGATGCCGAGCGCTTCCATCGCTTCCTTCTCGCTCGGCTCGCGCCCCAAACGGCGGGTGAGGGCGCGCAGGCCGTCACGCAGCTTGTGGCTGTCCTGGCGCACCGTGCGCGGACGCCAGTCCTGGCGGCGCAGCTCGTCCAGGATGGCGCCGCGTACGCGCAGCGAGGCATAGCTGCCGAAGCCGGTATCGGGCGTGCCGTAGCGGCGCAGGGCTTCGAGCAGCCCCATGAGCCCGATCTGTTCCATGTCTTCACGCGACATCACGCTCGATGCCTGCGAGTTCAGCTGGCGCGCGATGCGCTTGACCAGCGGCGCATAGGCCAGCAGGTGGCGCTGCTCCTCCGCCGGGCTCATGGCGGATGCGATGGCGGCGTCCTGGTAGTCGCCCGCGGCGGCGGGGTCGAGGTATTCGGCTGAATAGGCCACGTTGGCTCCGGGCGGATGCTTATTCAATGATCAGCTTGCCGATCATGACTTCGGAAAACGGCTTCAGGTGGTTTTCCTTGGCATAGCTGGCGTCGAAGGTCTTGTTGAGCTGTTCGGCATACTGGTCGACCGACATCGCGGACGCTTCCGACAGCGTGCGCGTGGACAGGCTGGACACGACGATGCTGCGCAGCAGCGGCAAGTGTTCCTTGGCTTCCTTTTCCAGTTCCGGCGTGGTGGCCAGCACCAGGTCCACCGACAGGTAGTGGGCGGCCGGCTCGTTCGGGGCGCGGCGCAGCATCACGATCACCTTGTCGAGGGTGACGTACTTGGTCAGGCTCTTTTCCGGTTCGGGCTTGGGCTCGACCTTGGCTTCGGGGGCGCCACCCTTGAGCGGCACCGGGTTCAGGTACCACATGGCGCCGCCGGCGGCGGCGGCGGCGGCCAGCGCGACGCCGGCGAATGCGATGATCAGTTTGGCTTTCATGGGCTTATGCGCGTCCGTTCAGGGAGAACTGCGAGTCTGGTTTGCCGGCGTCCGCCAGGGCCTGGCCCGGCGTGCGCTCCTGTTCCTGGCCCGGCTGGCGGCCGCGGCCCTGGGCATCCTGGCCGGATTGCGAACCGGCCTGGGCGCCGGCCTGGGCGCGCGGGGCCTGGCTCACGTTGACCGACACCTCGCCGCTCTGGCGCTGGGCCAGGTCGTTGCGCAGGTTGTCGCTCACCGCGTTCAGCTGGCGCAGCACTTCGCCGTGGGTGGCCGAGATGTTTACTTCGAGCGAGCCGGCGGCGTGGCGGATCGAAATGTCGATCCGGCCCAGCATCGGCGGCTCCAGGCGGATCACCGCCTGTTCCGCATGCTTGCCGACCTGCAGCTGCAGGCGCTCGCCCAGGGCTTCCTGGAGCGACTGGCGCCATGCGGCCGGCGGGCCGGCCAGGGTCACCGGCGCTTCGGCGCGGGCGGGGGCGGCCGGGGCGTTCGCGGCGCCCACGCCAAAACCGTTGCCGGCGGCGCCGTCGAGGACGATGGCGCCGGCCTGGCCGTCGCGCGCGGCGGCGGGCGCGGCGGAAGCGCTGGCGGCGGCGAGGGCGGCGCTGTCGGCCGCGCGGGCGCTGGCCTGGGCAGGCGCCTGGGCCGCGGGG
>CBIHLT010000244.1:0-6486 GCA_966210615.1 uncultured Massilia sp.
CTTCCACCGCGGCGTTCAGCGCCAGGATGTTGGTCTGGAAGGCGATGCCGTCGATCACGCCGATGATGTCGGCGATCTTGCTGGCCGAGCTGTTGATCTCGCCCATGGTGCCCACCACTTGCGACACCACGTCGCCGCCCTTGCGGGCCACGTCCGAGGCGGTCGCCGCCAGGGCGTTCGCTTCACGGGCGTTGTCGGCGTTCTGCTTGACGGTCGAGGTCAGTTCTTCCATCGCCGACGCGGTCTTCTCCAGCGAGCTGGCCTGCAGTTCGGTACGCGAGGACAGGTCGATGTTGCCGGCCGCGATTTCACGCGAGGCGGTGCCGATGGTCTCGGTGCCGCGGCGCACCTGTTCGACGATGCCGACCAGGCTGTTGCGCATTTCCTTCATTTCGACCAGCAGGCTGCCGCGGTCGGATTCCTTGGTGTCGATCGCGATCGACAGGTCGCCGTGGGCGATGCTGCCGGCGATCTTGGCGGTGTAGCCAGGCTCGCCGCCGAGCTGCTTGAGCAGGCTGCGGGTGATGAACCATGCCGCGGCGGCGCCCAGCACGACGGCGACCACCAGCATCACCAGCATGAAGTTGCGGGCGTTGGCGAAGGCGGTCTGGGCATCGACGGCGCTCTGGGCGTTCTGCTTCTCTTCCAGGACGGCCAGCTGGTCCAGGGCCTCGGTCCACTTCTTCTGCACCGGGCGCACTTCCTTGATCATCACGCGGGTCGCGTCCATGGCGTTATTCGCCAGGTACAGTTCCGCCGCCTTGGCGATCGCCGGCATCGCGGCGCCTTCGTATTCCTTGATCTGGGCCAGCAGCTTCTTTTCGGCGTCGCTGGCGTGCGCGGCGAAGATCGCCGACAGCTTGCGCTGCGATTCGTTGTACTTCTCGGTCTGGGCCTTGAACTTGTTCATCTCCGGCTCCATGTCGGCCGGGTCGGTCATCAGGGTCAGGACGCGCAGCGAAGCAACACGGTCGCCGACATTGTTGCGCATGTCGACCACCAGGCCGGTCGAGACGTTGTTCACGCTCACCACCTGCTCCAGACGGTCCTGGATCTGCGCCATGCGCAAGACACCGACCACCGTCACGGCTACCAGCAGAACCAGCACCAGTGCGAAACCGAGGGCCAGCCTGCTGCCGACCTTCATGTTGTTCAAATTCATACGCAGTTTTTCCCTGTAACTATTGATCGGACTCGCCCGGAGTGGATAGCGCCGTGCGACGCATCACGAAGCCTTGCTTTGCGGCTTCGCATATTTCCGACAGGATAAATCAAAACCTTGACCCAACAGTCATAAATTGTCTTGGCAATCCGGTGTGTTTCGACCGAACAACAGCGTTGATGTCATGCAAGTTCTATTGATGACGCGATTATCAAGCCTCACTTGCCGCTGAGCAAGCTTTGCGCAACATTGCGTAGAAGAATTGTTAAGAAAGTGTGGCAATTTGCCGACAGGCAACAAAAAAGAATGGGCGTGCGGCTTTTCTTTCGATAATCGAACGCACATACATAGGGGCAAACACGCCAAGGGGGACGAGCGAAACGGCGCGAAGCGAATTCGCGAAACGGCGAAGTTTCCGTTACAGTCTGTCTGGGCCGTGAGAGCTCAGGAATGAGCGCGACCCGCCGTTAAAGTTGACAAATGGAAACTCGTGATGCAACGTAGCTGGATGTCACGGGCTTCCCGCTGTCCACCACTACCGCCGAGGAATGAACGCGATGGAATCCTTCACCACCACGCAGATCAAGATGAGCTTGACTGCGCTGGGCATCCCTTTCGAATCGAACGAGATCGAGCTCGACCGCCTCCAGTTCAAGAGTTTCAGACGCATCGAGCCGCACGGCATTTATTATGCGGAGGGACGCAGCGATGCCGGGATCAGGGAATCGCTGGTCCTGTGCGCCGACACCACGGGCTTCGACGGCTCGAACTGCCTGGTCCGGCTCAGCCATCCGCAGCTGGCCTTCTACAAGCTGATGCGTCATTTCCACGGCAAGGCAGGCAGCGCCGGCGTGCATGCCAGCGCCATCGTCGATCCCGGGGCCGTGATCGCTCCCGGTGTCGAGATCGGCCCCTATTGCGTGATCGGCAAGGCGGTACTGCAGGCCGGGGTCAAGCTGAGCTCCCACGTCGTCGTCGCCGACAACTGCATCCTGGGCGAGAACACCGTGGTCGAGCCGCATTCGACCATCGGCGCCAGCGGCGTGGCCTGGGTCTGGGATGTCGAGACGGGCGAACGCATCGTCCAGCCCCAGATCGGCGGCGTGGTGATCGGCAAGAACTGCTTCCTGGGCAGCGACGTCTCGATCGTGCGCGGCTCGGTGAACGAGGACACCGTGGTCGGCGACGGGACGGTCATCGCGCACGGCACCAAGGTCGGCCACGGCTGCTCGATCGGCGCCCACAACCACTTCGCCAACAACGTCAGCCTGGCAGGCAACGTCAGCACGGGCGAGCGCTGCTTCTTCGGCTCGGCCGCGGTGGTCAGGCCGATGATCAGCCTGGCGGCGGACACCACCGTCGGCGCGGGCGCGGTAGTGGTCAGCAGCGTCGAGCTCCCGCACCAGCTCCTGATGGGCGTGCCGGCGCGCAGCACGGAGCCCGCGAAGGACAAGCTCAGCGGCGTGCCTAAGAAAAACTCGAACAGGACGGAACAACCATGAACGCTCACAACCTGAACAGCATCTCCCCCAGCGCCCGGATCGCCGAAGGCGTCGCCATCGGCCGCTTCGTCATCATCGAGGACCAGGTCGAGATCGCGGCCGGCTGCGTGATCGAGGATTTCGCGCTCATCCAGGCCGGCTCGACGATCGGCCCGAACACGAAAGTGGGGACCTATTGCAAGGTCGGGAAGCGGGTCACGATCGGCAGCAACTGCTCGTTCACGGCCTACTGCGAAATCCGTGACGGCTGCGTGCTCGGCAACAAGGTCTCGATGGGCAGCAGGTGCACGCTCTCGGCCGGCACCATCGTCGAGGACGAAGTCATCATGAAATATGCGTTCGTGGTGACCGACACCCCCGTCCTCAGCAAGAACAACGAGAAAGTGGTGGGACGCCTGAAACGGGGATCGAAATTCGGCGCCAGCGTGGTCATCATGCCGGGCGTGACCATCGGCGCGAACGCGGAAATCGGGGCCTGCTCGCAGGTCCGGCACGATGTGCCCGACAATGAAGTCTGGTTCGGCACGCCCGCGAAGTTCTACCGCAAGAGCGCCTAGCGCGCCCTGCCCCGCCGCGGCAGGGCAAGACGGAAGAGGATCAGGCGCGCGCGTCCACCAGCGCCGCCGCCTCGAGCAGCAGGCGCGGATCGCCCGACGCCAGCTTCTTCGGGTCCGACAGCAGCTGGCGGAAGGCGCGTGCGCCGGGCAGGCCGGCCATCAGGCCGAGCATGTGGCGGGTGACGCTGTTCAGGCGCATCCCCTGGGCGCCGTGCTGGGCGAGCTGGGCCGCCGTGTAGGCCACCATGGCCTCCAGCACTTCGGCGCGCGACCTGGCCGGCGCCGCCGCGCCGTAGAAGCGCTGGTCCCAGTCGGCCATCACATAGGGGTTGTGGTAGGCCTCGCGGCCGAGCATGACGCCGTCCACGTGCTCCAGGTGCAGGGCGATCTCGTCGTCAGTCTTGACGCCGCCGTTGATGATGATCTCGAGTTCGGGGAATTCCCGTTTCAGCTGGTAGGCCACCTCGTACTTCAGCGGCGGGATCTCGCGGTTTTCCTTGGGCGACAGCCCTTTCAGGATCGCATTGCGGGCGTGGACGATGAAGGTCTGGCAGCCGGCCTCGGCGATGGTGCCGACGAAATCGCGCACGAAGCCATAGTCCTCGTTCTTGTCAATGCCGATGCGGTGCTTGACCGTGACGTCGATCGAGACCGCGTCGCGCATCGCCTTCACGCAATCGGCCACCAGCTGCGGCTCGGCCATCAGGCAGGCGCCGAAGGCGCCCTTCTGCACGCGCTCGGAGGGGCAGCCGCAGTTCAGGTTGACTTCATCGTAGCCGTAGTCCTGGCCCAGCTTGGCGCTCTTGGCCAGGTCGGCCGGGTCGCTGCCGCCCAACTGCAGGGCGATCGGGTGTTCCAGGTCGTCGTAGCGCAGGTGGCGCTCGACGTCGCCGTAGACCAGGGCGCCGGTGGTCACCATCTCGGTGTAGAGCCAGGTATGACGGGTAATCTGGCGATGGAACACGCGGCAGTGGCGGTCGGTCCAGTCCATCATGGGTGCTACGCTGAGTGTTCGCTTTCCATACTTCATTGATTACCTGCTAAGCCTTATTCGGGAGTTCGGGTCCGGCGCGCGCGATCGGTCTTTGCCGTATTAATTTGCCGCAATGCAGAGAATCCCGCAGTGGCGGGATGATTGCAGGGGTCGGTGGAGCGATGCGATGTGCGAGGACTGGCGCGGAAAGCGAGATCTTACCCGAAAAGGCGGCGCCGGCTGATACCAAAAAGAAAATTCACTGCTACAGATTGCAAACTTTCAGTTGCGTGTGCACGACAAAAATTTCCCTACGGCACATACGGCGAGTACAATTCTCCGATCTTCTTTTCGCGACGAACCATGAACGCGCTGCGCTCTCCGGCAGTCAGACTGCCCAACCCATTCTTCACCGCCAGGACGGCTGTATGACCGACAAGCTTGCCGCGCAAATCGACCACCACCGCCGCGCGATCCGCGCCAACCCGCGCGACGCCCGCGCCCATGCCATGCTCGGCCTGGCGCTGCTCAAGCGCGACCGGCTCCAGGACGGGGTCGCCAGCCTGCAGCGCGCGCTCGAGCTCCAGCCCGGCCTGGCCGACCTGCACCAGGTGCTGGCCGGCGGACTGAGCGCGCTCGGCCAGCACGAAGCCGCGGCCGACAGCTTCCGGCGTGCGCTGCAGTTTCAGGCCCAGGATGCGGCCCTGCACAAGGGCCTGAGCGTCGTGCTGCGCGAGCTGGAGCAGTTCGATGCGGCCCTGGCCAGCGCCCGCCGCGCGGCCGAACTGCGCCCCGACGACGCCAACATGCTGCTCTGCGTGGCGGCCGCCGAGAACGGCCTGGGGGACGTCGAGGCCACCGCCGCCACCTTGCGGCGCGTGTGCGAACTCGCGCCCGGGCATGCCGACGCCGCCTATGACCTCGGCACCACCCTGATGCGCCTGAAGCAGTTCGAGGAAGCGGCCGCGTGTTTCCGCCGCTTGCTGGAGCTCAAGCCGGGCCACCAGGAAGGAACGCTGCGCCTCGCCTTCTGCCTGCTCGAACTGAAGCAGCTCGAGGCGGCCGAGACCAGCTACCGGCAGGCCCTGGCGCTGGCGCCCGACCACCCGGCCGCGCTGCGCGAACTGGCCTTGGTGCTCAAGAAACTGCAGCGGCCGGAAGAAGCCTTCGCCTTGCTGGAGCGCGTCCTCGCGCTCAATCCCGACGACGCCGACGCCCAGCGCTACCTGTCGACCGTGTGCTTCGACCTGAACGACTGGCGCCAGGGCTTGCACTGGGGGCATCTTGCGCTCGCCCACAGCGCGGAGCCGGCCAGCACCCACAGCGCCATGCTGTTCATGCTGAGCCACGCCTGCAACGATCCCGAGGTGCTGTTCGCGGAACACCGCAAGTTCGCCGAACGCTGGGAAGCGCCCTGCCTGCCGCAGCGGACTCCGCATGCCAACGACCGCCATCCGCAGCGCACCTTGCAGGTCGGCTTCGTGTCGGGCGACTTCTTCAATCACGCGGTCGCTTCCTTCATCGAACCCATCCTCGACGTGCTCAAGCACAGCAACCAGGTTTGCCTGCACGCCTATTCGAACTCGCGCAAGGAAGACAGCCATACCCAGCGCCTGCGCGCCCATTTCGCCCACTGGCACCTGGTCGCCGGCCTGGACGACGACACGGTCGAGCGCCAGATCCGGGCGGACGGCATCGATATCCTGATCGACCTGTCCGGCCATACCGCGAACAACCGCCTGCCCCTGCTCGCCCGCAAACCGGCGCCCATCCAGGCGACCTGGATCGGCTACGCCTGCACGACCGGCATGCAAGCCATCGATTATTTCCTCGCCGACCAGTTCTTGCGCCCGATGGGCCGCTTCGACGACCAGTTCACCGAACAGATCGTGCGCATGCCGCTGGCCATGCCCTTCGCGCCGGACCCGCACGCGCCCGCGGTCAACGAGTTGCCGGCGCTGGCCAACGGCTACCTGACCTTCGGCAGCTTCCACCGTGCGAACAAACTCAGCCGTGAAGTGATCGCCCACTGGGCCCACCTGCTGCGCTCGGTTCCCGATTCCCGGCTGCTGCTGGGCGGGATGACGCCGGGAACGGACACGCGCCTGCTCGCCTGGTTCGAGGAAGAAGGGATCGCGCGCGAGCGCCTGCTGCTGCGTCCGCGCGTCGGCATGGGCGAATATCTGAAGATGCACCAAGAGGTGGACGTCTGCCTCAGCCCCTTCCCCTACACCGGCGCGACCACGGTCAGCCATGCGCTGTGGATGGGCGTGCCGACCCTGACCACGCTCG
>CBIHLT010000245.1:0-6485 GCA_966210615.1 uncultured Massilia sp.
TCTGGACCGGCGAACGGCCGCTGGGCGTGGCGGCGACGCGCTTCGTGGCATTGCTGAACCTGCGGCGCGATCCGGCTACCGGCCTTTCCTGAACGCGAATGCGTTATACTCCAGGCAAGGGTGTTCGTACCGTCAGGTAGGACAGGATGCGCGATGGTCGGGCCGCCACGCCGTTCCTTCGCGACCATTCCCGAGACCTTATGCCCACTGTACAACAAGCTCTTTCCCTCACCTTCCAGCGCTTCTTTCATTCCACGAAAGCCAGCGGCATTGTCCTGATCCTGTGTACCGTCGCCTCGCTCATCGTGGCGAACTCGGCCTACAGCGGCGCCTATCTCGGCTTCTGGCATGCCACGTTCGCCGGCCTGAGCGTCGAACACTGGGTCAACGACGGCCTGATGGCGATCTTCTTCCTGCTCATCGGACTGGAACTGGAGCGCGAGCTCTACAACGGCGAGCTGTCGGACATCCGCAAGGCCATGCTGCCCCTGATCGCGGCCCTGGGCGGGGTCGGCGTGCCCGCCCTGATCCACTTCCTGCTCAACGGCGGTACGCCCATGCAGGCCGGGATCGGCATCCCGATGGCGACCGACATCGCCTTCGCGCTGGGCGTGCTGGCGCTGCTGGGACGCAGCGCGGTGCCGGCCTCGCTCAAGATCTTCCTGACCGCCCTTGCCGTGATGGACGACCTGGCCGCCATCGTCGTGATCGCCGTGTTCTACACCAGCGACCTGGCCTTCGCCTACCTCGCCGGCGCCCTCGCCGTGTTCGGCCTGCTGCTGTGCATGAGCCGCATCCTGAAGGTCATGCACCTGCTGCCGTATCTGGTGGGAGGCGCGCTGATGTGGTTCCTGATGCTCAAGTCGGGGGTCCACGCGACCATCGCCGGCGTGCTGCTGGCCTTCACCATTCCCTACTCGGCGCGCCAGGACGATGCCGATTCGCCCTCGCACCGCCTGGAGAACGTCCTGCACGTGCCGGTGTCCTTCCTGATCCTGCCGGTCTTCGCCCTGGCCAATACCGGCATCGTCATCGGCGCCGGCGCAGCGGCCTCGCTGGCCACCGCCAACAGCCTGGGCATCATGGCCGGCCTGGCGCTCGGCAAGCCCCTGGGCATTACCGCCTTCGCCCTGGGCGCGGCGGCGCTCGGCCTGTGCCGCCTTCCGGCCGACCTGTCCTGGCGCCATATACTGGGCGCCGGCCTGCTGGGGGGCATCGGGTTCACGATGTCGATCTTTATCACCAACCTGGCCTTCCCCGGCAACGCGGTACTGATCGACAGTTCGAAGATGGCGATCCTGCTCGCCTCGCTCACGGCCGGCATCCTGGGTTTCTTCTGGCTGAAGCTTTTTGGCCGGCCGCTGCCGACGGACCTCGACACCGAGACCATGGATTTCCACGTCGAGCATTCACGCTGAGCATGCGCGCCACATGAACGCCGTCCTCCATCCGGCACGCGCGGTCGCGCTGGGCTTCCTGGCCGCCATCCTTGCCGGCACGGTGCTGCTGCTCCTGCCGGCGGCCCGCGCCGGCGACGGCGCGGCGTCCTTCGTCGCGGCCTTCTTCACCGCCGTCTCCGCGGTGTGCGTGACCGGCCTGGCGGTGGTCGACACCGGCACCTATTGGTCGTTCTTCGGGCAGGCGGTGATCATGGTCCTGTTCCAGCTTGGCGGTTTCGGCATGATGACGGCCGCCACCCTGCTCGGGCTGATGGTCAACCGTTCTCCCCGCCTGCGTACCCGCCTGATGACCCAGACGGAATCGCGCTCGCTGGGCATGACCGACATCGCCAGCGTGGCGCGGCTGGTACTGGGCATCACCGCCGTGTCGCAGCTCCTGCTGGCCGCCATGCTTGCGCTGCGGCTGCGCTTCGCCTACGGCCAGCCATGGAGCGAAGCCGCCTGGAGCGGGTTGTTCCACGCGGTGTCCGCCTTCAACAATGCCGGATTTTCGATCCATGCCGACAGCCTGGTGCGCTATGCGGCCGACGCACTGATCCTGCTGCCCATGATGCTTGCCATCGTCATCGGCGGCATCGGCTTTCCGGTCCTGAACGATCTGCGGCTCAGGTGGCGCGACCCGCGCCACTGGTCCCTGCATACCAAATTGACCCTCGCGGGAAGCTTCACACTGCTGGCGCTCGGCACACTAGCCATTCTGCTGTTCGAATGGAACAACGCGCGCACGCTCGGCCCCCTGGGCCTCGGGGACAAGCTGCTGTCGAGCGCCTTCATGTCGGTGTCGGCGCGCACCGCCGGCTTCAATGCCATCGACATCGCGGCGCTCAGCCACGAGTCCCTCGCACTGCACTATTTCCTGATGTTCGTCGGCGGCGGCAGCGCGGGCACCGCGGGCGGCGTCAAGGTCGGCACCATCGTGGTCCTGGCCCTGCTGGTCATCGCGGAGGTCAAAGGGCACCGGGACACCGAGGCGTTCGGGCGCCGCGTGGGCGCGTCTGCGCAGCGCCAGGCAATCACCGTGCTGGTGCTGGGGAGCCTTGCGGTGGCGCTGGGCACCCTGGTCATGCTGCGCCTCACCGATCTCCCGCCTGCCCAGGTCATCTTCGAAGTCATCGCAGCCTTCGGCTCGGCAGGCTTGTCGACCGGGATCACGGGGCAGCTGCCCGTTTCCGGCCAACTGGTGCTGACGGTGTTAATGTTCGTCGGCAGGGTGGGCACCATCACCATCGCGACCTCCCTCATCCTGGGGGAAAGGCGCATGCCCTACCGCTATCCTGAGGAGAACCCAATTGTTGGGTAGGATTTTTACGGAGCAGTTCGCATTTTCCGCGAGCGACAGCGTGGTCGTCATCGGCCTGGGCCGTTTCGGCGGCGCCGTCGCCCAGTCGCTCATGCGCCTGGGGCACGACGTCATGGGTATCGACCACAGGGAAGACCTGGTGCAGATCTGGGCCGACCGCCTGACGCACGCCGTCCAGGCCGACGCCACCAACGAGAACATCATGCTGCAGCTGGGCGTGGCCGATTTTTCGCACGCCATCGTCGGTATCGGTTCCGACCTGGCGGGGAGCCTGATGACCATCATGGTGCTCACCGAACTGGGCATCAAGGATATCTGGGTCAAGGCCATGTCGCCCGAGCACGGGCAGATCGCCCAGCGCATCGGCGCGCATCACGTGATCTTCCCTGAAGCGGACATGGGAGAGCGCGTGGCGCACCAGATCACGGGACGCCTGATGGACTTCATCGAGTTCGAGGACGGCTTTGCGATCGCCAAGATCAATGCGCCCGACCTGACCCATCACAAGACGCTGGCGGAAGCGCATGTGCGCTCCCGCTTCGGCGTCACCGTGGTCGGGGTCAAGCGGATGAACCAGGACTTCGAGCACGCCCTTGGCGACACCCACATCCTGCCGGGCGACCTCCTGATCGTCTCGGGGGCGACCAAGAAGATCGAGCTCTTCGCCGGCGAGAACAAGAAGACGCGCGTTTAGAAACGTTCCGTTTCCAGCAGGTAGCGCCAGCGGCCCTCGGGCAGGCTGGCCAGCGGAATGCGGCTGACGCGCAGGCGGCGGATGGCCCGCACCTGCAGGTCGACACCGGCGCAGGCCTTCTCGATCTGTCCGGGACGGATGTTCTTGCCGGCGATGCGCAGACGGGTTTCATTCTGCCAGCTGGCCTTGAAGTCGCGGTTGAGTCCCGCCAGTCCTTCGCCGGCGATCTGCCCCTCCACCTCGACCACGTATTCGTGCTCGATGCGCGACGCGTCCTCGACCAGCTTGCGCAACACGCGCCAGTCCTGGCTGTAGACCACCAGGCCGCTCGCCGCGCGTTCGAGCGGCGTGGCGAGCGTGAGCTTGTTCAAGTGGCGGCGCAGGAAGCGCTGGCCGCCCCTGCCCTCCTGGACCAGGGTGTCGGCATTGATCAGCGCCAGCGCGCCTTCGCCCGCATCGACACCGGCGGGCTTATGCAGCAGGATGGTCACCGGCAGCGGCTCGATGGCGGTGGCGCCCGGCAGCAGCGCCACGTCCTGGCTTGGCGTGACCCGGATGGCCGGGTCTTCGACCACGGCGCCGTCGACGCTCACCCAGCCGCCCGCGATATAGCGTTCGGCTTCGGCGCGCGAGCAGCCCTTGACTTCGGCCACGCGCTTGGCCAGGCGGATTCCGTCGTCGGTCATCACGCGTGCCAGCCGGCGAAGAAGGCCTCGAACACCTCGACGGTGCGCGCCACGTCGGCGGGGCTCACGTCCAGGTGGGTCACGAGGCGGGTCCTGGGACCGATGGACGCGCGGATGCGTGCGCGCGCGAGATGCTGGCGCAGCGGCTCGCAGGCGGCCGCCGGGATGTCCATCCAGAAGATGTTGGTCTGCGGCGTGCCGACCTTCAGCTGCCCGATCCGTGCCAGGCCGCGCGCCAGTTCGGCCGCGTTGTCGTGGTCGTCGGCGAGGCGCTGCACATTGTGCTCCAGCGCGTACTGACCCGCGGCGGCGATGATGCCGGCCTGGCGCATGCCGCCGCCCAGCATCTTGCGCCAGCGCTTGCCCTGCTCGATGAAGGCCTTCGGGCCCAGCAGCACCGAGCCGACCGGGGCGCCCAGGCCTTTCGACAGGCAGACCGACACGGTGTCGAAGCCGGCCACCGCCGCGCGCAGGCTGATGCCCTGCTTGACGGCCGCGTTGCAGATGCGCGCGCCGTCGAGGTGGGTGGCCAGGCCCTTGCCGTGCGCCAGCGCCGTGGCGGCCGCCACGTAGTCCTGGCCCAGCACGCGGCCGCCGATGGTGTTTTCCAGCGCCAGCAGGCGGGTGCGCGCGAAGTGCATGTCGTCCGGCTTGATATAGGCTTCGATATCGCTGAGCGCGATCGAGCCGTCCGGCTGGTTGGCGATCGGCTGCGGCTGGATGCTGCCCAGCACCGCGGCGCCGCCGCCTTCGTACTTGTAGGTGTGCGCTTCCTGGCCGACCAGGTATTCGTCGCCGCGGCCGCAGTGGGTCATCAGGGCGATCAGGTTGGTCTGGGTGCCGCTGGGTGCGAACAGGCCTGCCTCATAGCCGAACAGGTCGGCCGCGTATTCCTGGAGGCGGTTGACCGAAGGGTCGTCCGCGTAGACGTCGTCGCCCACTTCGGCGGCCGCCATCAGGGCGCGCATCTCGTCGGAAGGCTGGGTGACGGTGTCGCTGCGCAGGTCGATCCACTTGTCCATTTTGCTCATCGTCTTATTCCTGGTTGGCGCTTGCCGTTTGCTGAGTATAGAAGCGTTCTTTCATTTCCTGCAGGCCGAGCTCAAGCAGGACTTCGCCCAGGCGTTCGGCCGGGCGGCGGCGCGGCAGGTTCTTGTAGGTGGCGACGATCAGTTCGTTCTTCATCGAGTGCTCCCAGCCCACCAGTTCCGTCACCGTGACCTGGTAGCCGTGGGCCTCGAGCTGCAGGCAACGCAGCACGTTGGTCAGCTGGCTGCCGAACTCGCGGGTGTGGATCGGGTGGCGCCAGATCTCGGTGAGGGCGCTGCGGCCCAGGTCCTTGCCCTTGTTCTTGCGCAGCACGGTCGCCACTTCGGCCTGGCAGCACGGCACCAGCACCATGTGTTTCGCTTTCTTCTTGAGCGCGAAGTCGATGGCGTCGTCGGTGGCCGTGTTACAGGCGTGCAGCGCGGTGACGATGTCGATGGTCTCGGGCAGCTTGCTGGATGTGGTCGATTCGGCCACCGACAGCGGCAGGAAGGACATGCCGCCGAAGCCCAGGCGTGCGGCCAGCTCGGCCGACTTCCGGACCAGCTCTTCGCGGGTCTCGATGCCGTAGATGTGCGAGCCGTCGTCCAGGCCCTTGAAGAACAGGTCGTACAGGATGAAGCCGAGGTAGGACTTGCCGGCGCCGTGGTCGACCAGGGACACGCCCTGCTTTTGCTCGCGCACGTCCTTGAGCAGCGGCTCGATGAAGTTGTACAGGTGGTAGACCTGCTTCAGCTTGCGGCGGCTGTCCTGGTTCAGCTTGCCGTCGCGGGTCAGGATGTGCAGCTCCTTGAGCAGCTCGATCGACTGGCCCGGGCGGACGTCGGGCGGCAGCTCTTGCGCCGCCACGGACTTCTTCGGTTGGTTAGCGTGCTTCATCGATCCAAGCCGTCTGGATGGCTTCCAATACGCGTTCGCCGCCGCGGCTGCGGTCGTCGTCGAATTCCTCGAGCTCCACGACCCAGTTGTGCAGGTCGGTGAAGCGGATCGCGGCGGGGTCGACGTCCGGGTATTTTTCGTAGAGGGCCTCGGCGATGGCCTGCACGTCAGTCCATTTCATGGCTGTCAGTGGTTCTTTTCGGCGGCGTGGTTGATGGTGTACTTCGGGATCTCGACGACCAGGTCTTCCTCGGCGACGATGGCCTGGCAGGACAGGCGCGAGTTCGGCTCCAGGCCCCAGGCCTTGTCGAGCATGTCCTCTTCCTTTTCTTCCTGCTCGTTCAGCGAATCGAAGCCTTCGCGAACGATCACGTGGCAGGTGGTGCAGGCGCAGACGCGGTCGCAGGCGTGTTCGATCT
>CBIHLT010000246.1:0-6465 GCA_966210615.1 uncultured Massilia sp.
CGGCGCGGTGGACCTCCAGTTCGGCGTTTCCGGAAGCAGTGCCGTAATAGAACTGGTGCCACGGGCCGGCCTGCCCGGCCCGGCCGGCGCCCGCCAGCACGAGGCCCGCTACCCGGCTCGGCCGCACCACGCTGGCGGCGTAGGCGGCATGGGCGCCCCAGCCGATTCCCACGAAGACCGCTTCCGGGAAGTGCAGGGCGTCGATGAAGTCGATCAGGTCCTTGCCGAGGGCGGCCTGCTGGGCGGAACGTGGGGTGTCCTGGTCCCTGAAGCGGGTGCCGCCATGGCCGCGCAGGAAGGGCGCCAGCACCCGGTGGCCCAATGCCGCCAGCCGCGGCGCCACGGCGGCGAAACTGTCGATGCCGTAGTTGAAGTCGTGGACCAGCACCACGGGCCGGCCGCTTTCCGGCCCGGCCGCGTGATAGGCAACGTGGAGCAGGTCGGTATCGAGCTGCAACGTTGCCAGCGGCGGAGGAATGCGGCCGCGCGCCTGCGCGGGCAGGCCGGCCAGGAGGGGCGCCGCGCCTGCCGCGGCGGCGGCCGCGAGAAAGGCGCGGCGGCCCGCGAAGAGGGAAGACATGGGAATACTCCTTCTCAGGTTCGGGCCTGGGCGCCGAAGCCCACCACCAGTCCGCCCGCGATCCAGTCGGCCAGCAGCGCGCCGGCGCGGGCGACGCCATGCGTTTCGCCCAGCCGCTCCACCAGCAGCAGGCACAAGGCGTCGAAGCTGCCGTGTTCGAGCATTGCCGCCAGCGCCTCGTGCTCGAGCGCGTCGCCCGTGCGCAGGCGCGCCTGGTAACCGCTGCGCCACACGATGGCGGAGCCGGGTTCGGCCAGCATCTCGCCGTCCAGGGCGCCGCCATCGCCCAGCGTGCGCCAGAGTTCGGCGGCATTCGTGCTCAGGCGGCGCAGCCGCAGCGAAGGCGTGAGTCGCAGGCGCAGCGTGTTCCAGTCGGCGCCGGCGAAGTCCGCGCCCTCCAGCGCCCGCGCATCGGGGGCGACGAAGGCGGCGCCCATGGCGTGCTCGATCCAGGCCAGTTCGTGCAGGTCGGGATTGGATGGGAACAGGCGCTCCAGCGTGGATTCGAAACCGTCCGCATAGGCGTCGAGCGTCCACGCGTGCGGCGGGCATTCCTTGATGTGGGCCGCGGCCGCGTGCAGGAAAGCCTCCTCGCCCATGAAGGCGCGCAGCAGCGGATAGCTCGCCTGCAGGCAGCCGGCCAGTTGCGCGCGGTAGTTGTTCTGGTAGACCGCCAGCCCTGCTTCGGTGGCGCCGGGCAGGCCTGCGCCTGCGTCCCCGGCGCCGGTCAGCAGCCACCGGCGGAAGTCGCGCTGCAAGGCGATCAGGCTCATGGCCGCTCCCCGGCGCCGATGGCGCGTGCGATGCCGAGCTCCGCCAGCAGCTCCGGCAGGGGCGGGATGTCGGCGTCGCGCTCGACCATGGTCGCGACCTCGCCGCACAGGCTGAGCGCCTTCGCATACAGCGTCCAGACGGCCGGCGCGACCGGGTGGTCGTGGGTATCGACCAGCAGGCCCTTGCCCTGGCCGTGGCCGGCAAGGTGGATCTGGCGCACCCTGTCGGCCGGGATGCCGTCGAGGTAGGCGAGGGCGTCGAAGCCGTGGTTGCAGGCGCTCACATGGATGTTGTTGACGTCCAGGAGCAGGCCGCAGCCGGTGCGGCGGCACATCTCGGCGATGAATTCCCATTCGCTCATGGCGTCCGGTGCGAAGCGCAGGTAGCTGGACGGATTCTCGAACAGCATGGCGCGGCCCAGCGCGTCCTGGGCGCGGCCGATGTTGTCGCAGACGATGGCCAGCGCCTCCTCGGTATAAGGCAGGGGCAGCAGGTCGTGCGAGTTGAAGGCGTCGATGCGCGACCAGCTCAGGTGGTCGGACACGAACAGCGGTTCGATCTCGTCGGCCAGGGCGCGCAGGCGCGCCAGGTAGTCGCCGCGCAGGCCGTCCGCCGAACCGATCGACATCGATACCCCGTGCAGGGCGACCGGATGGCGTTCGCGCACCTGGCGCAATATGTGGCGCGGCTGGCCGCCGTCGACCATGAAGTTCTCGGAGATCACCTCGACGAAATCGACGGGTACGCGGGTGGAGAGGAAATCCTGGTAGTGCTCGCGGCGCAGGCCGAGGCCGTAACCGTGCATGGAGGGGAGTGAGGAAAGTGGCATGGGCTTCTTTCGCCGGCTGGCGCGAGCGGTCCGCCGGCGTGGCGGACCGCCCGCGGATCAGGCCTTCTCGGTGAGCGAGCCGCCCAGCGCCTTGCATTCGGCCGGCGTCTTGACGATCACGCCCTGGCCCTTGCACTCGTTCAGGCCCTTGCAGTCGTTCTTGGAGGTGGCGCACAGGCTCTCGCCCTTGCAGCTGTTGGCGCCGTAGCAGCGGGTCGGCAGCTCCTTCTCGGCGGCTTGTGCGGCTGCCTGCATGCCGAGGGCGGCCAGGGCGAGCAGGGCGGCGGCGCCGGCCTTGCCGGCGCGGGAGGTGAATGGGACGTTCATGGTGGTTCTCCTTGTGGATGGTGGATGCGGCGAGGCGGCTTCGCCTGCCGCGGACTTCAGGACCGGCCCGTGCGGCTCAGGCCTTCTTTTCCGTCAGCGAGCCGTAGCCCTTTGGGGTCTTGATGCTGGTGCAGCTGCCTTTTTCGACCAGGGTCCAGGCATTGCCCTGGTAGTCGCCGGACGCGCTGCCCGCGCAGGAAGTGCCGGGGCCGGCGGCGCAATCGTTATGGCCGGCGAGCGACACGCCGTAGCATTTCTCCATCGCCTTCTTTTCAGGCGCCGCCTCGGCGCCCGCGCAGATGACCAGGGCGAGGGCGGCGGCCACGCCCGCATAGCTGTGCTTCATGTGAATCTCCTTCGTTGGGTGAATCGGCAGTGGAACCGGCCAGGTGCCGGTTAAAGCAGCGTAAGCGGCCCGTGTATCCCGGCTGTGTCGGCAAACCCTTCCGGATGCGGCCTCATGTGTCCACATGGCCGTCCGACACAGTGGCATACAAAAAAAGCGGCGCCTCAGCGCACTTCCTGCGCGGCCCCGACGATGACGGCCGCGACTTCTTCCGGCTTGGCCAGGTTCAGCGCATGGCTGGACTTGATCTCGACCACTTTGGAACCGGCGCGCTTGTACATCCAGCGCTGCAGCTCCGGATTGATGACGCGGTCGTCGGCGGCCACGATCGCGTGGCTCGGCTTGGCGCGCCAGGCGGCCTCCCAGCCGGGCGTGGCGAGCGCCGCGGGCGCGACCGCCTTCTGGGCGACGCTGAGGAAATTGGTGCGGTTCGGCGGGATGTCGGCGGCGTACACTTCCGCGAATTTCGTGGCAAGGATGGACTGGCGGCCATCCTTGCCGATGCGGTAGGCGTCGTGCAGCGCCGGCATGGACGCCAGCAGCTGGGCGGCGCTTTCGCCGACCGCCGGCTGCAGCGCGGCCACGTACACGAGCGACTTCACCTTGGCGCTGGTGCCGGCGATCGAGATCACGGCGCCGCCGGTATCGTGGCCGACCAGTACCACCGGGCCGTCCTGGGCCTCGATGGCGGCGCGCGTGGCGGCCACGTCCTGGTCGAGCGACTCGCCGGTTTGCTGGACGACGGTCACCTTGTAGCCGTCGATCCACAGCCGGTCGTGCACCTGGCGCCAGGTCGAGGATGCGTCGACGTAGGCGCCGTGCACCAGGACCACGTTCTTCGCCCCCTTGGTGACGGTGAAGGGAAAGGCGGAAGCGGCGGCGGGAATCGCGATGGCTGCCAGCAAGGCGGCGGATTTGATGAAGTTCATGGGAAGTCTCCGGTTGAAACAGTGTGAAAAATGTCAGGGCCTGGCTTCGACGATGGTCACGGCGGCCGAGAACACGTAGCCTTCGCTGCGCAGGGTCTTGATGTAGCGCGGTTCGCGTGCATCGTCACCCAGGCGCTGCCGCAAGCGGCTGACCAGCAGGTCGACCGAGCGGTCGAACAGGTCGGCGCCCAGCCCATGGGTCAGGCCGATCAGCTGTTCGCGCGCGAGTACCTGCTGGGGATGGTCGAGAAAGACACGCAGCAGGCGGTACTCGGCGGCGCCCAGCGCCACCAGCACGCCGGCCGGATCGACCAGGTGGCGCCCGGTCGTGTCCAGGCGCCAGTCGCCGAAAGCCAGCAGGCGCGCGGCGTCGGTGATCTGGAGGTTCGGCGGCAGCATGCGGGTGCGGCGCAGTACCGTGCGGATGCGTGCCAGCAGCTCGCGCACGGCGAAGGGCTTCGCGATGTAGTCGTCCGCCCCCAGCTCGAGACCGATCACGCGGTCGGTCTCGTCGCTGCGCGCGCTCAGCATCACGATCGGAATGGCGCGGTGCCTGCCCGTCCTGAGTGCGCGGCACAGCACCAGGCCGTCGTCGCCCGGCATCATGATGTCGAGCAGGATCAGGTCGGGCGTGGCCTGTTGCAGGGCGCTCCACATCGCGCGTCCGCCATCGGCCACGCTGCAGCGCAATCCTTGCTTTTCCAGATAGGACCCGACCAGCTCGCGGATCCCGCGGTCGTCGTCGACGACCAGGACATGTTCGGCCGCGCCCATGGCCTAGCCGTTGCGGTAGTGCTCGGCGACCGCCACATGGATCCAGACATCCCCCATGGCGGTGGCGGCGGGCATGATGCTTGACAGGCGGAATGCGTGGACGTTGGGGAAGGTGTCCACGTGCCAGGTGAGGCTTTGTCCGCCGACGCGGAAAGTGAGCGTCTCGCCGTTGGTGACGTAGATGAAGCGGGTGTGCGGCGTGACCTCGACGGTGCGCGCGCCGGCGCCAGTGGCGATGACGGTGCCGTAGTCGGCCGCGGTGCCGGTGAATCCGGATGCATGGACCGCGCCCGCGAAGACGAGGGCGGCCAAGGGGAATGCGTATTTGAAGGTGGACATAGGGACCTCGGTGAATGGTGTCGCCCGGTTGGCGATGGATACCATTACACCTGCGGCTTGTATGCCGGGAATGTCCGTTTCGTGTCCCAGGAAGCCCCGAATGTATCGAGGCCGGGCCGGGATACAGTGGGATACAAATCCGGCGGACAAGGCGCGAGCCTTATCGATTTCGATATCAGTTCGCTAATAAATGTGATTTGTGACCCCTGTTGAATTCCCTCATCCTGTGTATTCACAACACATACCGGGGATGGACGCCATGCGCACGCGACGCCGGGCCGCCCGCGGATAACAACGACGGAGACAAATCAGATGAAAACGATATTCTCTTCATGGGGAATAGGGGCGCTATTGGCCTCGTCGCTCCTTTCCTTCGACGCCGCCGCGCAGGCCGGATTCACCCAGCCCGCCTTCAAGAACGCCTCGGTCCACGATCCCTCCATCATCAAGGTGGGCGACACCTTCTACGTGTTCGGCTCGCACCTGGCCTCGGCCAAGACCAGGGATTTGATGAACTGGGAGCAGGTCACCGACAGCGTCAGCGCCACCAACAAGCTGTTCCTGAACGGCTCGGCCAACGTCTACACCGAGCTGTCCGAAGCCTTCGGCTGGGCGCAGTCGAACACCCTGTGGGCGGCCGACGTGCGCCAGCTCGCGGACGGCAGGTTCTACATGTACTACAACGCCTGCAAGGGCGATTCGCCGCGCTCGGCGCTGGGCATCGCGGTCGCCGACCGCATCGAGGGGCCGTATGTCGACAAGGGCCTGATCCTGCAGTCGGGCATGTGGGGACAGGCCAGCGCCGACGGGACCGTCTACGACGCCCTGAAACACCCGAACACGGTCGATCCGCACGTCTTTTCGGACAACGCCGGCCGGCTGTGGATGATCTACGGCTCCTACTCGGGCGGCATCTTCATCATGCAGATGAACCCCTCGAACGGCATGCCGCTGCCGGGGCAGGGCTACGGCAAGCGCCTGATCGGCGGGAACCACAGCCGCATCGAAGGCGCCTTCGTGCTGTACAGCCCCGCCACTTCCTACTACTACATGTTCACCTCCTTCGGCGGCCTGGACGCAACCGGCGGCTACAACATGCGCGTGGCCCGTTCGCTCAATCCCGACGGTCCCTATGTGGACGCCCAGGGCAACAACATGGCGAACGTGAAGTCCGACCCAAGCAAGCCGCTGTTCGACGACGCCTCGATCGCGCCCTATGGCGTCAAGCTGATGGGCAGCTTCCTGTTCGACCGCAAGCTGGGAGAAACGGGCGCCGGCATCGGCACCGGCTATGTCTCGCCCGGCCACAACTCCGCTTACTACGACGCCGCCACCGGCCGCCACTTCCTGGTGTTCCATGCGCGCTTCCCCGAGCGCGGCGAGCAGCACGAGATCCGCACCCACCAGATGTTCATGAACGCCGACGGCTGGCCGGTCGTGACGCCCTACCGCTTCGCCAACGAGAAACTGGGCGCGGTGCGGCGCGAGTTCGTGGTGGGCGACTACCTGCTGGTCAACCACGGCAAGGACATCTCCGCCACCATCAAGAAGGCGCAATCGGTCACCC
>CBIHLT010000247.1:0-6424 GCA_966210615.1 uncultured Massilia sp.
TAGCCGGCGCCGGCCGACATGTCGCGCAGGAAGAAGCCGCTCTGGACGATCGACAGGTAGGCGCCCGAGAACGAGCACAGCACGCCGGCGATCAGCATCGCGGTGTAGCGGGTGCGCTCGACCGACACGCCGGCCGCGTCGGCCGCATGCGGGTTCTCGCCACAGGCGCGCAGGCGCAGGCCGAAGCGGCTGTGGTACAGCACCCAGTGCACGACCGGCAGCACCAGGAAGGCCAGGTAGACCAGCACCGAATGGCCGCCGATCACATGGCCGTAGAACCAGCCGACGAAGGGGATGTCCGCCAGCAGGGCGGTGCCCGGCAGGACCACGTCGGTCAGGCGCGCCTCGCCCAGCTCCGGCGTGCGGCCGCCCTGCTGGAAGAAGTATTGGGCCAGCACGAAGGTCAGGCCGCTCATGGCGATGTTGATCGCCATGCCCGCGACCAGCTGGTTGCCCTTCTGGGTAACGGCCACGAAGGCCTGCACCAGCGCGAGCAGGCAGGAGGCCAGGATGCCGGCGGCGATGCCCAGCCACGGGTCCTGGTAGGAATAGGCGACGCCGGCCGACACGAAGGCCGAGGTCAGGATCTTGCCTTCGAGGCCGAGGTCGATCACGCCGCTGCGTTCGGCGAACAGGCCGGCCATGGCCGCGAAAATCAGGACCGGCGCATTGCGGATCGTCGAGACGACGATACTGGCGAACTGGAAGTCGTCCATGGCTTAACCCTTTTTACGTGCATTGATCAGGTTCAGGACCGCCGGCGCGTACAGGTTCTCCATCGCGCCGCAGAACAGGATGATCAGGCCTTGAATGAAAATGAAGGTCTCCTGCGGGATGTTCGGCTTCTCCAGCGAGAGGTCGAAGCCGCCCTGGATCAGCGCGCCGAACAGGACCGACGACAGGAAGATGCCCACCGCGCTCTGGCGCCCCATCAGCGCGATCGCGATGCCGATGAAGCCGGCGCCAGCCGGGAAGTTCAGGCTCAGGTAGTGCGTGGAGCCGAGGATCGAGTTCACGGCGGCCAGGCCGGCCAGGGCGCCCGAGATCAGCATCGTGACGATGATGGTGCGGCTGATGCGCACGCCGGCATAGTGGGCGGCGTGCTGGTTCAGGCCGGTGGCCTGCAGCTTGTAGCCCCAGGGCGAGCGCGAGATCATCACGCTGTAGATCACCAGCGCGGCGATCGCGACGAAGAAGCCGATGTTGAGCGGGGTGTCGCCCAGCGCCGGGAACCATTCTCCCAGGCGCGGCATCCACGCGGCTTCGCTGAACACGCGGCTGGCCGGGTTCTGGTCGCCCTCGGGGATCAGCTTGAGGATCAGGTAGTTCATCAGGCTGGCGGCGATGAAGTTGAACATGATGGTCGTGACCACCACGTGGCTGCCGCGCTTGGCCTGCAGGTAGCCGGGCAGGAAGGCCCAGCCGGCGCCGAACACGGCGCTGGCGACCATCGCCAGCGGGATCAGGAGCCAGGGGGAGAGCGTGGCGTCGAAGGACAGCATGGCCAGGGTCAGGCCCAGGCCGCCCAGGTACATCTGGCCTTCGGCGCCGATGTTGAACAGGCCGGCCTTCATGGCGACCGACACGGCCAGGCCGGTGAACACGAAGGTCGAGGCGTAGAACAGCGTGTAGCTCAGGCCTTCCGGATTGACGATGGCGCTGTTGAACAGGATCTGCAGCGATTCGACCGGGCTCTCGCCCATCAGGTGGATCGCCAGTGCGGCCACCAGCAGCGCCGACAGCAGGTTCAGGACCGGCAGGGCAAAGCCCGTGGCCCAGCGTGGGAGTTCAGTGGTTTTCATGATTTATGCATCCCGCCCATCAGCAGGCCGATGCGGGTGGTATCGAATTCTTCAACGTTCAGTTCGCCCGTGATGCGTCCGCCGGAGACGACCACGATGCGGTCGGCCAGGGCGCGCACTTCTTCCAGCTCGGTCGAGACCAGCAGGATCGCCACGCCCTCGTCGCGCAGGCGCAGCAGCTGGGTGTGGATGCTCTCGATGGTGCCGATGTCCACGCCGCGGGTCGGCTGGCCGACCAGCATCAGCTTCGGGTTGGCCGAGACTTCGCGCGCGATCACGACCTTCTGCTGGTTGCCGCCGGAGAGCAGGCCGATGCGCAGGTCCGGGTTCTTCGGACGCACATCGAAGGCTTCCAGCAAGTGGGCGCAGCGCTGGGCGATGGCCTTGAAATCGAACAGGCCGGCGCGGTTCCTGACACGGTCCTGGTAGCCGAACACGGTGTTCTGCATCACCGAGAAATCCTTGATCACGCCGTCGCGCAGGCGGTCTTCCGGCACGTGGCCGATGCCCAGCTGGCGGAACACGGCGGGCAGGCCGTCGGCGTTGGAGCGGCCGGCGTAGGGCAGGGCCTTGCCGAGGAATTCGACCTTGCCGGAAGTCGGCAGGCGCATGCCCGACAGGATTTCCATCAGTTCGCTCTGGCCGTTGCCGGACACGCCGGCAATCGCCACGATCTCGCCGGCGCGCACGGTGAGGTCGATATCGGCCAGGAGCTTGACCTTGTGCTTGTCTTCCAGCTGCAGGCCATCGACCTTCAGCACCGCTTCGCCCGGCTTGTAGGGCTTGCGCGGCAGGTTGCCCTCGATCGGGCGGCCGACCATCATGTTGGCCAGCTGCTCCTTGGAGGTCTGGCTTGTGCTCACGGCGCCGACCACGCGGCCGGCGCGCATCACCGTCACCTGGTCGGTGATCTCCATGATCTCGCCCAGCTTGTGGGTGATCAGGATGATGGTCTTGCCCTGCTCCTTGAACAGCCGCAGGATCTCGAACAGCGAGGCGGTTTCCTGGGCGGTGAGGACGGCGGTCGGCTCGTCCAGGATCAGGATCTCGGCGCTGCGGTAGATCTGCTTGAGGATCTCGACGCGCTGCTGGGCGCCCACCGACAGGTCGTGGATGGTGGCCAGCGGATCGACGTCGAGGCGGTACCGGGCGCAGATCTCGCGCAGCTTCGCTTCGGTCTCGGCGCGCTTGGCCGCCAGCTTGAACCCGCCCTCGGTGCCGAGCATCACGTTGTCGAGCACGGTCATGTTCTCGACCAGCATGAAGTGCTGGTGCACCATGCCGATGCCCAGCGCGATGGCTTCGTGGCTGGTGCGGATCTGGCGTTCCTCCCCATTGATGAGGAGCTGGCCGCTGTCGGCGTTGTAGTAGCCGTACAGGATGCTCATCAGGGTGGATTTGCCGGCGCCATTCTCGCCGATCACGCCATGGATCGAGCCCTTGGCGATCGAGAAGCTGACGTCGGCGTTCGCCTGCACCGGCCCGAAGGCCTTGCTTATGTTGCGAAATTCTACGGCTGGCTGCATTGCGATCTGTGTGTTGTGGTTCGTTTTATTCAAAAGCGCGCCGGGCCGGGTTCACCGGCGCGGCGCGCTTTTCATGGGGATGCGGCGATCAGACCGGGCAGCTGCTGCCGGCGCGATAGTCGATGACCTTGATCTTGCCGTTGATGATGTCGGTGCGCACGGCGTTCACGCGCTTCTCGATCTCCGGCGAGACGACCTTGCGGTTGTCCTTGTCCAGGACCCAGTCCACGCCGCCTTCCTTGATGCCTTTGTAGGTGACGCCGGCCTTCCAGGTGCCGTTCTTCTGCGCCATGAAGGAGTCGTAGATGGCCACGTCGACGCGCTTGATCATCGAGGTCAGCATGGTGCCCGGGTGCAGGTAGTTCTGGTTCGAATCGACGCCGATCGCCAGCTTGCCCTTGGTCTTGGCCATCTGCAGGGCGCCCATGCCGCTGCCGCCGGCCACCGCGAACACCACGTCGGCGCCGCGCTCGAACTGGGCGCGCGCCAGTTCGCCGCCCTTGGCCGGGTCGTTCCAGGCCGCGGCGGTGGTGCCGACCATGTTCTGCATGATCTCGATCTTCGGATACTGGGCCTTGGCGCCTTGCGCGTAGCCGCAGGCGAAGGCGCGGATCAGCGGGATGTCCATGCCGCCGACGAAGCCCAGCTTCTTGGTCTTGGAGGCCATGGCGGCGGCGACGCCGACCAGGTAGGAGCCTTCCTGCTCCTTGAACATCACCGAGTTGATGTTGTTGCCTTGCGCGATGCTGTCGATCAGCACGAAGCGCACGTTCGGGAATTCCTTGGCGACCTTCTGGACCGCCTGGGTCTGCGAGAAGCCGATCGCGGCGATCAGGTCGATCTTCTTGCGCGCGAGGCCGCGCATCACCTGCTCGGCCTGCGTATCGCTGTTCGCCTGGACCTCGAGCACCTTGATGCCGGTCTCCTTGCTGAAGCGCTGCAGGCCTTCGAAGGCCGACTGGTTGAACGACTTGTCGAACTTGCCGCCCGCGTCGTAGACCACGCCCAGTTTAGGTGCGGCCGGCACAGCGAAGGCGCTTCCGGCGACGCACAGGGCCGCGATGGTCAGGCTGAGATGCTTAAATTTCATGTAGTGGCTCCTGGAATAGCGATATTGTACCCGCCGCATCGTTGCCGACGGGGCGGGCAGCGCAAGCTGCATCGTCCATGGCGTTCAAAGGAAGAGATCATCGCGCAGCGCGATTGTGTCAGCCTGGGAACGCTCATGGGGTGTCGATTTGTATCGCGGGGTCGATTTACCCGGTGGAAGCCTTGCCATGTCGCATCACCGCAACAGGAAACTCCTGGGAAAACCGGCCGCGTGCCGCGCATGGTTCGCCATACCTGGACCCTCGCAGCTCAGCCTGTCAAATATGCATCATCCGGCATATTGATGACAAATACCATTTTACTTGGCAATTTATTCGAGGGAAATATAAGTGTTGACAATACTCAACAATTATTTTGCTTCGACTGCCGCTTCGACTGCCGCGTTGACCGCTGTTTCGGCTGCGGGCGCGGCGGGTGCGGGCGGGGACACCGGCGGCAGGACGGGCGTGGTGACGGGCTGGTTGAACTGGCGCGTGAGGAAGCTGGCGATCAGGGCCTGGGTCGCTTCCAGGTAGGGAATGTTCATGTGGTCCGAGTTGGGCACGGTGTCGTCCGCGACCAGCTGGGCCAGCTTGGCCACCAGTTCGTCGGTGTGCGAATGCGGCACCACGTCGTCCTCGCTGGCCCGCAGCACGTAAGTGGGGGCGGTGAGCGAGGGCGCGTACTTGATCGACTCGAAGCGGTGGCGCAGCATGTACTCGATCGGCATTGCGCGGAAGCGCTTCTTGGCGATCGCCAGGATCGAGTCGTAGGGCGTGATCAGGACCACCGAGTGCACCGGGCGCTCCTTGGCTACCTGGACCGCCACGCCCGAGCCCAGGCTGCGGCCGACGACCGCGATGCGCCTTGTGTCGACCATGCCGCGCGCGGCCAGCCAGTCGTAGAACACGCAGCCGTCTTCGACCATGTGGGCTTCGGCCGGGTCGCCGTGCGACTCGCCGTAGCCGCGGTAGTTCATGGCCAGCACGGTCATGTTGGGGAACAGCTTGCCGGCGTCGCGCACCACCCAGGACACTTCCTCGGAACGGCCGCCGAAGTAGATCACGGCCGGGCGCGGGCCCTGCACCTGGGGCGTCATCAGCCAGCCGCACAGGCGGGTGCCGTCCCTGGCGCGCAGTACCACCTGGCGGGTGCGGTGCCCGCTGCTGCGCGGGCTTTGCACCTCGCGCTCCACGGTGGGGTTGAACACCAGCCTGCGCTGGCTCGCCGCCACCGCAGCCGTCAGGCCCAGCCACAAGACGCTGGCAACACCCGACAATCCCGCCGCAATTTTCTTTGGTGTGTACATAAGCACAGTCTAGCGCTGCGGCCAGGTTTTGTTCTGTGCGGCACATATCACTGTTCAGCAAAGCGCAAATATGCGGCGGAAGGGTTGCGTTAACGCAACGCTTATGGTCGTGTTACTGGGCTGGAGCGCGGTAGCTCTGCTCGGTCTCGCCGCTGGCCGCATATTGATCGACGTCGAGCACGGTGTGGTCATAGCGTTCTTCGTTGGGCAGGGCGCCGGCGGGCGGCTTGATGGCCGGGACCGGCATGCCGGGCGAGCCCAGCATGCGGTAGCCGAGCCAGGCCGAACCCAGCACGGCGGCCGCGCCCAGCACCGACAGCGCCATCGAGCGCGGCGCGTGGTGCGGGGTGCTGACGCGCTTGGCCAGGTTGGCGGCGGTGAAGGCGAGCGCGGTGCCGTTCAGGATGCCGTGCACGGTGGCGTCGCTCTTGGCCGGGGTATCGTCGGCGATGGATTGGTAGTCGCGCGCGCCGGCGGCGCCGGCGGCCAGGCCGCCGACCAGGCCGCCCGCCAGGCTGTAGAAGGCGGCGTCGGCATAGCGCGGATCGCGCGTGGAACGGTGCGCGGCGTCGAGCAGCAGGCCGAGCGGGATCAGGGTGGCCGGGATCTTGTTCAGGATCGGGTGCAGCAGGTGGCCGGCGATCATGGTCTTGGGCATGGGAGTCTCCTGGCTGGATGCGTTTGGATCAGTGTGGCAT
>CBIHLT010000248.1:0-6415 GCA_966210615.1 uncultured Massilia sp.
AACGTCTATGGCTTCAACAGCGGCGACTACACCACGTCGAAAACCGATTCCTTCGTGTATGCCCTGAACGGCAAGTGGAATATTGGCGACCGCCTGAAGCTGGACGGTGATTTGTCTTACCAGACGAGCGAGTTCGACACGCAATTTACCGCGACCCGGATCGATCGCATTGCACCTTCCATCGACGTCGACTTCAATGCCGGCGGCGATACGGCCTTCCGGTTCAATGACAATGCCGAGCTGGCCGACCCGAGCAAGTGGAATGTGGCGGAGTTCTACGATAACGCCAACCGCAACAAGGGCAGCGCCGCGACGGCCACGCTGTCGGGCGTCTTCGATGCCGGCTGGGGCGCCCTGGAGACCCTCCAATTCGGGGCACGCCACGACGTACGCAAGGCGTCGGAGGCCAACCGGACGCAATCGGCCTTCCTGGGCCGCAACCTCGCCTCGCTGGGCCCGGAGTATTCCATTACCAACTCGGACTTCGGCACGGATATTTCGGACGTTCCGCGCTCATGGGTGGAGCCGAATGCCTACTATATCCGCGACCATATCGACGACTGGCGCAAGCTCTATAACTCGGTCAACAGCAACTTCCTGACCACGGACAAACTGAGCCTGCAGAAGACCTTCGAGATCGAGGAAAAGACGAGCAATCTCTACCTGATGGGGAATTTCCAAAGCGAGCTGTTCGGCAATCGCCTGCGCGCCAATGCCGGCGTGCGCTACACCAAAGTCGATACCGACATGACCTTCTATAAGGTCGATGCCACCACCAAGGCGGTCACGCCGTCTGGCGCCAGCAAGTCGACCAGCAAGTTCCTGCCCAGCCTGACGCTGACTTACGACCCGACCAAGGACGTCGTAACGCGCTTCAACTTTGGTAAAACACTGCGGCGCCCGAATTTCGGCGACCTGAATCCTGTCCTGCAACTCGCTGACGACGTGTCGCGGGTGGGGTATGGCTCGGGCACCGGCGGCAATCCGGACCTGAAACCGACGCTCTCGACGAACTTCGATCTGACGGGGGAGTGGTATTTCCAGAAAGACAGCGCGCTCTACGGCACTGTGTTCAAGCGCAAGATCGACGGCCTGGTCGTGCCCCTGCGTCGCAAGATTCACGTCGAACCGGCGGACGACCCCTTCCGCAACTCGACCTCGGGCGGCGACCATACGAACGGCTATGACTACGTCATCAACTCACCGGTCAACGCTTCCGACGGCACGATCAAGGGTGTCGAGATCGGCTTGATCTACTTCCCGAAGTGGCTGCCGGGCCCGCTGGACGGTCTGGGCTTCCAGGGCAGTTATACCCGACTCAGCTCGTCGCAGAACGTACCCGAGGCCAATAGTGCCGGCGAGATCATCGCCCAGCTCGAGACACCGTTCTTCGGGGTGTCCGACCGCTCCTACAACGCCACCCTGGCTTACGAAAAGGGCCCGGTCAGCGCGCGCTTGTCCTATGTCTGGCGCTCAGCCTTCCTGGCCGCCAACGAAGCCGCCTTGTTTGCAAATCCGATTGGTATCTGGCGTCATCCCGAAAAGAGCGTGGACATGCAAGTTTCCTACAAAATCAACGACAGGACCTCGGTCGATATCGCTGCCATCAACTTGACGAACGAAATGCAGCGGCAGTACTACCACTTCGGCAATGCGGGTAATGAGCTGTTGACCAATTTCGGTACGCTCCAGGTCGGACGTTCGGTCTCGGTCGCCTTGCGCTGGAAGATGTAAGGCAAGGCAGCAAAACAGGGGCACTGCACGGTGGTATCCGGCAGTGCCCCGAATCGTTTGGAAGGGACCGCGAATCATGCAAACTCAAAAACTCTCCACCCTCGAAAAAGTGGGTTTCGGCGCAGGCGACATGGCGCTCAACGTGGTGATCTCGTCGATGATGCTGATCATTACCTTCTTCTACACCGACATCTACGGCCTCCGGACCGTCGACCTGGCGGCGCTGTTCGTGGCGGTGAAGGTGGTGGGAGCGATCGCCGACCTGGCGATGGGGCAGATCACCGATTCCGTCCTGACGCGCTGGGGACGCTATCGTCCCTGGCTGCTGCTGCTCGCCGTGCCCTACGGCCTGAGCGTGTTCCTGGTGTTCTCGACGCCGGACTGGGACTACGACGCCAAGCTGGTCTGGGCCTATTCGACCTACATCCTCATGACCATCATGACGGCCGGCGTGGGCATTCCCTACATCTCGCTGATCAGCGGCCTGACCTCGGACCCGCAGGAGCGCCTGTCGGCCAATGGCTACCGCCTGTTCTTCGCCAAGATCGGCGCCTTCATGGTGACCATCATCGTGCCGGTGCTGGCCAGCTGGTGGGACGGCGCCAATCCGGCCGCCGGCTACCAGGCCGCGATGGCGGTGATGGCGGCGATGGGCGTGGGCCTGTTCCTGTTCTGCTTCTTTACCACCACCGAGCGCGTGGTGCACAAGGTCGAGAAGCAGCCGCTGATGGAGCAGGTGAGGGTGCTGCTGCGGAACGACCAGTGGCTGATCCTGTGCGGCGTCTGCGTGACCGGCACCATCGGCTACGTGATCCGCGGTTCGGTGGCGATCTACTACGCCAAGTATTTCCTAGGAGGCGACACAGCGACCGTCTCGGCCTTCCTGTCGACCGGCGTGGCGGCAGCCATCCTGGCCATGGTGGTGTCCACCTGGACCACCAAGTTCTACTGCAAGGTCAAGCTGTTCCGCTACACCCAGCTGGCGGTGGCGGTGCTGAGCGTGATGATCTACTTCCTGGTGCAGCCGGGCGACATCCTGCTGGCCTTCGTCCTGTACTTCGTGCTGTCGCTGGTGGTGGACCTGCATGCGCCGGTGTTCTGGTCGGCCATCGCCGAGACCATCGACTACGGCCAGGTCAAGACCGGCAAGCGCGTCTCCGGCTTCGCCTTCGGCGGCATCTCGGTGTGCCAGAAGGCCGGCATGGCCGTCGCCGGCGGCATGGTGGGCATCCTGCTGAACTACTTCGAATACCAGCCGAACCAGGAGCAATCGGCGCTGGCGCTGCAGGGCATCGCCCTGATGCTGTCGGTGATCCCGGGCTTCTTCCACTTCCTGATGGGCGCCCTGATGTTCAAGTACCGCATCAGCGACTCGTACTACGACACCGTCAAGAAAGACATGCGCGACCACGGCTACGCCGCCACCTGACGCCACTTTTCCCGTTAGCTTATGCACGTCATCCCCGCGCAGGCGGGGACCCAAGTTTGCGTGCTACACCAGCACACCGAAGAACAGAGACCGACCATGCAAGAAACCATCCTCAAACCCCTGATCGAACAACGCGCCGACCCTTACATCTACAAGCATACCGACGGCTACTACTACTTCACCGCCTCGGTCCCCCTGTACGACCAGATCGAACTGCGCCGCGCGACCACCATCGAAGGCCTGGCCACGGCGCCCACCGTCACCGCCTGGACCAAGCCCGACACCGGCCCGTATTCCGAACTGGTCTGGGCCCCGGAAATCCACTTCAACCAGGGCGCCTGGTACGTCTACTTCGCCGCCGCCCCGAGCCGCGAGATCAAGCACAAGCTCTTCCAGCACCGCATGTACGCGATCCGCAATACCAGCGCCAACCCCCTGGAAGGCGAATGGGAATTCATGGGCCAGGTCGACACGGGCATCGACAGCTTCTGCCTGGACGCCACCACCTTCACCCACAAGGGCCAGCTCTACTACCTGTGGGCGCAGAAGGATGTCGAAATCGAAGGCAACTCCAACCTCTACATCGCCCCGATGAAGACCCCGTGGCAGATCGAGGGCAAGCCAATTCTTCTGAGCAAGCCGGAATATGACTGGGAAACCATCGGCTTCTGGGTCAACGAGGGCCCGTCCGTCATCCGCCGCAACGGCAAGATCTTCATCAGCTACTCGGCCAGCGCCACCGACCACAACTACGCGATGGGCCTGCTGTGGGCCGACGAGGACGCCAACCTGCTCGACCCCGCCTCGTGGACCAAATCGCGCGAGCCGGTTTTGCGAACCTGCTACGATCATGGCATCTACGGCCCGGGCCACAACAGCTTCACCTATGCCGAAGACAACGACACCGTCATGCTGGTCTACCATGCGCGCACCTATACCGAGATCGTCGGCGATCCGCTGTGGAATCCGGACCGCCATACCTTCGTGAAACCGCTGCGCTGGGACGACAAGGGCATGCCGGTCTTCGGCCGGCCTTCCACCTACTAAGGACAAGAACACGTGCAAACCGGTATTACGCAAGCGCCGTTCGGCCAGCTGCCCGACGGCACGCCCATCACCCAGTTCACGCTCGCCAATGCCAGCGGCATGGTGGCGAAGATCATCGACTTCGGCGGCATCATCACCGAGCTGCACGCGCCGGACCGCGACGGCAAGATGGCGGACGTGGTGCTGGGCTTCGACACGCTCGAACCCTACCGCGGCGACAGCCCGTACTTCGGCGCCCTGATCGGCCGCTACGGCAACCGCATCGCCAAGGGCCGCTTCATGCTGGACGGCCGCGAGGTCCGGCTGCCCACCAATAACGGCAACAACCACCTGCATGGCGGTCCGAAGGGCTTCCACATGGTCAAGTGGGACGCCGTGGCCGAGGGCGACAGCCTGCGCCTGAGCTACCGAAGCGTGGACGGCGAAGAGGGCTATCCGGGCAACCTGGACGCCACCGTGGTCTACCGGCTCAACGACGACAACGAGCTGGTGGTGCGCTTCCACGCCATGACGGATGCGCCGACGCCGGTCAACCTTACCCAGCACAGCTACTTCAACCTCGCCGGCGAGGGCGATATCCTCGGCCACGAGCTGGTGATCGACGCCGACGCCTTCGTGGCCATCGACGCCGAATCGATCCCGACCGGCGAGCTGACCCCGGTGACGGGTACGCCTTTCGACTTCCGCATGCCGCGCCCGATCGGCGAGCGCATCGGCCAGCCGGACAAGCAGCTGCGCCACGGCCTGGGCTACGACCACAACTTCGTGCTCAACAAGCCGAACGGCAAGGCGATGACGCGGGCCGCGCGCGTGGTCGAGCCGGTGTCGGGCCGGGTGCTGGAGCTGTGGACCGAGGAACCGGGCGTGCAGTTCTACAGCGGGAACTTCCTGGACGGCTCGCTGAAGGGCAAGGGCCACAGCTACGAGCACCGCACGGGCTTCTGCCTGGAACCGCAGCACTTCCCCGATTCGCCCAACAATCCGCAGTTCCCGAACGTGATCCTGCGTCCGGGCCAGGTGTACGAGACGGAATCGCGCTTCCGCTTCTCGGTGGAGCCATGAGCGCAATGCAGGCCTTCATCGAGGCGGAACACGAGCTGGGCGAATGCGTGCTGTGGTGCGAGCGTACGAAGCGCCTGCTGTGGACCGACATCCCGGCCGCCACCCTGTGGTCGCATTCGCCGTCCACCGGCCGCAGCACGAGCTGGAAGATGCCGGAGCGCCTGTGCTCCTTCGCCCTGACCGGCAGCGACGACCGCCTGCTGCTGGGGCTGGCCTCGGGCCTGGCCTTCTTCAGCTTCTCGACCGGCAAGGTGACCCGCATCTGCGAGGTGGAGGCCGATATTCCGTCCACGCGCCTGAACGACGGCCGCTGCGACCGGCAAGGCCGTTTCGTGTTCGGCATGTTCAACCAGGATGAGCACCCCAAGCTGGCCCTGGGCGGCTTCTACCGCCTGAACCTCGACCTCACGCTCGAACGCCTGCCGGTGGGGAAGGCCGCGATCGCGAATTCGATCTGCTTCAGCCCCGACGGGCGCCGCATGTATTTCGCCGATTCGGCCACGCGCGAGATCCGCTTCGCCGACTACAACCCGTGCAGCGGGGAGGTCGGGGCGACGCATGTCTTCGTTCCGGCCGACGCCGCGCCCGGAGAGCCGGACGGCTCCTGCATCGACGCCGATGGCTACCTGTGGACCACGCGCTGGGGCGCGGGGAAGGTGATGCGCTTCGCGCCGGACGGCCGCCTGGACCGCACGCTGGAGCTGGCCGCGCCGCAGCCGAGCTGCCCGGCCTTCGGCGGCCCGGACCTCTCCACCCTGTATGTCACCTCGGCCCACCTGGGCATGACGGCGAACGACCGCGCCGGCGCGCCGCTCTCCGGCGCCCTGTTCAGCCAGTCGCTGGACGTGCGCGGCTTGCCGGAAAACCGCTTCCTCCACCGCTAGGAGCCCGAAGGCTGCATCGATATCAAAATAGGTATCAATGCAGCCGAAAAATTGATTGGAAAGTTATCTGCTCGCATTTTAGACTTCCTCATCGCTGATCGGGAGACACCAGCACTAGCTGCCCCGGGCCGAAGAATAACGAGGAGAAAACGAATGTCCGAGCAAAAGAAGAAAACCGCACTGCGTTCCGCCGCGTGGTTTGGAACCCAGGACAAGAACGGCTTCATGTACCGGAGCTGGATGAAGAACCAGGGCATTC
>CBIHLT010000249.1:0-6415 GCA_966210615.1 uncultured Massilia sp.
CTTCGACCCGGTTGCCGATCGCGACCGGGTAATTCTTGCGGATCACCTGGCCGAAGTTGCCCGACGCCGCCAGGTGGTGGTGCAGGCCGCCGTCGGTCACCAGGAACACCTGGCCGCGCGAGACCTTGCGGTCGATCACCCGCGCCACATACACGCCCGCTTCGCCCACCAGGTAGCGCCCCAGTTCGATCGAGACGCGCGCCTGCGGCAGCGCTTCCTTCACGCGCGGCAGCAGCTGCGCCAGGCCGGCGCCGATCGGGGCCAGGTCCAGGCGCGCCTCGCCCGGGAAATACGGAATGCCGAAGCCGCCGCCGATATTCAGCATGCGCACCGGGCCTGGGCTGGCCTCGGCCAGCGCGATCGCCAGCGCGACGGTGCGGGCCTGGGTCTCGGCGATCGCTTCGGCCTTCAGGCTTTGCGAGCCGCTGAAGATGTGGAAGCCCAGCACGTCCAGGCCGAGTTCTCCGGCCAGCGCCAGCAGGCGCGGCGCGTCCTCGGCATCGATGCCGAACTGCTTGGCGCCGCCGCCCATGCGCATGCCCGAGCCCTTCAGCTCGAAGTCCGGGTTAATGCGCAGCACCAGCAGCGGTTCGATCCCCGTCTCCGCCTTGATGCGCGCCAGCGCGCGGATCTCGCGTTCGGATTCCACGTGCACGCAGACCCCGGCCGCCACCGCCTGGGCCAGCTCGGCATCCTGCTTGCCGGGACCGGCGAAGCTGATGTCGGCCGGACGCATGCCGGCGTCCAGGGCCACCTTCATCTCGCCGCTCGATGCCACGTCCAGGCCGTCGACCAGGCCCGCCAGGTGCTGCACCAGGGCCGGCATCGGATTGGCCTTGACCGAATAATGCAGCTCGACCCCCGCGGGCAGCGCGCTGCGCAGCTGGCGCACGCGCTCGGCCACAAGGGCGCGGTCGTAGGCATAGAAAGGCGTGCGGCCGACCCGCTGCGCCAGGCGGGTCAGCGGGATGCCGCCGACCTGCAGGCAGTTGTCGACGACGGGGAACAGGATCTGGTCGGCGTGGACGGGCTTGCTGGTCATGGCGCGGTGCTTTCGAACAGGGTGGAATAAGAGCGGCGCAGCAGGTTGCGGTCGAACTTGCCGTTGGGGTTGCGCGGGAAGGGCTCGCGGCGCAGGTCGATATGGGCCGGCACCATGTAGGCCGGCAGGCGGCGCTGGCATTCCTTCAGCAGCGAGGCCGGCGTCACGTCGGGATCGCGCGCCACCGCCAGCAGCACGATGGCCTGGCCCAGCGCCGGATGCGGCACGCCGAAGGCCGCCGCTTCCAGCACCAGGCCGGACGCATGCGCCGCTTCCTCGACTTCGCTCGGGCTGATGCGGTAGCCGGAAACCTTGATCATGTCGTCGCTGCGGCCGACGAAGTACAGGAAGCCTTCCTCGTCCATGCGCACGGTGTCGCCCGACCACACCGCCATCTCGACCAGCGGCAGGGCCGGATTGCGGCCGGGGGCCGGGCGGAAGCGCTCGGCGGTCTTGGCCGGGTCGTTCCAGTAGCCCAGCGAGACCAGGGCGCCGCGGTGCACCAGCTCGCCCGGCTCGTTGGGCGCGCAGGGCGAGCCGTCCGGGCGCACCACCATCACCTCGGCGTTCGGGATCGCGCGCCCCATCGAGTCGGGACGGCGGTCGAGTTCCGCGGGCGGCAGGTAGGTCGAGCGGAAGGCCTCGGTCAGGCCGTACATCAGGAACAGCTGCGCCGACGGCAGCGCCGCGCGCAGGGCCTGCACGGTGGGCACCGGCATGGCGCCGCCGGAATTGGTCAGGTAGCGCAGGCTGCAATCGCGCGGCCAGTCGAGGGCGGACAGCTGGATCCACAGCGGCGGCACCGCGGCCAGGCCGGTGATGCCTTCCTCGAGCACCGCCTTCAGGATGTCCTTCGGGAACAGGTAGTTCATCAGGACCGCCGTGGCCCCGGTGAGGAAGGCCGTGGTCAGCTGGCTCAGGCCGTAGTCGAAGCTGAGCGGCAGCACCGCCAGGATGCGGTCTTGCGGGGTGTTCCCGAGGTAGCCCGCGACGCTGCGCGCACCGGCCACCATGTTCCGGTGCGACAGCACCACGCCCTTGGGCTTGCCGGTGCTGCCCGAGGTGTACAGGATGGCGGCCATGTCGGCGTCGATCACGCGCCGCGCGGCCAGCCGGCTGGCGGCGGGCGCTTCCTGGGCCGCATCCCAGAGCGCTGCCGCGGCGCCCTGCGGCAGCTTGTCGCCGGTGACGAAGACCGTGCGCAGGTCCGGGCAGGCGTCCAGGACGCCGTCCAGCTGGGCCAGGCGCTCGGGGGAGGTGAGCAGCACGCGCACGTTGCAGTCGGCCAGGATATAGGCCACCTGCTCGGCCTTGAGCAACGGGTTGACCGGCACGAACACCGCGCCGGCGGCGGCCGCGCCGAACATCGCGGCCACGTTCTCGATGCGCTTTTCCAGGTAGACCGCGACCCGCTCGCCGCGCTGCACGCCGGCCGCCAGCAGCGCGCCGGCCGCCCGCTCGACCGCCATGGCCAGGCCTGCGTAGTCGAGGCGGCGCGCGCCGTACACCAGCGCTTCGGCGCCGGGAGTGCGGCGCGCGGAGTCGAAAATGAAGTCGTGGATGAGGTCAGGCATGGTTTCTCTCGAGGGCGCCGGCCAGGTCGGATGCATCGGCTACGTCGGGCGCAATCTTATCAGTTTGCGCGCCGTCCCAGTCTGGAAGCCCTCCCCTAAACGCCGATTCGTGGCAAAAATTGCACGACACGGGCTATACTCGTTCCATGCCGTCCGCCTCTCTTCCCATGCGCCCCCGGGTTCCCATCGCACCGATCCTGTCGGCCTCCTCGTTCCGACGGGCGGGCCGTGGCGAACGCCTGCCGTCGGTGCTGGACGCCGGCAGCGCGCGCTTCGTCACCAGCGGACGGGTGGCGATCGCGCTGGCGCTGCGCGAGATGCAGGCCGGCCCCGGCGACACCGTGCTGGTGCCGGCCTGGCACAGCCCCTCGATGGTGCCGCCGGTGCTGTGGCGCGGCGCCACGCCCGTGTTCTACCGCGTGGGACCATGCGGCGAAGCAGACCTGGCCGACATCGAGGCCAAGGCGGAAAACGCAAAAGTCCTGATGGTCACCCACTTCTTCGGCTTCCACCAGGACCTGGCCGCGCTGCGCGCCCTGTGCGACCGCCACGGCATGGGGCTGCTGGAAGACTGCGCCCACGCCTTCATCGGCGAGCACGGCGGCCGCCCGATCGGCGCCTGGGGCGACTACGCGGTCGCCAGCAGCATGAAGTTCTTCCCGATCTACGAAGGCGGCGTGCTGGTCTCCAGCCGCCATGCGCTCGACGGCGTGGCGCTGCGCTCGGCGGGAGCGGCCTTCGAGGCCAAGATCGCCCTGAATTCGCTCGAACGCGGCTTCGACTACGGCCGCCTGCCGGCCGTGCGCGCCGCGCTGTGGCTGCCGATGGCGCTGAAAAGCGCGCTCTGGCGCCTGCGCGCGGGCAAGCCGGCTCCGGCATTGGCCCCATCCTCGTCGGACAGCAGCTTCGACTTCGACCCGGGCTGGGTCGACAAGCGCTCTTCGCTGTTCGCGCGCGCCATGCTGCGCCTCGCCTCCCCAAGCCGCATCGCGGCCCTGCGGCGCGCCAACTGGCTGCGCCTGCACCAGGCGCTGCGCGGCCTTCCAGGCATGCATCCCATGTTCGACACCTTGCCCGATGGCGTCTGCCCCTGGGTCTATCCGCTGCTGGCCGATGATGCTCCCCGGCTGTCGGCGCGCCTGAGCGCCGCCGGAGTGCCGGTCGTCGGTTTCGGCCGCCCGCTGTGGCCGGGCGTGGACGCCGGTGTCTGTCCGAACGCCGCGCGCCTGTCGGCCAGCGTGCTGTCCCTGCCCTGCCACCAGGAATTGCGCGAGCAGGAACTGGACTGGATGATCGCCACCGTCACGAAGGCGCTGCAGGCATGAAGTGGCATCTGGTTCCCGCACGCCGCTTTGCCGGGCATGCCGCGCGCTGGCAGGCCCTGCACGCCCTGGGCCCGGCTTCCTGCCTGCTGGCGTTCGACTTCGTCGCGCCCCTGGTCGAGCAGTTCGCCGACGGCGCGGAATTGCTGGCCTGGTGCGAGCGCGGCGGCGAGACGGTCGCGATGGCCGTGGTCAAGCCCGGCGGGCGCGGTTCCTGGAGCAGCTTCCAGCCGGCCCAGGCCCCGCTCGGCCTGTGGCTGCAGCGCCCCGGCGAAGACCTGGAGCGGCTGCTGGGCAGCCTGCTGCGCGCCCTGCCGGGATTCCCGCTGATCTTCGGCCTGACCCAGATGGACCCGATGCTCGCGCCGCGGCCCCAGGACGGCCCCTGCCTGCACACCCTGGACTACATCGACACCGCCCGCGTCACCCTGGCGGGCGGCTTCGAGGCCTACTGGAACGCGCGCGGCAAGAACCTGCGCGCCAACCTCAAGAAACAGCGCGCCCGCCTCGAGCGCGAGGGAACAAGCACCCGCATGGACATCCTGCGCCTGCCGGCCGACATGGCGCAAGCCGTGCATGATTACGGCCGCCTGGAAAGCTCGGGCTGGAAGGGGTCGGAAGGCACCGCTGTGCATGCGGACAATGCCCAGGGATGCTACTACCGGGCGATGCTGGAAAACCTGGCGTCCCGTGGCGCGGCCAGCGTCTACCGGTATCATATGGGGGAAAAGCTGGCGGCGATGGACCTGTGCGTGGAAGACCGCGACAGCATCGTGGTGCTCAAGACCAGCTACGACGAAAGCATCCCGTCCAGCCTGTCGCCCACGCTCCTGATGCGCGAGGAAGCGGTGCAGCGCCTGTTCGACGAAGGCCGGTTCAAAAGACTGGAATTCTACGGCCGCGTGATGGAATGGCACCTGCGCTGGACGGACGAGGTGCGCACTATGTACCATGTTAACTATTATCGTTGGCCAGGATTGCGGCGCTTGCATGCGATGCTGGAAAAGCGACGCAATGAAGGAAGCAAGCATGTATCTCGAACAAGTTAAAACCCTCCTGGCCGATGTGCTCAATCTCGGTCCCGCCGGCGCGGCGCTCGGCGCGGACTCCCCGCTGCTGGGCAGCCTGCCCGAGCTGGATTCGATGGCGGTGGTGACCCTGATCGGCGCGCTGGAAGAGCATTTCGGCATCGCCATCGACGACGACGACATCAGCGCCAGCACCTTCGCCACCCTCGGCAGCCTGGCTGCCTTCGTCGAGCAAAAAGCGTCCGAATGACGCACGCCCGGGCCGAGCCGTTCTTCCTTGGCACGCCCGGCGGGCCGCGTTTCTGCCTGTTCCATCCTCCCGAGGGGACGCCGCGCGCCTCCCTGCTCTACCTGCACCCCTTCGCCGAAGAGATGAACAAGTCGCGCCGCATGGCGGCGCTGGCGGCGCGCCGCCTGGCCGCGCAAGGCGTGGGCGTGCTCCAGATCGACCTGCACGGCTGCGGCGACAGCGGCGGCGAATTCCTCGACGCGCGCTGGGACGGCTGGAAGGCCGACGTGCGGGCCGGCCTGGACTGGCTGCGCGCGCGCCTGGGCCTGGCGCCGGGACTGTGGGGCCTGCGCCTCGGCGCCCTGCTTGCGCTCGACTATGCAAAGGACGATGCGCCGGCGCGCCTGCTGCTGTGGCAGCCCACGCTCGGCGGGCCGGCCTGCCTGACCCAGTTCCTGCGCCTGCGCCTGGCGGGAGAACTGCTCCAGGACGGCCCCGCCGCCGCCGGCGGTACCGAAGCGCTGCGGGCGCGCCTGCGCGCGGGCGAGCCGCTGGAAATCGCCGGCTACGAACTGCACCCCGAACTGGCGCTGGCGCTCGACGCGGTCGAGGCGGCCAAGCTGCCGGCCCCGCGCTGCCCGGTCGACTGGCTGGAACTGGTGGCCGACAGCGGCCGCGCCGTGCCGCCCGCCGCCGCGCGCCTGGCTGCCGCCTGGAGCGCCCGAGGCGTGGAGCTGCGCCAGCAGGCCGTACCCGGCCCGCAGTTCTGGACCGCGCAGGAGATCGAGGAAGCCCCGCTGCTGCTCGACGCCACCGCCGGCCTGTACCTGGAGAGCGCCGATGCGGTATGAAGAGCGCGCCATGACGTTCGCCTGCGGCGACGCCTCGCTGGTCGGCATCCTGAGCCTGCCCGCACAAGCCTCCGCGCGCGGCGTGCTGATCGTGGTCGGCGGGCCGCAGGTACGCACCGGCAGCCACCGCCAGTTCACGCTGCTGGCGCGGACGCTGGCCGCCGCCGGCACGCCGGTGCTGCGCTTCGACTACCGCGGCATGGGCGACAGCGAGGGCCCCGTGCGCGATTTCGAGACCGTGGACGAGGACGTGCGCGCCGCCATCGACTGCTTCCAGCAGGAAGTCCCCGGCCTGGAAGAAGTCGTGCTGTGGGGCCTGTGCGACGGCGCCGCCGCCAGCGCCCTGTACGCGCCCCAGGATGCGCGGGT
>CBIHLT010000250.1:0-6410 GCA_966210615.1 uncultured Massilia sp.
TGCGCGCCGCCGGGCGCCAGTACGTGGAAGTGGAACGCAACTGGTCGGTCAGCGTGTCGCGCTACAAGCAGATCTACGGCCGCCTGACCGGCGCGCTGGCCGCGTAAAGGACGACGATGGAATCGGCTCTGTGGGTGCTCAACCTGGTGTTCCTCGCCTTCCTGTGCTTCTGGGCGGTACGCGTGGACAAGAACGGGCAAGACACGAACGACCGCGGGAGGAAGTGATCGATGCGTGACCTGTTCCTGCTGGCCCTGTTGCCGGTGCTGTTATACGCGATGTCGAAGCGGCCCTTCGTCGCCGTCGGCATGTGGCTGTGGACCTCGCTGTTCTACCCGAACGCCTGGGTCTACGGGATGGCCGCGGGCGTGCGCTATAACCTGCTGTTCGCCGCGGTCGCCATCCTGGGCTACCTGGCCTGGAAACCCAAGCCCAAGGTCCGTTTCGGCCTGCTCGGTGGGCTGGTCATCACCTTCTTCGTGTGGACGACGATCAGTTCGATCTTCACGGTCGGCCTGCCTGTGGTCGTGTGGGACATCTGGGGCCGCCTGGCCAAGATCGTGCTGCTGTTCGTGTTCGTGCTGCTGGTGCTCGAGAAAAAACTCCACGTCGACTTCATGCTGTGGTGCGTGGTGCTGTCGGTCGGCTTCTACGCCAACGTCGAAGGGCTGAAATTCATCGCCAGCGGCGGCCACCACAAGATCGCCGGCATGTGGGGCCACGTCCTCAGCGACCGCAACGAACTGGCGATCGCCTTCGTCATGACCCTGCCGATCTGCTACTACCTGCTGCACGAATACGGATCGCGCTGGCGCCTGGCCCGCCTCGGCTTGCTCGGCACCATCGCCCTGCTGGTGATCGCCGTGATCGGCACCCAGTCGCGCGGCGGCTTCATCGCGCTGACCGTGCTGGGCGGGTATATGTTCATCAAGAGCGACCGCAAGATCGTGATGGGTCTGGTGATCGCCGTGCTGGTGGTCGTCGTGGCCCAACTGGCCTCGAACGAATGGGTGGCGCGCATCAACACCATCGAGGCGGCCGACGAGGACAGCTCCTTCATGGGCCGCGTCGTGGCCTGGAAAATGAGCTTCATCATGGCGGTCAATCATCCGATCTTCGGCGGCGGATTCAAGTCGATGGAGTACGTGCCCAACTGGATCGAGCTGGTGAACCACTTCTCGTCGTATTCATGGTTCCACACCGGCGACGCGCTGCCGAACCCAACCCACCCGCGCGCCGCCCACAGCCTGTACTTCCAGGTGCTGGGCGAACACGGCTTCGGCGGCCTGGCGCTGTATGTCTCAATGCTGGCGGTGGCCTTCTTCAAGGCGGCGCGGATCTCCAGGCTGGCCCGGGAACAAGGCGCGCCCCCCTGGCTGCCGCTGCTGGCGACCATGCTACAGTTGAGCATCTTCTCCTTTGCACTGGGCGCGGCCGCACTCAGCTTCGCCTACTTCGACCTGACCTTCGCGCTCTTCGGCCTGGTGCTCGTGGTCGAACAACGGCTGTTGCCCAATGCCGTTTCACGTGTTGGGAACCGTGATTCTTCCGTGCCCGCGCCGAGCCGTGCCGCGGCATCCTTTGTCTGACGTCCTTACTGTGAACCTCCGGACAGGCAAGATCTCCATCCAATGACGACGATCCCCACTCACTCGCTACCGGTTCAATGCATGCTGCAGACGGCCGGCAACCTGCTGGCGCGCAGCCGCGCAGCCGGGAGGATATGCGTTATCAATTACCATCGGGTGCTCCAGACCCATCATCCGCTGCTGCCCTCGGAGCCGGACGTCGCCACCTTCCGCTGGCAGATGGAGCTGCTGGCGCGCTGCTTCAACGTGCTGCCGCTGCGCCAGGCGCTGGCCCTGATGGACGCCGGCACCCTGCCGCCGCGCTCGGTCTGCATCACCTTCGACGACGGCTACAGCGCGGTGCACGAGCTGGCGCTGCCCGTCCTGCAGCGCTTCAACCTCCCGGCCACGGTGTTCGTGACCAGCGGCCACCTGGGGCAGAACACGATGTGGAACGACCGCATCATCGAAGCCGTCCAGTCCCTGCGCACGGAACGCCTGGACTTGCGCGGCCTGGGCCTGGCCAATTATTCGCTGCGCAACACGGACGAGCGCCTGGCCGCGATCGGCGCCCTGACCGAGCATTCGAAATACCTGCCGCCGTCCAAGCGCCAGTCCCTGATTCGCCAGCTGGAGGAAATGGCGGGCGAAAACCTGGTGCCGGGGCAGATGCTCACGCCGGACATGGTGCGCGCCCTCGACCGCAATGGCATCGAGATCGGCGCGCATACCGTGACCCATCCGATCCTGACCAGCATGGACGACGAGAGCGCCCAATCTGAAATCACCTCCAGCAAGCACCAGCTGGAAGAGCTGCTCGGCAAGCCGGTGCAGCTGTTCGCCTACCCGAACGGCAAGGTCGGCAAGGACTACGACACGCGCCACGTCGACATGGTGCGCCGCGCGGGCTACGCCGCGGCCTTCACCACGGCGGTCGGCGCCATCACGAAGGAGCAGGACCGCTTCCAGCTGCCGCGCAGCCGTCCGTGGGACCGCACGCCCTTCATGTTCGGCCTGAGACTGCTGAGCTGGATGGCGCAAGGCCCGCCGCGCTGAAACGACACGCACCGTCAGCCTTGCCGCTTCGGCGCAGCGCTGCCCTTGAATTTGAAAGAAACAACGATGAAACGAGTATTGATGATCGCGTTCCACTTCCCGCCGCAGGCGGCGAGCAGTGGAATCCAGCGGACCTTGAATTTTTCCAAGCACCTCGGCAAGCATGGCTGGGAACCGACCGTGATTTCCGCCCACCCCCGGGCCTACGACGCCCAGAATCCCTCCCAGCTCGCCAGCATCCCGCCGGAACTCCAGGTCCGCCGCGTGTTCGCACTCGACGCCAAGCACCACCTCGGCTTCAAGGGCCGCTATTCGGAACTGCTGGCCCTGCCGGACCGCTGGGGCACGTGGTGGTTCGGCGCCATCCCGGCCGCCCTCGGCCTGGTGCGCAAACACCGCCCCCAGGTGATCTGGTCGACCTTCCCGATCGCGACCGCGCACCTGATCGCCCTGACCCTGCATCGCCTGACCGGCCTGCCCTGGATCGCCGATTTCCGCGACCCAATGCTCCAGCCCGCCTATCCGGCCTCCGGCCTGCAGCGCCGGATCTGGGGCTGGATCGAGCGCCAGGCCATCATGCGCTGCCACACCGCCGTGTTCACGACGCACAGCGCCATGCAGGTCTACCGTACGCGCTTTCCCGAGGTCCCGGCCGACAAGTTCACCGTGATCGAAAACGGCTATGACGAGGAAAGCTTCGCCCAGGCCGCTACCTGCGCGGCGGCGCCGGCGCCGGCCTCGGCGCGCCCGCTGACCCTGGTCCACAGCGGCGTCCTGTACCAGACCGGGCGCGATCCCTCCTGCTTCCTGCAGGCGATCGCCGACCTGAAACAGCGCGGCGCGCTGGACGCCGGCTCCCTGCGCGTCATCCTGCGCGCGCCCGGCGACATGGAAGCGATGGCGGCGCTGGTGCGCGCATCCGGGGTCGAGGACATCGTCGAGGTGGCGGCCTCGATCCCGTATCGCGACGCGCTCCAGGAAATGCTCGACGCCGACGGCCTGCTGATCTTCCAGGGCACGCAGTTCAACAACCAGATCCCGGCCAAAGTGTACGAATACTTCCGCGCGCGCAAGCCGGTCATGGCCCTGGTCGATCCGGCCGGCGAAACCGCGCAGGTGCTGCGCGCCGCCGGCTTCTCGAGCCTGGCGGCGATGGACGACCGCGCGCAGATCGCGGCGGTGCTGGAGCAATTCGCCGGCCAGGTGCGCGCCGGCCAGGCCCACATCGCCAGCGAAGCCCTGATCGCGGCGTCCTCGCGCGTTGGCCGCACCCGCGAACTGGCGGGCGTGTTCGAACGAATCAGCACCAAGCCCAGCGGCGTGCTGGTTTCCGATGTCGAGATCAACAAGTCATGAACCAGGATCTTCGTTCCAAAACGGTCAAGGCCATCGGCCACCTCGGCCTCGGGGGCGCCCTCGGCAAGGTGATCTCGCTCGCCTCGACCCTGATAATGGCCCGCCTGCTGACCCCGGCCGACTATGGACTGATGTCGATGGCGATGGTGCTGGTCGGTTTCATCGGCTTCTTCAACGAAGTCGGGATCGGCGCGGCCATCGTCCAGAAAACCGACCTGACCGAAACCGAGGTCAACGGCTGCTTCAGCTTTTCGATCCTCGCCAGCCTGCTGCTGTTCGGGCTCACCGCCCTGTTGAGCTGGCCGGCCGCGGACTTCTTCGACAATCCGGCGCTGCAGCCGATGATCGCGGTGCTGGCCTCGAATTTCGTGTTCGGCGCCATCGGCACGGTGCCGCTCGCCTTCCTGCGCAAGGAAATGCATTTCAAGGCGGTGGCGGGCATCAATATCTCCGGCCTGTTCCTGCAAAGCGCGCTCGCACTGCTGCTGGCCTGGAACGGCTTCGGCGCCTGGTCGCTGGTCTGGGCCTTCGTCGCCTCCTCCCTGTTCCAGTCCGTCGGCGCCTTCTACCTGTCGAGCTGGCGTCCCACCTCCCTGCGCGGCCTGCGCGAAGCGCTCGGGCTGATGCGCTACGGCCTGCAGGTCACCATGACGCGCATCTTCTGGTATTTCTACAACACCGCCGACAAGGTCGTGATCGGCAAGGTGCTGGGCAACCGGCCGCTCGGCATCTATGACATGGCACTGTCCCTGGCGACCCTGCCCACCAGCCAGATCACCTCGCTGGCGACCAATGTGTCTTCGCCCCTGTTCTCGCGCCTGCAGAACGACCGGCCCCAGCTCCAGGCCTTCATCCTGCATTTCACGCGCGGCATCGCGTATGTCACCTATCCGGCCGTGATCGGGATGCTGATGTGCGCGAACGAGCTGATCGCGGTCCTGCTGGGCAAGGAATGGATGCCGATGCTGGTGCCCTTCGGCGCCTTGTGCCTGATGGGCCTGGTGCGCTCGGTCGACCCCCTGCTGTCGCAGGTCCTGATCTCGACCGGCCGCGCCAGGCAGCTGAGCGGCTATACCCTGACCTGCGGCATCGTCATGACCGCCGCCATCATTGCCGGCGCCCTCGTCGACGGCCTGCATGGCGTGTCGGTCGCCTGGGTGGTGGTCTACCCGCTGCTGTCGGTGCGCCTGCTGTACCTGGTGTCGGCCGCCACCGGCCTGCCGATGCGCGCCTACTACGAGTGCCTGCTGCCGGTCGCGACCGCCACCGCGGCGATGGCCGCCGCCGTGTTCGCGGCGCGCACCGCGCTGCTGGCGCTGAACCTGCCGGCGGTGCCGATCCTGGTCGCCTAGATTGCCACCGGCGCCGTCGTCTACGTCGGCTGGATCATCCAGTTCGACCGCCGCGGCCTCGGCCAGATCCGCCAGGTCATGCTGGATCTCGGCATCTCCAAGCAGCGCCTGGAGCGCTGGCCCTTCAATCGTGCAGTCCATCCGTAAGCGAAGTGATATGAATAATCAGAAAAGCAAATCCTTGCCGGCGGTGGTCGCCGGCGGCGGCCTGAATGCGCTCGGCGTGGTGCGCAGCCTCGGCACGGCGGGCATTCCGGTCATCGTGGTCGATACCGATCCGAAGTCTCCCGCCATGCGCTCGCGCTACGGCAGCAAGCTGCTCTGCGCTTCGCTGGAAGGCAAGAGCTTCGTCGATTTCGTCCTCGGCCTGGCGCGCCGCTATCCGGAGCCGCTGGTCCTGTTCGCGACCGAGGAAAAGACCGTCGAAACCATTTCCGCCTTCCGCGACCAGCTGGCGCCCTCCTTCCGCCTGCGCCAGCCCGGGCACGAGCGCCTGATGGCCCTGATGCACAAGCAGGGCTTCCAGGAACTGGCCGAATCCGTGGGCGCGCCGGTGCCGCGCACCGTGCGCCTGGAGGGCAAGGCCGACCTGGCGCGCATCGGCGACCTGAAGTACCCCTGCGTGCTGAAGCCCTCGAAAAAAGACTACGGCTACGGGGCGCGCTTCAAGAAGGCCTACAAGGTGGCCTCGCCGGCCGAGGCGGCCGCCCTCTACGAAGAGATCTTCCCGGTGCTGGCCGACATGGTGGTGCAGGAATGGATCGAAGGCAGCGACGGGGACGTGTATTTCTGCCTGCAATACATCGGCAAGGACGGCGAAGTGGTCAGCTCCTTCAGCGGCCGCAAGATCCGCTCCTGGCCGCCGCGCATCGGCGGCACCGCCAGCTGCACCGCGGCCTGGGAAGTGGCGGACGAGCTGGCGGACACCACCGCGGCCTTCTTCCGGCAGGTGGGCTTCGTCGGCATGGGCAGCATGGAATACAAGCGCGATTCACGCGACGGCCGCTTCTACATGGTCGAGCCGACCGTGGCGCGCACCGACTTCCAGGAAGAAGTGGCTTCGCTTAACGGCGTCAAC
>CBIHLT010000251.1:0-6377 GCA_966210615.1 uncultured Massilia sp.
ACAAGGATCTGAGCAGGATCCGCGGAAGTAATATTGGCTGAATGATGCGTCGGTGGTGTGCTTGAAACCTGGATCCCGGCCTTCGCCGGGACCCAAGTTCAAGCAGCTCCAGAACAGCCGCTCAGCTTTACCGGATCATCGACTCCCACACCTTCTGCAGCCTTTTCGCCGACACCGGCATCGGCGTCCTCAGTTCCTGCGCGAACAGCGACACTCGCAATTCCTCCAGCATCCAGCGGAACTCCACCATGCGCGGATCGTTGTTCTTGCCCGCCTGGTTCTTCACGGTGCGCTGGAACTGGCTGGCCGCGTTCTGCCACTCCGCCATCAGCTGCGCGTCGCGCGACGCATTGGTCCGCAGCTTCTCCATCCGCACATTGATCGCCTTCAGGTAGCGCGGGAAGTGCGCCAGCTGCGAATACTCGTTGTCGGCGATGAAGCGCTTGTGCACCAGCCCCTGCAACTGCGACTGGATATCCGCCGCCACCGGCTGCGGCAGGCTTTGCAGGCGCTTGGGCAGGCCGTGGAACTCGGCCAGCACCTGCCCCGCCAGGCGCGCGATCTCGTTGATCAGCAAACCGATCCGGCCCTTGCCCTCGTCCTTGCGCTTGTTGAACGAGGCCGCGTCCGTCGGCAGCGGGTCCTGCAGGCAGGCGATGTCGATCGCCTTGGCCACGATCTGGTCGCGCAGGTCTTCCTGCGTGCCCACGCTCATGAACTGCATGCCCATCTGCTGCAGGCCGGGGATGTTCTTCTCCGCGAATTTGAGCTGCTCCTTGAACTGCAGCGCGAACAGGCGGCGCAGGCCCACGCGGTGGGTGCGCGCCGCCACGTTCGGATCGTCGAACACTTCCAGGTCGCAGTGCGTGCCCTTGTCCACCAGCGCCGGGAAGCCGATCAGGGTCAGCTTGCCCTGGTTGATCTCCAGCAGTTCCGGCAGCTCACCGAAGGTCCAGCTCGTAATGCCGGTGTGCTGGCTGACGGCCGGCGCCGGAGCCGGCGCTGCGGCAGGCTGGGCGCCCTTCCCCTTGCCCGCAAGCGGCGCCGCTGCCGGCTGCTGCGGCGCACGCGCAGGGGCGGCGGGCGCGGCCGGCTTGGCCTCGGCCAGCTTCTGGAAGCTCTGGCGCGCCTGCCCGCCCAGTTCGGCCTGCAGGGTCGCCAGGTTGCGCCCCATGTCCAGCTGGCGCCCGTGCTCGTCGATCACCTTGAAGTTCATGAACAGGTGGGCCGGCAAGGTTTCCAGCTTGAAGTCCGTGGTCAGCACCCGAACGCCGAGCTGGGCGTGGATGTCCGCGATCAGGACGTCGATCAGGTCGCCGCGGCCGAAAGTGCGCGCGGCGTCGATGCGCTCCACAAAACGCGCCGCATAGTCAGGCAGCGGCACGCAATGGCGGCGCAGCTTCTGCGGCAGGGATTTCAGCAGCAGGTGCACCTTCTCCTTCAGCATGCCCGGCACCAGCCAGGCCGCGCGCTCTTGCGGAATCTGGTTCAGCGCGAACAGCGGCACCGCCAGCGTCACGCCGTCGCGCACGCTGCCCGGCTCGAAGTGGTAGGACAGCCCCATCTCGATCCCGGTGACGTTCATCGTCTTCGGGAACAGCTCGGTGGTGACGCCGGCCGCCTCGTGGCGCATCAGTTCCTCGCGGTTCAGGAACAGCAGCTTGGGATTGTCGTGTGCCGCGTCCTTGTACCACTTCTCGAAGCCCGCACCGTTGACGATATCAAGCGGGATCTCCTTGTCGTAGAAGGCGTGGATCAGCTGGTCGTCCACCAGCACGTCCTGGCGGCGCGACTTGTGCTCGAGGTTCTCGATCTCCTTCACCAGCTTGTGGTTGTGGGCATAGAAGGCCAGGCGCGTCTCGTAGTCTCCCGCCACCAGCGCATCGCGGATGAAGATCTCGCGCGCTTCCAGCGGATTGTGCTGGCTGTAGTTGATGCGGCGGTTGCTGTAAACGACGATGCCGTACAGGGTCGCGCGCTCCAGCGCCGTCACCTGCGCCTGGCGCTTTTCCCAGCGCGGCTCGCCCCAGGATTTCTTGAGCAGGTGCCCGCCGATCTTCTCGATCCACTCCGGCTGGATCTGGGCGATGGTGCGCGCGTACAGGCGCGTGGTCTCGACCAGTTCCGCCGCCATGATCCAGCGTCCCGCCTTCTTGCCCAGGGTCGAACCGGGCCAGATGTGGAACTTGATGCCGCGCGCGCCCAGGTAGACGCCGCCCTGCTCGTCCTCGGCCTTGAAGCCGATGTTGCCCAGGAGGCCAGTGAGCAGCGCCAGGTGCAGCTGCTCGTAGGTGGCCGGCGCTTCGTTCAGGCGCCAGCCCTGCTCGCGCACGATGGTGAGCAGCTGCGAATGCACGTCGCGCCACTCGCGCAGGCGCAGCTGCGACAGGAAGTTGGCGCGGCAGTTGTCCTGCAGCTGGCGGTTCGACTTCTTGTGCTCGATCGCTTCCTCGAACCACTTCCAGATCTTGAGGTAGCTGAGGAACTCGGACTTCTCGTCGGCGAACTTCTTGTGCTTCTCGTCGGCCTGCTGCTGGTATTCGATGGGACGGTCGCGCGGATCCTGGGTCGACAGCGCCGAGGCCACGATCAGCATCTCGCTCAGGCAGTGGTTGTCCAGCGCGGCCAGGATCATGCGGCCCACGCGCGGGTCGAGCGGCAGCTTGGCCAGCTTGCGGCCCAATGGGGTCAGTTCGTTGGTGTCGTCGACCGCGCCGATCTCCTGCAGCAGCTGGTAGCCGTCGGCGATCGCGCGGCCTTGCGGCGCTTCGATGAAGGGGAAGGTCTCGACGTCGGCGAGGCGCAGGGACTTCATGCGCAGGATGACCGAGGCCAGCGAGGAGCGCAGGATTTCCGGGTCGCTGAACTTGGGACGCTTGTTGTAGTCGTCTTCCTCGTACAGGCGGATGCAGACGCCGTCGGCCACGCGGCCGCAGCGGCCGGCACGCTGGTTGGCGGCCGATTGCGCGACCGGTTCGATCTGCAGCTGCTCGACCTTGTTGCGGAAGCTGTAGCGCTTCACGCGCGCCAGGCCCGTGTCGACCACGTAGCGGATGCCCGGCACCGTCAGCGAGGTCTCGGCCACGTTGGTGGCCAGCACGATGCGGCGCGCGTTGGTGGTGCGGAACACGCGGTCCTGCTCCTCCACCGACAGGCGGGCGAACAGCGGCAGGATCTCGACATGCGGCGGATGGTGCTTGCGCAGCGCCTCCGCGCAGTCGCGGATCTCGCGCTCGCCCGGCAGGAACACCAGCACGTCGCCCGATCCGATGCGGCACAGCTCATCGACCGCGTCGACCACGGCGTCCATCAGGTCGCGCTTGTCGCGTGCGGCCTGGGCCTTCGGCGGCGGCTCGCCCGGCTTGGCGGTGGTCGCCACCGGATCGCGGTCCACGGGGCGGTAGCGCACCTCCACCTTGTACAGGCGGCCCGAGACCTCGATCACCGGCGCGGGCTTCTCCGGTGTGCCGAAGTGGCGCGCGAAGCGGTCGGCGTCGATGGTCGCCGAGGTGATGATGATCTTCAGGTCCGGACGGCGCGGCAGCAGCTGCTTCAGGTAGCCGAGCAGGAAGTCGATGTTCAGGCTGCGCTCGTGGGCCTCGTCGATGATGATCGTGTCGTAGGCCTTGAGCAGCGGGTCGGTCTGGGTTTCGGCCAGCAGGATACCGTCGGTCATCAGCTTGACCGAGGCGCCCTTTTGCAGCGTGTCGTTGAAGCGGACCTTGTAGCCCACGTGCTCGCCAAGCGGCGTGCCGAGTTCCTGCGCGATGCGCTTGGCGGTCGACGAGGCCGCGATGCGGCGCGGCTGGGTGTGGCCGATCAGTCCCTTGCTGCCGCGGCCCAGGGCCAGGCAGATTTTCGGCAGCTGGGTGGTTTTACCGGAACCGGTTTCGCCCGAGACGATCACCACCTGGTTCTCGCTCACGGCCTTCGCGATCTCCGCACGGCGGCCGGAGACCGGCAAGTCTTCGGGGAAGGTAATCGGCGGCAGCGGAGTCGGCGCGAACACAGGCGCTTCCTGGCGCGGCGCGCGTTCGCGCGGCGGGCGGTCGCCATCGCGGCGAGGCGCTCCGCTCTCCTGGGGGCGGCGGCGTTCATCCTTCGTTTGCAGCGCGCCGTCGCGGGTCTGCGTCATCGGCGCACGCGGCTCGCCCTCCGCACGGCGGGGACGCTGTTCGGATGCGGATTGGGGGGAAGCGGCGCGCGCCGGCTGCGGCGAAGGCTTGTTACTCTGTTCAGACATTGATTTTTACAAGGTATTTGGTGCGCACATCGCGCAGCGAATTATAATGCGGCAAATGGAAAACCCTACCCAATTCGTCCAGTGGCTGCGCTCTGTCGCGCCGTATATTCATGCCTTCGGCGGCAAGACCTTTGTCGTCGCCTTCCCCGGTGAACTGGTCGCTTCCGGCGCCCTGCCGGTGCTGGCGCAAGACCTGTCGCTGCTGGTGGGCCTCGGCATCCGTATCGTGCTGGTGCACGGCTCGCGTCCGCAGGTGGCCGAACAGCTCGCGCTGCGGAATGTCGAGGGCCGTTTCCACAACGGTATCCGCATCACCGACACCGCGGCGCTCGAATGCGCGAAGGAAGCCGCCGGCGAATTGCGTCTCGATATCGAAGCCGCGTTCAGCCAGGGCTTGCCGAACACGCCGATGTCGCATGCCCAGATCAGCATCGTCTCGGGCAACTTCGTGGTCGCCCGCCCGCTCGGCGTGATCGACGGCACCGACTTCGAGCTGACCGGCGTGACGCGCAAGATCCACGCCGAGAAGATCCACCCGATCCTGCAGACCGAAGACAACCTGGTGCTGCTGTCGCCGCTGGGCTTCTCGCCGACCGGCGAAATCTTCAACCTGACGATGGAGGACGTCGCCGCGTCCACCGCGATCGCCCTGCACGCCGACAAGCTGATCTACATCACCGAAACGCCGATGATGAAGGACGCCGGCGACGCCGAGCTGCGCGAACTGTCCTCGCACCAGGCCGAGGCCGTGCTGCAGGCGGGTTTCCTGCCGCCGGATGCCGCCTTCTACCTGCAGCACGCGATCAAGGCCTGCAACAGCGGCGTGGACCGCGCCCACATCGTGCCCTTCTCGACCGACGGCTCGGTGCTGCTCGAGGTGTTCACCCACGACGGCGTGGGCACCATGGTCAGCCACGAGAACCTGGAAAGCCTGCGCCAGGCCACAATTGAGGACGTCGGCGGAATTATCAAGCTGATCGAGCCGCTGGAAGCCGACGGCACCCTGGTCTACCGCGGCCGCGAGCTGATCGAGCGCGAGATCGACCAGTTCTCCGTCATCGAGCACGACGGCGTGATCTTCGGCTGCGCCGCGCTGTACCCGTTCCCGGAATCGAAGATGGCCGAAATGGCCTGCCTGACGGTGAGCCCGGACGCCCAGACCCAGGGCGACGGCGAGCGCATCCTCAAGCACATGGAAAACCGCGCCCGCGCGGCGGGCCTGAACAAGCTGTTCGTGCTGACCACCCGCACCTCGCACTGGTTCAAGAAGCGCGGCTTCGTGCCGGCCACCGTCGACGACCTGCCGAAGGACCGCCAGCACATGTATAACTGGCAGCGCCGGTCACAGGTCTTGATCAAGTCTTTATAATGGTGGTTTTACACCGTATCGGATAACAGGAGTACACGATGGCCCGCACCGTCCACTGCATCAAACTGAACAAGGAAGCCGAAGGGCTGGATTTCCCGCCGGTTCCTGGCGAAATGGGCAAGAAGATTTACCAGTCCGTTTCGAAGGAAGCCTGGCAGGCATGGCTGAAGCACCAGACCATGCTGATCAACGAGAATCGCCTGAACCTGGCGGATGACCGCGCGCGCAAGTACCTGGCGACGCAGATGGAGCGGCATTTCTTTGGTGAAGGCGCGGATCAGGCGGTTGGCTACGTGCCGCCGGCTGCATAAACCTGAGCTAACAATAGGTTAAGAAACTTGGATCCCCGCCTTCGCGGGGACCCAAGTTTTTATCAAACCAGCAACGCTACCGAAGTCGCTCGCCCAAGCAAATCACATCTTCCTGCACTGGCGCAACTCACACCGCGCCATGAACACCTTCCCATCCTCGCACTGCATCCGGTAGACCTCAACCGGCCCAGGTTCCGTCACCAGCCCGGCCCCCTGCCCGCCCGTGCACCTTTGCGCGCGCGCCAGCTTCTCGACCGTCGCCGACGACACCCCGGTCCGGAACGGCACCCGCTGAATCGGCGCGCCGCTCGCGTCGACCAGCTGCGGCGCCACCGGCTTCACGGCAGCGACCGGCGCCGGCTCCACCTTGCTCTTGAACATGGAACAGCCACCCAGCAGGACAGCCACCAGCACCAGCGCGCGTTTCATGGAAAGTCCTCGCAGAGCTTAGAAC
>CBIHLT010000252.1:0-6341 GCA_966210615.1 uncultured Massilia sp.
AGTCGAGGTTGACCGGTATGCAGTCGATGGAGCCGTCACGCAGATCGCCGGCCACACAGGCCTGGCATGCCCGCAGCGCCTCTTGGCAGGCTTCGATACACGACTGCACATTCGCCATTTCAGATCCGTTCATCTTTTTCTCCGTATTGGGTCGGTGGCAGGCAATGGTAGCGCAATGCCCAGTCCCGGCATGTTCGATACCGGGACGAAAGCCGGCCGCCGTTGCCGGCTCCCGGCCAGGCGTCAGAAAAAAATCGAAAATGCTTGTTCGCCATCAATGTTTTACGTGTTACATTTGATGACATGTGCAATTGGCTACGTTTATGTGTGTTGTGCCTGCTGGCCCTCGCGCTCCCGATGCAAAGCATCGCGGGAGTAGTGCTGGCCGGATGCGGCATGGCGCATCCGGCGCAGCCCGGCACTGCGCGCCAGGCCGATCCGGCTCCCGCAGTTGCCAGCAATGACGCGCATGCCCATCTCGCCAAGTCCAAGGCCGCTGCCCAAGGCAGCAGCGCGGCGGACGAGGGCGTCTGCGAGGACGGCGGCCACGGCCGTTCCGGCTGCGGCGGCTGCAGTGCCTGTTGCCTGGGCGCCTATGCACCGCCTCCCTTGCTGAACACGAACGCGGTGGAAGAAGCCGCGCACGGTGTCCTGCACCTGTCAGCCACCTCCTTCAGCGGACATATCCCCGCACCCATCGAACGACCTCCCCGGTCTGCCTGAAACGCCGCATTGCGGCGCGTGAGCGCTCGCACCTGCGCGTCCGCTTGCCTATTATCCCGCGATCCGCCCTAGGGCGCTGAATAAGCGTCGGCATTTCCACGTGCGCGCAAATTAAATTTTGCAAAATTAGCAAATATTAAAATTTTATTGCACTCCTAGTCGAGATCGTCTAGATTAAAAAAGCACATTTTGTATATACAACTTGTAGCGCGACGTACTCGCCTTGGTGTCTGTCTTGCGTTTCGAACCATAACTGGAGGGTCAATGGCTTACAAATACATCCCAACAACCGCTGCGCTCGCGTTCATGCTGCTGCCCCAGGGCGCGCATGCGCAGCAGCCTGCCGCCGGCTCCTCCGGCATGGAGCGTGTCCAGATCACCGGCAGCCGGATCAACCTGCGCCAGGAACAGCTCTCCGGTGTCGGCCCGGTGACCGTGATCGACGCCGAGACCATCCAGCGCTCGGGCGCCATCTCGGTCGAGACCCTGCTGCAGCGCCTGCCGTCCTCTGCCGGCACGGCCGGCAACCAGTCGAGCGCCTACTGGACCAGCAACGGCTACGGCACCACCCAGGTCAACCTGCGCGGCCTCGGCATCGACCGCACCCTGGTGCTGCTCAACGGCCGCCGCGTGGTATCGGGCGGCACGGGCGCCAACAGCTCGGTCGACCTGAACATGATCCCGGTGGCGATGATCGAACGCATCGAGGTGCTGAAGGATGGCGCCTCGGCGATCTACGGCGCGGATGCGGTGGCGGGCGTGGTCAACATCATCACCAAGAAGGCCTTCGACGGGCTGGAGGCATCGGTGCGCTACGGCAAGACCGAGCGCGGCGACGGCGCCGAGAAATCGGCCGACCTCGTGTGGGGTACGCGCAGCGAGCGCGGTTCGCTGATGGCGTCCCTGAATTACTCCGAGAGCGAAGCGGTCAATCTGGCCTCGCGCGCGCCTTGCGCGCTGTCCGAGGCCGACGGCGAACTGGTGTGCTCGGGCAGCTCGTCCACCATCGGCGGCCGCGCGCGCCTGGCGGACGGCCGGCGCGTCAACTTCAACCAGGATCCGGCGGGCGACCCGCGCGGCTTCGAGACCTACAGCGCCGCCAAGCACGCCTACAACAGCAATCCCTTCCTGAATGCGGTGAACCCGATCAAGCGCATCGGCGTGAGCGCCTTCGGCGACACCCGCCTGGGCGAGTCGCTTGGCCTGTTCACGGAACTCATGTTCACCAACCGCAAGTCGGAGCAGCTCGCCACGCCGGGCGCCATCGGCGTTTACCGCCCGATCCGGATCGCCGCCGGCCACCCGACCAATCCCACCGGCCAGGACCTGACCCTGGAGCGCCGCCGCGTGGCCGAAGTGGGCCCGCGCTACTTCTTCCAGGAGACCAACACCTTCCGCGTGGTCGCCGGCCTCAAGGGCGAGCTGGGGGAGAAATGGGACTGGTCGGCCTCCGTCAACTGGGGCCGCAACACCGGCGTCGACGGCATGACCAACATCATCAACCTCGACCGCGTGGACGCGACCCTGAACGCCGCCACCTGCGGCGCCGGCCCCGGCGCCGCCCCGTGCGGCAACTACCTCGGCTACGGCAACCTGAGCCCGGCCGTGCTCGAGTACATCCACTTCACCACCCGCGACCACGGCGGCAACGACCAGAAGAGCTTCAACGCCAGCATCAGCGGCGAGCTGTTCGCACTGCCTGCGGGCCCGGTCGGCTTCGCCTCGGGCTTCGAGTACCGGCGCGAGAAGGGCTGGCGCGATCCGGACAGCCTGATCGTATCGGGCGCGGCCAACACCAACGCCCAGGACCCGATCGCCGGCGAGTACAGCGCACGCGAAGTGTTCGCCGAGCTGTCGGTGCCGCTGCTGGCGAAGCTGCCGTTGGTGCAGTCGCTGACCCTGAACGCGGCGGGGCGCTACTCGGACTACAACCTGTTCGGCTCCCAGGGCACCTACAAGCTGGGCCTGGACTGGCAGGTGATCCCGGCGCTGAAGCTGCGCGCCAACCGCTCGACCGCCTTCCGCGTGCCCAACGTGCCGGAACTGTTCGGCGGCGTCTCCGAGGGCAACCTGACCACCACCGACCCCTGCAACAACTGGAACACGCTGGACCCGAATTCGACGGTCTACAAGAACTGCCAGGCGTCCGGCCTGCAGCCGGGCTTCCGCCAGTTCGGCCCATCGATCCTGACCACCGGCGGCGGCAACCCCAAGCTCAAGCCGGAAGAAGCGGACACCTTCACCCTAGGCGCGGTCTGGACCCCGTCCAAGGCCCTGACCCTGACCCTGGACTACTTCGACATCGAGATCGACAACGCGATCGAGACCGTCCCGGGCTCGACCAAGCTGTCGGTGTGCTACAACTCGCCCGGCCTGGACCACATCTTCTGCAGCCCGTCGAGCTTCACGCGCGACCCGCAGACCGGCGAGATCGATTTCCTGTCCTCGCAGCCGGAGAACGCGGCCCGGCAGCGCGTGTCGGGCCTGGACCTGGGCGCCATCTACGACTTCAGCCTGTTCGGCTGGGCTTCGTCGCTCACCGCCGACGTGGCGCGCCTGAACCGCTTCGACGTCGCTCCCTTCCCGGGCGGCGAGGTGATCGAATACGCCGGCAAGATCACGGGCGGCCGCGGCAGCTACGCCAAGTGGCGCTCGAACGCCTCGCTCACCATGGCGCGCGGCCCGTGGTCGGGTTCGTACACGGTCCAGCACATCGGCAAGGCCGACGACATCAACGCCGCTCCCGAAGACATCGGCGCGCGCGCCCCGAGCATCCTGTACCACAACGCCAGTGTGAAGTACGCCCTCAGCAAGGCGCTCGCGCTCTCGTTCGGCATCGACAACCTGTTCGACAAGCGTCCTCCCTTCATCCAGAGCTGGACCGACGGGAACACCGACACCATGACCTACGATCTGCTGGGCCGCCGGTGGCACCTGCGCCTGGCTTACCGTTTCTGAGTGGAGAACCATGCAAGCAGCTTTCTGGGCGCGACGCGCCCATAAATGGATCGGCCTTGTCATCGGCGTGCAGGCGCTGCTGTGGATGATCAGCGGCCTTTACATGGTGGTGGTGCCGCTGGACGTCATCCACGGCGACCACCTGGCCCATGTGCCGACCGAACGCCTGGTCCCGGACGGCAAGCGCCTCGCGCAGGCGCACTTGCACGAAGCCTATCCCGGCATCACCGCGCTGCGCCTGAAGCACCTGCTGGGCAAGGAGGTCTACGAGATCCGGCAGGGCAAGCAGGCCAGCCTGATCGATGCCGCGACCGGCGCCCGCCTCAGCCCTCTCGGGCGCGAGGCCATCGTCACGCTTGCCGAGGCCGCCTACGTGGGCGAGGGCAGCATCCGCGCGGTCGAGTGGGTGGGCAAGGCGCCGGGCGAGATCGGCGCGCGTCCGGTGCCGCTGTGGGCCGTGCACTACGAGGAGCCGGGCAAGTCGACCCTGTACTTCTCGCCCTATACCGGCGAACTGGTGGCGCGCCGCCATGAACTCTGGCGCTGGTTCGACTTCCTGTGGATGTTCCACATCATGGACTACGAGGAGCGCGAGAACGTGAACAACACGCTGCTGCGCGTGGCCGCGCTTACCGGCCTGGCCTTCGCCCTGAGCGGGGCCTGGCTGCTGTTCTACAGTGTCAAGCGGAGGAAGCCGGCATGAGCCACTGGATGCGACGTTTGCACAAATGGGTGGGTCTGGTCCTGGCGATCCAGTTCCTGCTGTGGATGTCGAGCGGCGTGGTCATGAGCCTGCTCGATGCGGACAAGGTGCGCGGCCAGGAATGGCGGACCAGGCCAGCTACTCCCGGCGCCTGGCCGGCCGGCGTGCTCGAGGCGGATGCGGTGCTGGCCGCGGCGAAGGAGAACGTCATGGCGATCTCCTCCGGCTGGCTGCTGGACCGCCCGGTGTACCGCCTGCAGAACGACAAGCGCAGCTGGTTGGTGAGCGCGCAGGACGGCACCCCGCTGGCCATCGATGCGCCGCTCGCCGCGCAACTGGCGCGCGCCTCGTACTCGGGCCCCGGCGTGGCTGCCGCGCCGCGCCTGCTGGACTGGTCGCTGGAGTCGCGCGCCCACAAGGAACCCGTGTGGCGGGTGGACTTCGGCGACGCCGACGAGACCTCGGTCTACGTGTCGGCGGTGTCGGGCGCGGTCCTGGAGCACAGGAACAGCACCTGGCGCCTGTTCGACATCTTCTGGATGCTGCACATTATGGACTACAGCGAGCGCAGCAACTTCAACAACCCGCTGCTGGTGTCGAGCGCCATCGGCGGCTTGTGGATGGCGCTGACCGGGGTCTGGCTGCTCCTGACCAGCTTCCGCCTGGCGGACTTCGTCCCGCGCCGCTGGCGCGGCGACTGCCTGGTCCAGCTGGTGGACAAGAAGGGCAAGAGCCTGCGCACGATCGAGGCGGCCCGGGGCGACACGGTGTTCCTTGCGCTGGCGCGCGCCGGACTGCAGCTGCCGTCCAACTGCGGCGGCGGCCAGAGCTGCGGCCTGTGCGAAGTGCGCTGCACGGGCAGGGCGCCGGAGCCGACCGGCGCCGACCGCGCGCTGCTGCCGCGCAAGAAGCTCGAGGCCGGCTACCGCCTGGCCTGCAACCTGAAGGTGGAGCGCAGCCTCGGCATCGACGTCGGCGACGCGGTGGCGCTGGCGCTGGAACGCAGCGGCGTTGTCACCGGCGTGCGCGCGCTGACGCCTTTCCTGCGAGAGATCACGATCCGTCCCAAGGCGCTGCTCGAGTGCCGCCCGGGTTCCTACGTCCAGCTGCACGTGCCGGCTTACGAACGCGACGCCAGCCACATCGAGATCCCCGACGACCATCACGCCGACTGGCAGGCCGCCGGGGGACCCGTGACGCTCGCCAACCCGGCGCCGGTGCGGCGCTCCTACTCGGTCTCGGTGCCGGTCGAGCGCGCAGGGTGGCAGCTGACCTTCCTGGTGCGCTTCATTCCCGGCACGCGGCCGGGCAGGGGATCGGGCTACATGTACACGCTCAAGGCCGGCGACGAGGTGCGCTTCAGCGGTCCGTTCGGTGACTTCGCGCTCAAGCCCGGCACGCGCGAAAAGGTGTTCATCGGCGGCGGGGCCGGCATGGCGCCGCTGCGCGCCATGATCCATGCGCTGCTGGCCAAGGGGGCGCGCGAGCCCCTGCACTTGTGGTACGGCGCGCGCAGCCTGCGCGACGCGCCGTATGTGGACGAGATGCGCGGATTCGCGGCGAAGCACGCGAACTTCGGCTGGAACCTGGTGCTGTCCGAGGAAGGGGAGCAGCCCGGTGCGCGGCACGGGCTGGTACACGAGGCGGTGCGGGACTGGCTGATGCGCAGCTATCCCGACCCGCGCTCGCTCGAGTTCTACGTGTGCGGCCCGCCGGCGATGCTGGCGGCTACGCGCGCCATGCTGCGCGCGCTGGGTGTGGACGAGGCGAACATCGCCTACGACGACTTCAAGATCTGAAGCCGTTTGCACGCAAGGAGCTGGGCTCCTTGCGTGTTTTTTTTGCTTACTTGACCGGCTGGAGCTGGACGACCGTGAGGGCGCCGTTGATGCGCTCGGCCGCGAAGCGGACCTTGTCGCCAGCCTTGACCTGGTCCAGCATCGCCGCGTCCTTCACG
>CBIHLT010000253.1:0-6275 GCA_966210615.1 uncultured Massilia sp.
ATCATCGACGGCCAGGTCTCGGACCTGGTGCGCAAGGGCCCGACCCTGGTCGACACCAAGGCCGCCAGCGCAGCCAACGCATAAGGAACGGCCATGTTCGCTTACTACTTCAAGCTCGGCCTGCGCAGCCTGCGCCGCAACCCTGCCCTGACGGCGCTGATGGTGCTGACCCTGGCGGTCGGCGTGGCCGCCAGCGTCTCCACGCTCACCGTCCTGCACATGATGTCGGGCGACCCGATTCCCGAAAAGAGCGGCCGCCTGTTCGTGCCGCACGTGGACAACGGCCCGGTCGAAGGCTGGGTGCCGAGCGACGGCCCCAACGACGACCAGCTCAGCTACCCGGACACCATGAACCTGCTCAAGAGCGGCCAGGGCGAGCGCCGCACCGCCATGTACGGCGTCGAGGTGCCGATCGAGCCGCCGCGCAGCGACATCCCGGCCTTCACCGCCAACGGCATGGCGCCGACGCGCGATTTCTTCGCCATGTTCAACGTGCCCTTCCTGCACGGCCAGGCCTGGACCGAGGGCGACGACACGCGCGGCGCCGACGTCGTGGTGCTGGGCCGCGCCACCGCCGAGAAGCTGTTCGGCGAGGCCAGCCCGGTGGGCAAGCAGCTGCGCATGCTGGGCCACCCGTTCACCGTGGTCGGCGTGATCGACAAGTGGGCGCCGGTGCCGCGCTACTACAAGCTGATCGGCGGCAGCCGCTTCGGCACCGGCGAAGATTTCTTCATTCCCTTCTCCACCGCGATCCGCCATGAAATCGGCCACAGCGGCAGCATGAACTGCAGCGCCAACCGCGACCCGGGCTGGGCCAACCTGCTGCTCTCGGAATGCACCTGGATCCAGTTCTGGTTCGAGACCCGCGCCGCCAGCGACCGCGCCGACCTGCAGAACTGGCTGGACGGCTACGCCAACGAGCAGCGCAAGCTGGGCCGCCTGAAGCGCAATGCGCCGAACAAGCTGTACAACGTGATGGAATGGATGGAGCAGCTCAAGGTGGTCGGCAAGGACAACAAGCTGTCGGCCTGGCTGGCCTTCGGCTTCCTGATCCTGTGTTTGGTGAACACCATCGGCCTGCTGCTGGCGAAGTTCTCGGTGCGCGCTGCCGAAGTCGGCATCCGGCGCGCCCTGGGCGCCTCGCGCGGCGACATCTTCCGCCAGTTCCTGGTCGAGTCCAGCGTGATCGGCCTGGTCGGCGGCGTATTGGGCCTGGTGCTGGCCTTCGGCGCCCTCGGCCTGATCGGCATGCAGAGCAGGGGCATGGCGATGATCGCCCGCCTCGACTGGCAGATGCTGATCCTGACCTTCATCATGTCGGTCACCGCCGCCATCCTCGCAGGCCTGCTGCCGACCTGGCGCGCCTGCCAGGTGACGCCGGCGATCCAGCTCAAATCGCAATAAGCCCCAGAAAGAGACCATCATGGAAATCCGTCCCATCCTGTCCGCCATGCTGCGGAACAAAACCGGCCCGATCCTGGTCGCGCTGCAGGTGGCGCTGAGCCTGGGCATCCTGGCCAACTCCCTGCACATCGTGAACGAGCGGCGCGAGACGGCCGCGCGCCCGTCCGGCCTGTCCGACGAAGCCTCGACCTTCTACTTCACGGTCCGCAACCTCAACAGCGACGGTCCCGAGCAGCAGCTGGCCACCATGAAGCGCGAGGCCGACGTGCTGCGCGCCGTGCCCGGCGTGGCAGCGGTCGCCAACGTGACCCAGATGCCGCTGTCGCGCAGCGGCAGCAACAGCAGCGTGGCCCTGGACCAGCGCCAGGAGCGCGAAAGCGCGATCGCCTCGCAATACGTGTCCGGCGATTCGCTGGTCAAGGCCTTCGGCCTGAAGATCGTCGACGGCCGCGACTTCCTGCCCAGCGAGTACGTCGAGATCAACGAAAACCAGCAGCGCGAAGTGCCCAAGCACCTGATCATCTCCAAGGCCCTGGCCGACAAGCTGTGGCCGGGCCAGTCGGCGGTCGGCAAGACCATGTTCTTCGGCACCGGCGAAGGTTCGCAGGGAACGCAGATCGTCGGCGTGGTCGAGCGCCTGCAGTCGGCCCACGCCGAGGTGGGCGAGCGCGGCGACTTCGCGGTGCACATCCCGGCCCGCCTGTACGGCAACCCGGGCGCACTGTACGCGGTGCGCACCGAGCCGGGCCAGCGCGACCGCGTGATCAAGTACGCCGAGGAAGCGCTGCGCAAATCCTCGGCCACGCCGATGATCCTGGAGACCAAGACGGTCGAGGAAGACCGCAAGAACCGCTACCGCGCCGACAAGGCGCTGTCGTGGATGCTGATCACGGTGAGCGTGCTGCTGCTCCTGATCACCTGCTCGGGCATCGTCGGCATGGCCAGCCTGTGGGTCACCCAGCGCCGCAAGCAGATCGGCGTGCGCCGCGCCCTGGGTGCGCGCAAGATCGACATCCTGCGCTACTTCATCATGGAGAACTTCATGATCACCAGCACCGGCGTGTTCGGCGGCGTGCTGTTCGGGATCGGCCTGAACCACCTCCTGGTGAGCAAGCTGGAGATGGCGCGCCTGCCGATTCCCTACCTGGTGGGCGGCGCGATCGTGTTCTGGGCGCTCGGCATCCTGGCGGCGTATGGCCCGGCCTGGCGCGCGGCCAGCATCTCGCCGGCGATGGCGACTCGTAGTGCTTAACTCCCGTGCCTGATCCGCGGTCGTCAATGCTATGCTAGCGGACATGCCTACAGTTCTCATCATTGACGACAACGCCGCCGTCGCGATCGCGCTCGAAGTGCTGTTCTCGCTGCACGACATCGCGGCGCTGCGCGCGGCTTCACCCGAGGAAGGGCTGGCGGTGCTGGCCCGCCAGCCGGTGGACCTGGTGATCCAGGACATGAACTTCACCGCCGACACCACCTCGGGCGAGGAAGGCGTGGCCCTGTTCCGCGAAATCCGCCAGCGCCACCCGGACCTGCCGGTGATCCTGCTGACCGCCTGGACCCACCTGGACGCGGCGGTCGACCTGGTCAAGGCCGGGGCGGCCGACTACCTGTCCAAGCCCTGGAACGACGAGCGCCTGCTGGCCACCGTCACCAACCTGATCGAGCTGGGCCAGGCCAACCGCGCCCTCACCACGCGCCTGCAGCGCGAGCGCCGTGCCAAGCGCGAACTGGAACAGAACTTCGACCTGCGCGGCCTGGTGTGGCAAGACCCGGCGACCGAGCGCGTGCTGCACCTGGCCTGCCAGGTGGCGCGCGCCGACGTGCCGGTGTTGATCACCGGCCCGAACGGCACCGGCAAGGAGCGCATTGCCGAGATCATCCAGGCCAATTCGCAGGTGGCCGGCGGTCCCTTCGTGGTGCTCAACTGCGGCGCCCTGCCCTCCGAGCTGATCGAGGCCGAGCTGTTCGGCGCCGACGCCGGTGCCTATACCGGCGCTTCGAAGGCGCGCGAAGGCAAGTTCGAGGCGGCCGACGGCGGCACCCTGTTCCTCGACGAGATCGGCAACCTGCCGCTGGCCGGCCAGATGAAACTGCTGCGCGTGCTGGAGACCGGCCGCTTCGAGCGCCTGGGTTCCAACCGCGAGCGCCAGGTGAAGGTGCGCGTGATCAGCGCCACCAACGCAGACCTGGGCGCCATGATCCGCGCCGGGAGCTTCCGCGAAGACCTGTTCTACCGCCTGAACGTGATCGAGCTGCGCCTGCCGCCGCTGGCCGCGCGCCCGGGCGACATCCTGCCGCTGGCGATGTCCTTCCTCCCGCGCGGCAAGCGCCTGCATCCGAGCGCCGAGGCGGCGCTGCTGGCCCACACCTGGCCCGGCAACGTGCGCGAGCTCAAGAATGTGATGGCGCGCGCCAGCTTGCTGGCGCAGGGCGAGGTCATCATGGTGGCCGACCTCGGCCTGCCGCCCGCGCCGGCGGCCGCCAACGATACGGAACCCGACCGCGAGGCCATCGCCCAGGCGCTGGCGCGCGCGGGCGGCGTGGTGGCCCAGGCGGCCGCCGAACTGGGCCTGTCGCGCCAGGCGCTGTACCGCCGCATGGAGCGGCTGGGCATCGCCAGGTCGGCATGAGTTCGGGACAGGGCCGCAAGGGCTTCCGGCTCTCGCTGGTCACGCGCTGGTCGGCCCTGGTCGGCACCCTGCTGGCGCTGGGCATCCTGATCGCCATCGGCCTCGATACCCTGTTTCCCGACAGCCCACTGCTGGTGTTCTCGGCCTGCCTGCTGGCGGTGGTGCCGATCGCGATCATCACCATCCGCTCGCAGATCCAGCCCATCCTGTCGCTGTTCCGCGCGCTGGAGGGCACGGTGACCAGCTACCGCGACGGCGATTTCTCCTTCAGCCTGCACTGGCAGCACAACGACGAGCTGGCCGACCTGATCGCCGCCCACAACGCGCTGGGCGAGGTGCTGCGCGAGCAGCGCCTCGGCCTGGTGCAGCGCGAGCTGCTGCTCGACACCATGGTCCAGAACACGCCGGTGGCGATGCTGCTGGTGGCCGATTCGGCGGGCAGCCGCGGCACCATCGTCTACGCCAACGTCGCGGCGCGCCAGCTGCTCTCCAGCGGGCGCAAGCTGGAAGGCCACCAGCTCAAGGACATCCTGGACGGCGCCACGCCGGCGCTGCGCGAGGCCGTGGCGCGCGGCGGCGACGGCCTGTTCACCGCCGGCGAAGGCGAGGACGAAGAGGTCTACCACCTGGCGCGCAGCGCCTTCACCCTGAACGGCCGCAGGCACGAGCTCCTGCTGCTGCGCCACCTGACCACGGAACTGCGGCGCCAGGAAGTGCAGACCTGGAAGAAGGTGATCCGCGTGATCAGCCATGAGCTGAACAATTCGCTGGCGCCGCTGGCCTCGCTCGCCCATTCGGGTGCGGAACTGGTGCGGCGCGGGCAGCCCGAGCGCCTGCCGCAGATCCTGGAAACCATTGGCGAGCGCACCCGGCACCTGGAGAGTTTCATCCTGGGCTACGCGCGCTTCGCCAAACTGCCCACGCCGCGCCTGGAAGCCATTCCCTGGCCGGCCCTGGTGGCGCGCCTGAGCGACCAGGTGGCGTTCCGCCTCGGCGGCGAGCTGCCGCCGGAGCCGGCCTGGATCGACGCCGCCCAGATGGAGCAGGCCCTGCTCAATCTGCTGAAGAACGCCCATGAATCGGGTTCCGCGCCGGAAGACGTGGAGCTGCAGGTGCGCCGCGTGCAGGATCTGCTGCGCATCGACGTGCTCGACCGCGGCAGCGGCATGAGCGACGCCGTGCTGACCAACGCCCTGGTGCCCTTCTATTCGACCAAGCGCAGCGGCACCGGCCTGGGGCTGGCGCTGGCGCGCGAAATCGCCGAGGCGCACGGCGGACGCGTCACCCTGGCCAACCGCGAGGGCGGCGGGCTGGCCGTGACCTTGATCCTTCCCGCCCTGCCGGCGCCTGTGGAGAACAAGCCATGCTGACCGTCATCGGTAAAGCGACATCGATCAACGTGCGCAAGGTGCTGTGGACTTGCGCCGCCCTTGGACTGGAAGTCCGGCGCGAGGAATGGCGAGAAGAGCATGCGGCGCTCAATCCCAACCGGATGGTGCCGGTGCTGGTCGACGGCGAGTTCGTGCTGTGGGAATCGAATGCGATCTGCCGCTACCTGGCGAACCGCTACGGCGGCGAAGCCCTGCTGCCGCTCGAGGCGCAGGCGCGCGCCGGCGTCGAGCAGTGGATGGACTGGCAGGCGACCGAGCTGAACACGGCCTGGCGCTATGCCTTCATGGCGCTGGTGCGCGGCAGTGCGGCACACCAGGACCCGGCCCAGGTGGCGGCCAGCGTCGCGGGCTGGAACCGGCTGGTCGGCTTGCTCGATGCGCGGCTCGGGGAGACCGGGGCGTATGTGGCGGGAGCGCGCTTCACGCTGGCCGACATCGTGCTGGGCGTGTCGGTGAACCGCTGGTTGATGACGCCGATGGAAAGGCCGGGCTATCCGCAGGTGGATGCCTGGTATGCCCGCCTTGCAGCGCATGCGGGGTTTGCGGAGCATTGCGCCAACGGCACGCCGTGAATCGCTTCGCGGCGGCTCGACTGCTGCTTGAATGTTGGTCTGGTAAGATCCCCTAACCATGCCCAAGTACCTGCAACCCGTCGATCCCCGCTTCTCCCAGCCCGGCCACCCACCCGCCACCATCGACGAATTCGAGGGCGTGCGCTTCCTGCACCTCGGCAGTTCCTGGGTCCAGGGCGCGATGCGCCTGTCCAAGCCGGATGCGATCGAGCTCGAATACGTGCAGATGATGATGATGTGGACGCTGTTCCTGCAGGCCCCGCGCCATATCGTCCAGC
>CBIHLT010000254.1:0-6266 GCA_966210615.1 uncultured Massilia sp.
CGGCAGCGTCGTCCTTGGCGCTGTTGATGCGCAGGCCCGACGACAGGCGCTGGATCGAGGTGTTCAGGGAAGCTTGCGAGGTGGACAGGTTACGCTGCGAGTTCAGGGATGCAACGTTGGTATTGATTACGGATGCCATGGTATTTCTCCAGACTAATGTCTTTCAGGGTGGGCCGCTGTGCCCTGTTCACTTTGGTCCGCCACGCTGTTCTTGTGACGATCAAACCGCTGTTGATGCAGGTAACGTTATTCTGGGGAAAAACTTGAGGGGTAAAAACGCAGATTTTTTTCGGAATGTACGGGCGAGGCCCCATGGGGGCGCCTCTTGTCGGCGGCAAAAATCCGTACTTTAGGGCAAAAAAAATTATTTTTTTGTGGAAATTTTTTTGTGTAGGACGAGCGATCCATGGCGTTCTCTCGATTTACCTGTCAAAAGAGCAACGCCGCTCCCCGGTTGACAGGCAGCGGCGTAGCAGATTGACAAGCCGGCAATGTCCGGCTCAGGGGGTGTTGGCCACCACCACGCGGTTCTTGCCGCTGTGCTTGGCCTGGTACATGGCCTTGTCGGCGCGCGCCATGACCGACAACTGGTCTTCGTTCGGCAGGCGCAGCGCCACGCCGCAGGAGAAGGTGATCAGCATCTTCTCGTTTTCGTGCAGGAAGAAATGCCGGGTCAGCTCGCGCTGCACCCTCACCATGGCCGCCGCGGCCGCCTCGACCGTGGTCTCGGGCAGCAGGATCAGGAATTCCTCGCCGCCGAAGCGCGCGATCACGTCCATCGAGCGCAGGGTGTCGCGCACCACCTTGACCAGGTGCTTGAGGGCGGCATCGCCGGCCAGGTGGCCGTAGGTGTCGTTCAGGCGCTTGAAATTGTCGAGGTCGAGCAGGGCCACGCACAAGGGCATGTTGCGCCGGTCGGCGCGCGCGCTTTCGCGCTCGAACACGTCGTCCAGGCCGCGGCGGTTGAGGCTGCCGGTCAGCTGGTCTTCGCGCACCAGCTCGCTCATGTGCTGGAGTTCCGCTTCCAGCGCGCGGATGCGCTGTTCGGCATCCTGCACCTCGCGGTGGGCGGCCAGCATGCGGTCGCGCGCGGCCAGGGCTTCATCCTGGGCCTGGCGCGTCTCGCGCAGGACTTCCTCCAGCACGGCATTGAGTTCCTTGATGTCGCCGGCGCGCCCGATGCGTTCCGAGAAGCCGCCCAGCTTGGCGTGGTAGTCGCCGCTCGCCGCCGCCGCCGTACCCAGGCGGTCGATGAAGGTCATCATCATGTTCTTCATGGTCGACTTGACGTCGGCAATGCTGTGCTTCAGGTGGCCTTGCCGGACGATCACGTCCTTCAGGCTGCGGGTGGTCTCTTCCAGTGCCCGCGCGTCCAGCGGCCCGGCGATCAGGTCCTGGACGGCGGCGATCTGGCCACGCATCCAGTTGTCGTCGTCGAGCAGCTCGCTGACGTTGTCGAGCAGCAGTTTAAACAGGCGCAGCAGCAGTTCCTGCTCTTCGGCCTTGTCGCCGCCGCGCAGTTCGATCTGGAAGCACAGCTGCTTCAGGCGCGAGGCAAGGTCCTGCAGCTCGGTTTCGCCGGTCGCGGTCTTGACCGCGCCGCCCAGGCTTTCCGCTTCCTTCACCAGGTCCGGGCTGCCGTTCAGGAGCGAAGCCACCGCGAAGGACAGGGTGCGCGCCAGCATCTCGCGCAGCCGCCGCGTGTCCGGCTCTTCGGCGCCGATGGAGGTGATCGGGGTGTTGCGGCGCAGGTGGCGCTCGAACACCTGCCCCAGCGCCTGCGTCGCCGCGTTCCATTCGCCGGCCTTGACTGCGCGCAGCATGCGGCGGCCGTATTCGGACACTTCGCCCGGCGTGTCGGCCAGGCGGCGCGCGAAGCCGGCCAGCACCTCGGCCGCGCCGCTGTCCGGCGCCGGCGCGGGCGGGGCAGGCGGAATCCCCGCGATTTCGTCATAGATCGCGCGGTAGGCATCCGGCGTCGGCGCGATGCGGCGCGTCGCCAGGCGGCGGAAGGCTTCTCGGGCAATGTCTGCGGGATTCAGGGAAGCGGGTGCGGCGGGAGGGGACGGCAGGTTCGACATGATGTAAAGACGCGGGCACTAATCCCGACATGATAAGCATCTTTTTTGCTTACCATCAATAAATAAACGGTAACAAAGTGTCGTATTTTCAATCCACCAGGCCGTTACGGATGGCGTAGGTGGTCAGCTCCGCGCTGGTCTTGAGCTTCATCTTGACCAGCAGGCGCGCGCGGTATTCGCTGATCGTCTTGACCGACAGCGACAATTCCTTGGCGATCTCGCTGACCGTCATGCCGGAAGCGATCATGGTCAGGGTCTGGTATTCGCGGTCGGACAGGGTCTCGTGCACCGCCGCCTCGTGGTCCTCGCCGATCTGGCTGGCCAGGGTCTGGGCCAGGGCGGCGCTGACGTATTTCTGGCCGGACGCCACCTGGCGGATCGCCGTCACCAGTTCCTTGGGCGCGCTCTGCTTGGTCAGGTAGCCGGACGCGCCGGCCTTGAGGGCGCGGATCGCGTACTGGTCCTCGCGGTGCATGGACAGCATCAGCACCGCCAGCTCGGGACGGTCCTTCTTGACCTGCTTGAGGACGTCGATACCGTTGCGGTCAGGCAGGGAAATGTCGAGGAGCATCACATGGCAGCGCGCTTTGCCGATCAGCTTGGTGGCATCGATGCCGTTCTCGGCTTCGCCGGCGACGATGATGTCGCGCTGCTCGGCCAGGATCTGCTTGAGTCCTTCGCGGACAATGGCATGGTCATCGGCAATGAAAACTCGGATAGTTGCTTTGTCGGTCATTCTTCTAGTGGTGCCTTGCTGGTGTGGGCGGTCCGCGCGGCGGGTGCTTGCGCCAGCCTGATCTTGATGGTCACCATCGTGCCACCTCCGGGCGCTGCCGACAAGGCCAGCGTGCCGCCGAGCGCGCGCGCGCGCTCGCTCATGCCGCGCAGGCCGAAGGACCCGGGCTTGAGGCGGTCGGCGGGCTGGATGCCGCGCCCGTTGTCGCAGATGCTCAAGCTCAGGTGCTGGCGCTGGCGCCGCAGCGCCACCGTGACCCGGGTGGCGCCCGCGTGCTTGGCGATATTGGTCAGGGCTTCCTGGAAGATGCGGAACAGGGCGGCGGCGTGGTCGGGGTCGAGCTCGATCTCCTTGTCGGGGCAGCGCATGACGACGGCGATGCCCATCTGCTTCTCGAATTCGCGCGCCTGCCATTCCAGCGCCGCGACCAGTCCCAGGTCGAGGGTGGTGGGGCGCAGGTCGAGCGAGATGCGGTGCACGGCTTCGATGGTGCGGTCGACCAGGTCGTCGACATAGGCCGCCTTGTCGGCCAGGGCGGGCTGGTCATCCGGCAGGCGCGCCGCCAGCATCGCCAGCGCCATCTTGATGGCGGTCAGGTTGCCGCCCAGGTCGTCGTGGATCTCGCGCGCGATGCGGGTGCGCTCCTGTTCCTTGACCTGCTCGATGTGGGCGGTCAGCTCGGCCAGACGGGCGCGCGAGCGGCGCACCTCTTCCTGTTCCTCGCGGCTGGCGGTGATGTTGGTCATGATGCCGTCCCACTGTACCGCGCCGTCGGGCAGCGCGTGCGGGGTGGCGCGCAGGTTGATCCACTTGACGTCCTTCCAGGCATCGATCCAGATCCGGCCCTCCCAGTTCCAGGCCGACAGCGCGCTGCGCGACGCCTGCATGGCTTCCTGGTAGCCCTTGCGGTCCTCGGGCAGGATCAGGCGCTCGAACAGGGTGGCGTCGTGCTGCAGGTCCAGCACGGCCAGCCCGAGCAGGGCCTGGCAGCCGTCGCTCAGGTAGGGAAAGTCGCTGCGCCCGTCCGGGTGCAGCACGAACTGGTAGACCAGGCCCGGCGTGTGGTTGACGATGGCGTTGAAGCGCGCCTGGTACTGCTCCAGCGCCAGGGTCGCGGCCTGTTCCAGCGACAGGTCTTCGCCGATGGCCAGCAGCAGGCGCTGGCCGTCGCGCACGATGCGCAGGAAGCACAGCTTGACCGGATAGCTGCTGCCGTCCGCGCGCCGCAGCCGGGTACGCAGCGCCACCTGGGCGCCGACGTCCTCGCTCAAGCCCTGCAGCAGCTCGCCGACGGCGCCGCAGTCGAGCGAGGGGGCAAGCTGGAAAGCGGTCATCTTGCACAGGCTGGCGTTGTCGTAGCCCAGTTGCAGGCGGGCGGCCTGGTTGGCGTCGACCACTTCCAGCGTGACGGCGTCGAACAGATAGATCTCGGACGTGGCCGATTGCATCTCGGCGGCGAGGGAGGGATTGGGGCTCATGGGGATTCGGTTTCGGGTTTCTTCTGGCGCCGGCTGCGCGAATTTGCTCTCGATCGTGCGCTGAAGCGGCGCAGCACGCGCACCAGGTGGCCGGCTTTGCCCGGCGCCGCGCGTCCATCGCGGCGCAGGCGGCGCAGCAGGCGGCGGGCGCCATAGCGCCAGGCATTCATCAGGCGTCGCACCTGGCGGTAGAAATGGCTGGCGCGCAGTGCGGCCAGCAGGCGGTCCCTGAGGCGCAGGAAGCCGCCATGGCAGCGCGCGAACCAGCCTACGCTCAGGAGGGTGGGCAGGGTCAGGATGTAGATGCGCGCCACGACGGCCGCGCCGCCGAGCTTGGCGGCGATAAAGCCGGTGATGCCTGCCACGGCGTGCCCATGGGCGATGGCGAGCAGGGCCAGTAGCTTAACGGGCAGCAACAGCAGGCCGGGCAGCACGAAAGCGCTCAGCGCGGCCCAGGGCGGCAGGGTGCGGATGCGCGCTTCCAGCCAGCGCAGCGGCGGCCAGGTGGCGATGGCGGCGGCGAAGCGGCCGCCGACCTGCCAGGTCCAGGCTTCGGCGAGCAGGATCAGCGCCGCCAGCTGGGCCAGGGGCGCGAGCAAGCGGCTGCGGGAGGGGGGCGCTCGTCTCATGAGCTGCATGATACGTCATCCGGAGGGCGTCCCGCGGCCGGTGCCGCTACAATAGGGCATATGAACAAGGCATTTGTAAAAGAGTCCGACAACGACGACGATGACGAGGCCCTGGCGCTGGCGCAGGCGATCCCTGCGGGCGCCAAGAACTACATCACGCCCGCCGGCTACCAGCGCATCAAGGATGAGCTGCTGCAGCTTATCGACGTCGACCGTCCCGAGGTCGTGCGGATCGTGCACTGGGCGGCCTCGAATGGCGACCGCTCGGAAAACGGCGACTATATCTACGGCAAGCGCCGCCTGCGCGAGATCGACCGCCGCATCCGCTTTCTCACCAAGCGCATGGATTCGGCCTTCCCGGTCGATCCAAGCGTTCATTATGGCAATGACCAAATCTACTTCGGGGCCACGGTCACCTATCTCAACAAGGCGGGCGAAGAGCATGCCGTCACCATCGTCGGCATCGACGAGCTGGATCCGCTGAAGGGCAAGATCAGCTGGGTGTCGCCGGTGGCGCGCGCCCTGACCAAGGCGCGCGAGGGCGACGTGGTGCAGCTGCACACGCCGCAGGGCGTGGACGAGCTCGAGATCTTGTCGGTCGAGTACCCCGAACCCCACGCGGACTGAGCCTGCATGAACCAATTCAACACGAGCGCCGGCGCGCCCGACGTCCTGGCCGCGCTGCGCAGCGCCACGGCCTCGCGCCATGAGCGGCTGGACAGCGGCTTGCCCTTGTCGGGCGAGCAGGCCGGGCTCGAGGAGTACGCGCTCCACCTGCGCATGGTGCGCGACTGGCTGGGGCCGCTGGAGGGCTGGCTGGCCGATTACCGGGACGGGCCGCAGGCGGCGCTGGCGCGGGTGGAACGGCTTGGCCTGATCGAGCGCGACCTGGCCGAGCCGGGGATGCCGGCGGCGCGCCTGCCTGCCGTGGAGCACGGCTGGCCGGAGGAGGCGAGCGCGGCCTACCGCTGGGGCGTGTGCTATGTCATCGAGGGCTCGCAGCTGGGCGGGACGGTGCTGTACGGACGCCTGGCCGAGCGGCTGGCGCCGCATCCGCTGCGCTACCTGCGCGGCGAGGCGGGCGGGCCGGGGGCAAGGTGGCGGGCATTCATGCTGGCGCTCAGGGCCGGGGTGAGGACGCAGGAGGAGATCGCCGACGCGTGTGCGGGGGCGTGCGAGGCGTTTGATCGCATTATCGAACTGGGTTTCCGCTCGGATTCCATGCCGCGTTAGTCCTGGGCCACCAGCATATGCACCGTCATCCCCGCGAAGGCGGGGACCTAATTCTTTGGCGCTGTCACCGTTGAGTGTTGAATCTTCCTTGGCTGCTGAGGTCTAACGA
>CBIHLT010000255.1:0-6209 GCA_966210615.1 uncultured Massilia sp.
GGCCACCCTGGTCGGCGCCTCGCCGAGCTCGCCGCTCCTGGGCGCGTCGGCCAGCGCGCTGCCGCAGCCGCCGAGTATCCCGGTCGGCCTGCCGGCCAGCCTGGTGGGCCAGCGCCCCGACCTGGCGGCCAGCGTGGCCCAGCTGCGCGCCGCCAATGCCCAGGTGGGCGTGGCGGAAGGCGCCTTCTATCCTTCGCTGTCGCTGACCGGTAACTTCGGCTTCGCCTCCGAGCACCTGCGCGACCTGGCCAGCGGCGGCGCGCGCCAGTTCTCGGCCGGTCCGCTGGCCTTGTCGCTGCCGATCTTCGACGCCGGCCGCAACCGCTCCAACCTGGCGCTGTCCAAGGCGCGCTACGAGGAAGCGGTGGCCAATCACCAGGGCAAGCTGTTGACGGCGCTGCGCGAAGTCGAGGATGCGCTGTCGGACCTGGAGCAGCGCCAGAAGCAGGGCGAGGTGCAGGCCCAGTCGCAGCAGGCGTCCGCCCGCGCGCTGCTGGTGGCGCAGGCGCGCTACGAGCGCGGCGTGTCGACCTACCTGGACGTGACCGACGCCCAGCGCAGCGCGCTGGCGGCGGACCGGGCGGCGGCGCAGATCCGCACCCAGCGCCTGCTGGCCACGGTGGCCGTGGCGCGCGCCATCGGCGGCGGCTGGGAGCAGGGCCCGGCCCTCGCAACGGTGCGCTGAGCGCCGTACGCGTGGACGGACCTGCCGTCCACGCGTTCCTTGAACACATGCATACCCGATAATCTCTCCCCGCCCATCTCTTGCGGTTTACAATGGTCCGGTTGCCAACACAAGCATAAGAGACCATGAAGAATCTCCTCGCACCACTCGTGCTCGCCGCAGCGATCGGCGCTGCTTTCAACGCCCAGGCCCAACAGGCCGCCGGCCCGGCCACCGCGGAACAGCTGCAGGCCATGACCAAGCGCTTCGCCCCGGCCGAACTGCGCGCCGACGTCGCCAAGCTGTCCAAGGGCGACCGCGTCGCGATCGCCAAGCTGATCGAGGCCGCCAGGATCGTCGACACCCTCCAGTTGCGCCAGCGCTGGGCCGGCAACGAGGCCCTGCATGCCGCGCTGCGCAAGGACACCACGCCGCTGGGCCGTGCGCGCCTGGAGGCCTTCTGGCTCAACAAGGGCCCATGGTCGGGCCTCGACAACAACCAGTCCTTCATGCCCGCCGAGTACGCCGGCATCAAGATCCCGGCCAAGAAGCCGGAAGGCGCGAACTTCTATCCGGAAGGCGCGACCAAGGCCGCCCTCGAAAGCTGGATGAATGGCTTGAACGCCGAGGACAAGCAGCAGGCCCAGTGGTTCTTCACCGTGATCCGCGCCAAGGGGGACCAAGGGGACGGCAAGTTCCGCACCGTGAAGTATTCGGACGAATACCGTCCCGAGCTGGAACAGCTGGCCAAGCTGCTGCGCGAAGCGGCCGCCGCCACCGACAACGCCTCGCTCAGGAAATTCCTGAGCCTGCGCGCCGACGCCTTCCTGTCGAACGACTACCTGGCCTCGGACTTCGCCTGGATGGACCTGGACTCGCCGGTCGACGTCACCATCGGGCCTTACGAGACCTATAACGACGAGCTGTTCGGCTACAAGGCCGCCTTCGAAGCCTATGTCAGCATCCGCGACCCGCAGGAGACGGCCAAGCTGAACTTCTTCGGCAAGCACCTGCAGGAGCTGGAGGACAATCTGCCGCTGGCCAAGCAGTACCGCAACCCGAAGGTGGGCGCGATCGCCCCGATGGTGGTGGTGAACGAGGTCTATGGCGCGGGCGACGGCAACATGGGCGTGCAGACCGCCGCCTATAACCTGCCCAACGACGAGCGCGTGATCCGCGAGCGCGGCTCCAAGCGCGTGATGCTCAAGAACGTCCAGCAGGCCAAGTTCAAGTCCACCCTGACCCCGATCAGCAAGCAGGTGCTGCGCCCGCAGGACCAGAAGGACCTGGACTTCGACTCCTTCTTCACCCATATCCTGGCGCACGAGATCATGCACGGACTGGGACCGCACCACACCAAAAAGGACGGCAAGGAGTCGACCCCGCGCCAGGACCTGAAGGACACCTACTCGACCATCGAGGAAGCCAAGGCCGACATCACCGGCCTGTGGGCGCTGGGCTACATGATGGACAAGGGCCTGCTGAAGGACACGCTGGGGCAGGGCGAGGCCGCCGAGCGCAAGCTGTACAACACCTTCCTGGCATCCGCCTTCCGCACCCTGCACTTCGGCCTCACTTCCTCGCACGCGCGCGGCATGGCGATCCAGATGAACTACCTGCTCGACAAGGGCGCCTTCGTCGCCCACCCGGACGGCAGCTTCTCGGTCGACTTCAAGAAGATCAAGGGCGCGGTGGCGGACCTGGACCGCGACTTCCTGACCATCGAAGCCACCGGCGACTATGCGGCGGCCCGCGAGATGATGGACAAGTACGTCGTCATCCGTCCGGAAGTGCGCAAGGCGCTCGACAAGCTCAAGTCGGTGCCGAACGATATCCGCCCGGTCTTCGTGACCGCGGCGGGCTTGACGAAAAAGTAAACCGCGCATTGCCATGTGGGCGCCGCGTTGTGGCGCGGCGTCCACAAGCAGCAGGCCGATTGGCGTCATTACAACGCTTGGACCGTTAAAGTCGGTAAAAGCGGCGGGGCTGTCGAATAATGAAACGACAGCCATGCTATATTGGTTTCCGTTGCTTTTCGGAAATCGGCGAGCGCTTCCCCTAGCCTCAGCCGCATAGCTTACCCATGATTCCCACGACACCGGCCATTGGCGCCCGGCTGAGACTCAGCTACGGCCTGGTCTTCCTATTGATGATCTTCCTGAGCGCCCTCGCGATGATGCGCATGGGCGAAGTCAGGAAGGACCTCGACCGCATCGAGGACAACAAGATCAAGCTGCGCTACGCGGCCGAGCTGCGCGTCAGCGTCCACGACCGCGCCACGGCGCTGCGCGACGTCGTCCTCTCGGCCGACGCCGCCGCAGCCACCGCCCCGATCAACCTGATCAAGCTCCTCGACGACAGCTATGCCCGCTCGGCCGAGCCGCTCGACACGCTGTTCAAGGAATTGAAGCATGTCCAGCCGGAAGAGAAGGAAGCGCTGGCCGCCATCAAGGTCCAGGAACACCGCGCCAAGGTCCTCATCAACCGCGTGATCGAACTGCACGCCGCCGGCGAGGCGCTTGAAGCCGGCACCTTGCTGTCGCAGCAGGCGGCGCCGGCGCTGGTGGACTGGCTGGCGACCGTCAAGCGCTTCATCGATCTCGAGGAAAAGCTTAACGACGAAGCCTCGCTGGAAGCGCGCCGCACGTCCGGCGGCTTCTCCGGCTGGATGGCGCAATTGTGCGTCATCGCGATCGGCGCCGCCGCCTTCAGCGCCTGGTACGCCGGTCGCGGGGGGTCCGGCCCGGCCCGGGCGCACGGGGGCCCCGGGGGGGGACCCCCCGCGCCGGGGGCGGGAAAAGCCCCCCAGCTCATCGGCGTCATCGACGGCATCGCTTTCCAGGCGCATATCCTGGCCCTGAATGCCGCGGTCGAGGCCGCCAAGACGGGCGAGCCGGGCGACTGCGCCCTGGCGGTCGCGGAGGTGCGCGATCTGGCACGGCGTTCGGCAACGGCCGCGCGCGACATCCGCGCGCTGGTGGGGCGCCCCGGCGCCTCCGGCCCCACGCCGGTACGGGAAGCCGGAGAAGTCGAGGTCTGAGCATCAGGGCTGCCGCGGCAGCCCTTGTTGTATGGCGCATCCCCGCTTAGGCGTCGACTGCCGCTTTATTGCAGTTTTGAACATCCACAAATATTTTCTTGAAAGTAGGGCTTGATCCGGGGCTAGAATTGCCGATAGGCATTTCATCAATCCTGGGAGCATTACCATGTTCAAGCCCCTGCTGTCGGCAGCCACCTTCGCGGCCACCCTGGCCGCCACACTCCCGCTCCACGCCGCCGAGCTGACCGCGCAGGAAAAGCGCTGGCTGCACGCCGCGGCCCCGGTGCTGAGCTATTCCCAGCAGCTAAAACTGCCGGTCGACATCATCGTCCAGCCCAAGGCCAAGGCCGGCGACGTGCCGCTGGCCATGGGCTTCGCCAACGGCCGCTGCAAGCTGGTGCTGTCGATGCGCGGCAACCCGGATGCGGAAAACGTGCTCGCCGGCGTGCCGGAAGCGGACCAGGACCTCCTGATCGAGGCCATGGCGGCGCACGAGCTGGCGCATTGCTGGCGCTATGCCGAAGGCGCCTGGCATGCGCTGCCGGCCGGCTTCGTCGAGGTGGGCGAGGAGACGGCGCAGGACGCCGAACTGCTGGCCGCATCGAAAGCCATGCGCGAAACCCGGCGCGAGGAAGGCTATGCCGACCTGGTGGCCCTGGCCTGGATCCAGCGCAGCCATCCGCAGGACTATGCGCGCGTGCATGGCTGGCTGGCGAAAGTCCGCGGCAATGTGGCGGTGCCGCGCAGCGGCCACGACACCCGCGTCTGGGTGAAGCTGGCGGAAAACGGAGAGCAGTTCGGCACCGCCGCCACGCCCTTCGAAGCGGCAAGCACCGTCTGGCGCGAAGGACTGCTGCGCGACGAATAAGCGCCGCGGGGCGGAGGCATACAGCCGGGTTCCGGCCAGCGTTCGCTGTCGCACAGAGGTCTCCCGGATGGAGGAGTGTAATGACACTTCCATAACAACCGACGGGAGACCCATCGTGAAAACCCTCATCGCTTCCCTGGTCGCGGCCAGCTTCGCCATCGCTCCGGCCTTCGCGGCCGACACCACGGCCTACGACAAGATGGTCGACAAGGCCAAGGCCGACTACCGTGCCGCCAGCAAGAAATGCGGCTCCCTGAAGGACAACGCGCGCGACGTCTGCCGCGAGGAAGCCAAGCTGGTGCGCGCCCGCGCCGAACTCGACGCCGCCACCAAGCACAATCCCGACCGCGTGAAGGCAGCCCGCCGCGGCGTGATCAATGCCGAGCACGAAGTATCCGAAGAGAAATGCGAAGTGCTGCGCGGCGAAGCCCAGGACGATTGCGAAGACAAGGCCGACGACGTGCGCGACAAGGCGCTCTCCGCCCTGGTCGATTAATGGGCCCAATCCAGCGTTGCGTCCATCGGACGCCGGCCGCCGCGTTTCGGCGACCAGCGTTCGGTGTCGCACAGATGCTACTTATGGTGGAGCGTTTAATGACGCTATCACAACAACTGAATGGTAGGGACCCCTCATGAAAACCCTCATCGCTTCCCTGATCGCGACCAGCTTCGCCATCGCCCCGGCACTTGCCGCAGACACCACGGCTTACGACAAGGCAGCCAGCAAGGCCCAAGCCGATTACCGCACCGCCAGCAACAAATGCGACACCCTGACCGGCAACAAGCGCGACGTCTGCCGTGAAGAAGCCAAGCTCAAGCGTGCCCGCGCCGAGCTCGCCGCCGCCACCAAGCACGACAAGGACCGCATGAGCGCGGCCCGCCGCAACGTGATCCAGGCCGAGCACGAAGTAGCCGAAGAGAAATGCGAAGTGCTCCAGGGCGAGGCCCAGGACGATTGCGAAGACAAGGCCGACGATGTGCGCGACAAGGCCCTGGCCAAGCTGGGCGACGGCGACATGAGCGCCGTCGGCGCCAGCGCAGCCGGCCAGACCGCCACCAGCGACGACCGCGCAGCCGCCAAGGCCATCGAGCGTTGCGAAAAGATGACCGGCGACGACAAGACCGCCTGCGTCATGGACAACAAGGGCAACATGACCGCCGGCGCAGCCGCCGGGGCCGGCGCCACCCTGGGCGAGCGTACCCGCGAAGCCCTGCACAACGTGAAGGAAAAAACCAAGGACGCCTTCGAGCGCGCCGGCGACAAGACCCGCGACGTCGCCGCCGGCACCGCCGACAAGACCGAGAATGCCGCAGACCGTGCCGGCCGCGCGACCTCGGACGCCGCCATCACCAGCAAGGTCAAGGCCAGCCTGGTGGCCGAGAAGGACCTGAGCGGCATGGAAATCAATGTCGATACCGAGAAAGGCGTCGTGATGCTGAGCGGCTTCGTCGAATCGAAAGCCGAGGCCGACAAGGCCGTGCGTGTCGCCAAGGGCGTCGAAGGCGTGACCAGCGTGAAAAGCGCGATCAAGGTCAAGTAAGCGCCAGCCCGGCGCAGGGCCCGCATGCTTGCATGCGGGCTTTTATTTTTGACAGATGTGGATCGCCTGCCACACCGCGGCGGCAGGAGAGGAAAG
>CBIHLT010000256.1:0-6169 GCA_966210615.1 uncultured Massilia sp.
GGGACTTCGTCAGGCAGGCCTGTCCCCATAGTCCCGCAGGACGACATACCCACCTCCATCGCCCGGCCGCGATTCCACCAGCGCATAGCCTTGCGCTTCCCATGCGATGGCCGGCCCGGAGGAGGGCACATCCGCTCCGAGCGCGCGCCTGGCCATGGTCACATGCGGCCGGTACTTGCGCGCTTCCGGCACCAGTCCCAGCGCCGCAATCGCCTCGTTCAGCCGCGCATGCAGCGCCAGCAGCTCGGGCGGTTCGCTGTGCGGTTCGAGCACGGCCAGCCCGCGCGGCCACATCACGGCGCGTCCCAGTTCCAGGCGGAAGGGTTCGAAGGGGACGGTAAAGGCGTCGAACAGCTCGGGCAGGCGCCCGGAGGGCAGGTTGCCCAGGAAGTGCAGGGTGAGGTGCAGCTTGTCGGTATGCACCGGGGCGGCGCCGCGCGGCCAGCCCCAGGCGTCGCGCCATTCGCGCAACTGGTGGCGAATGGCGGGATCCGGCCAGAGCGCCAGGAACAGACGGGCCGTCTCTTGCTGGCCGCTCATCGCCGTCTCCTCAGAAGCAGTGCTCCGGACCGGGGAAGCTGCCGTCCTTCACGGCCGCCACGTAGGCGTTCACGGCCGCGTCGATGCTGGTCTGGCCTTCCATGAAGTTGCGCACGAAGCGCGCCTTGCGGCCCGGGAACACGCCCAGCAGGTCGTGCATCACCAGCACCTGGCCCGAACAGTCGGGACCGGCGCCGATGCCGATGGTCGGGATGAACAGCAGGTCGGTGACTTCCTTGCCCAGCGCCGCCGGAATGGCTTCCAGCACCACCATCATGGCGCCGGCCGCCTGCAGCGCGAGCGCGTCCGCCTTCAGGCGTTCCGCCGCCTCGTCGGTCTTGCCCTGCACCTTGAAGCCGCCGAAGGCGTGCACGAACTGCGGGGTCAGGCCGATGTGGGCGCACACCGGAATGCCGCGCTCGACCAGGAAGCGCACGGTGTCGGCCAGCCAGGCGCCGCCTTCGATCTTGACCATCTGGGCGCCGGCGCGCATCAGCTGCACGGCGCTGTCGTAGGCCTGCTGCGGGTTGCCATAGGCGCCGAAAGGCATGTCGGCCAGCACCAGCGCGTTTTTGTTGCCGCGCGCGACAGAGGCGGTGTGGTAAGCCACCTCGGCCACCGTCACCGGCAGCGTCGAGTCGTGGCCGGCGCAGACCATGCCCAGCGAATCGCCGATGAGCAGGACTTCGACGCCGCAGCGGTCCATCAGGGACGCGAAGCTGGCGTCATAGGCGGTCAGCATGGCGATCTTGTTGCCGGCTGCGCGCATGGCGAGCAGGGAGGGAACGGTCACGGCCTTGGCGGCTGGCTTCGGCGTTGCCGGGGCCTCGTTGCCACCCCCGAGATAAGCGCTCATAGATATCCTTTTGAAAACAAAACGTCCAGAGCGCGTAGTGTAATGCTACGGCCGCGAATGCGCAGGAAAGCTTCTAGAAACTGGCTTCTAGGAATGAAACGGAGCCTGGACGAGTTTTGCTAAGATGAACAGGGTTTACATACAAAATGCCATCGACAAGTCCTCTTCGCCTGGGGCAGGTCGGCTTTGGCTATCGATACCGCAATGGCCACGACCATCCTCATCATCTTTCTCATCGTTTATCTCGGCATGATCCTCGGCGGTCTGCCCTTCCTGCAACTCGACCGGACCGGCGTGGCGCTGCTGGGGGCCATCGCGCTCATCGGCATCGACGCGCTGAGCCTGGATGAAGCGGTGGCGGCGATCGACTTGCCGACAATGATCCTGCTGTTTTCCTTCATGGTGATCTCGGCCCAGATGCGTCTGGGCGGGTTTTACGACTGGATCACCCACCGGCTGGCAGGCTTGCCATTGCGTCCCGCAAGCTTGCTGGCCGTGCTCGTCGTCATCACGGCCGCCTTGTCGGCCATCTTCAGCAACGACATCGTTTGCCTGGCGATCGCGCCGGTGCTGATCGAGGCTTGCAGGCGGCGCCAGCTCGCGCCGCTTCCTTTCCTGCTGGCGCTCGCCGTTGCCGCCAACATCGGCTCGGCCGCGACCCTGATCGGCAACCCACAGAACATGCTGATCGGCCAGACACTGCGTTTGCCTTTCGGCGCCTACTTCCTGAAGGCGCTGCTCCCGGTCGCGGTGGGGCTCTTCATCAGCTGGGCGCTGATCGTGCGCCAGGTCGGCGGACGCTGGAAAGAAACCGGGGGCGTGGCAAACGCTGCGGCCGCTCCCGGGGCGGGAGCGGAGAAGCTGCCGTTCGATGCCTGGCAAACGGCAAAAGGACTCGTCATTGCCGGCACGCTGCTGGTGGCCTTCCTGGTGGCGCCCTGGCCCAGGGAGCACATGGCGCTCATCGGCGCCGGTATTTTATTGATGAGCCGCCGGCTGCATTCCCGCAAGATGCTGGGGCTGGTCGATTGGGAGCTGCTGGTCTTGTTCATGAGCCTGTTCGTGGTGAACCATGCGCTGCAGCGCACGGGAATGCCCGCCGACGCCATGGCCTACCTCGCCGCCGCCGGCGTCCGATTGGATCAGCCGGGTTCGCTGTTCATGGCCACCTTCCTGCTTTCCAACCTCGTCTCCAACGTGCCGGCCGTGATGCTGCTCCTGCCCGCTGTCCACCATGAAATCGGCGGTGTGCTGCTCGCCCTGGTCAGCACCTTGGCAGGAAACCTCTTGATCGTAGGGAGCATCGCGAACATCATCGTGGTGGATGCCGCGGCCCGGCATGGCATCGCCATCGACTGGAAAAGCCATGCCCGCGTCGGGGTGCCGGTCACCGTGGCGACCCTGGCCGTTTCCGGCGTTTACCTGGCGCTGCTTTTCTGATCACTGCAAACAGGACAGCATGGACAGACTTGATGCGATGCGCGTGTTCTGCGCGGTGGTGGAGGCGGGGGGATTCAGCAGGGCTGCCGAGCGGCTCGGCATGTCGACGTCCTCGGTGACGACCCATGTGGCGAGCCTCGAGGCGCACTTCCGGGTGAAGCTGCTGCACCGGACGACGCGCAGCATGTCCCTGACCAGTGAGGGGAGCCGGTGCTACCAGCATGCATTGCAATTGCTGGCCGACATGCAGGAACTGGAATCGCGGCTCCATGAGGCCGCCGATATCCCCAGCGGGATCTTGCGGGTGGACATGCCTGGCCTTGTCTCGCGGCTGTATATGGCGCCCGCCCTGCCGCGTTTCATGGCGCAATACCCTGAGATCAGCTTGCGTGCGACCATCAGCGACCGTTTGCTCGATATGGTCGAAGAAGGCGTGGACGTGATGATCCGCATTGGACCTGTGGCGGACTCCGGCCTCGTCGCACGCCAGCTCATGCAGACCAGGTTCATCTGCTGCGCGTCGCCGGAATTCGTGCGCCGCCACGGCTTGCCCACGTCGCCCGAGGCATTGGGTGATTTCCCCTGCCTCGGTTTCATGCTGCCGAAGGCAAGGCGCCTGAGGCCCTGGGTGTTCAAGGGCGCCGGCGATGTCCTTCCCCGCGCGCGCATCAGTTCCGACCATGCCGACACCCTGCTCGAGTTGTGCAAGGCGGGCGGCGGCATCGGACAATTCCTGTCGCTCTCCGTCGCGGACGCGCTGTCCAGCGGCGAACTGCTGCCGCTGCTGGAGCCGTGGCAAGCCGATGGCCCGGTGGTGCACGCCCTGTTCCAGCAACGGCAGCAACGGGCCGCGAAGGTCCGGGCCTTCGTCGATTTTGTGGCGGAACTGTTCGCTGCGCGGGCCGGTTCCCAGGCGCCGATTATCCCGACTTCCTGAAAACTGCATCCGCTCCCGCTCTATTGAAGCGCCCGTGCCGGTTCACTACACTGAATCATCCCTCACCCACTGGAGCAGATCATGGAACAGACGATGAAAGCAGTTGTCCTCAGCGCATTCGACGCCCCGCTGACAGTGAGCCAGGCAAGCCGGCCGCTTGCGGGCGCGGGCCAGGTCCTGGTCCGCATCAAGGCCAGCGGCGTCAATCCCCTGGACCTCAAGATTGCCGCCGGCAAGGCGGATCACGCCAGGGTGAGCCTGCCCGCCATCCTCGGCATCGACATGGCAGGCGTGGTGGAAGCTGTCGGAGAAGGCGTGCAAGGCTTCGCGCCGGGAGACGAGGTATGGGGCATGACGGGCGGCGTGGGCGGTGTACAAGGATCGCTCGCCGAATACGCCGCCGTGGATGCGCTCCTGCTTGCCCACAAGCCGGCCAGTATCGGGATGCGCGAGGCAGCGGCCTTGCCGCTGGTATTCATCACCGCATGGGAAGGACTGGTCGACCGCGCCCGGATCTCCGCCGGCATGAAGGTACTGGTGCATGGCGGCGCCGGCGGCGTCGGGCATGTCGCCGTGCAGATCGCCAAGGCTGCCGGCGCCGAGGTCTATGCAACCGGCAGCGCCCCGCAGCGCGCCACCATCGAAGGCTTCGGCGCCGTGTTCATCGATTACCAGGCAAGCAGCGTCGAGGAATACGTCAAGCAATACACGGACGGCGAAGGCTTCGATATCGTGTACGACACCGTGGGCGGCGCTACCCTGGATGCCTCCTTCGTGGCGGCGCGCCGCTACCATGGCCACGTCGTCAGCTGCCTGGGCTGGGGTACGCATGCGCTGGCCCCGCTGTCCTTCCGCGCCGCCACCTATTCCGGCGTGTTCACCCTCTTGCCCCTGTTGAGCGGCAAAGGCCGCGCCAACCATGGCTTCATCATGGAGCAGGCAGCCAGGCTGGTGGATGAAGGGAAGATCAGGGTTTTGCTGGACGAGCGGCATTTCGCGCTGTCCGAGGCCGGGCAGGCCCACGCGGCCATGCAGGATCGCAGCGCACGCGGCAAGATCGTGGTGGACGTGGCATGAACCGGATCGGCTGGCCAGGTCAGGCGATCCGGGTGATGAACTGGTCGGCCACCTGCGGCACGAAACCGGCGGCCGGGCCACGGCCGGGAACAATGGCATCCGGCGCGATCTCCAGCAGCGGCGCCAGCACGAAGGCGCGTTCGTGCATGCGCGGATGCGGAACGGTCAGGGTGTCGGTGGCGATGGTTTCATCGCCGTAGATCAGCAGGTCGAGGTCGAGCGTGCGCGGCGCGTTGCGGTAGGGCCGCTCGCGCCCGTGCGCCAGTTCGATCTCCTGCAGCGCCTCCAGCAAGGCCTGCGGAGCCAGCGTGGTGTCGATGCTGGCCACGGCATTGATGTAGTCGTCGCCGCTGGAATCGATGGGCGCGGTGCGGTACAGGCTGGAGCGGCCGAGCAGGACGGCGCCGGGCAGGGCGGACAGGCGCGCGATCGCATCTTCCACGTTGGCCTGCGCGTCGCCCAGGTTGGCGCCGATGCCGATGAAGGCGATCATTCGCCGCCGGCGCCTTCGCTCTGCACAGGGGCGCCTTCGCCATTGGTCTTGCGCGGGCCGCGGCGCGGACGGCGCTTCTTGGGCGCGCCGGCGCCTTCGCGTTCGCGGGTGTTGGCCGCGGCCACCAGGCGCTCGCGTTCGCCGCCTTCGGCGTCGTAGAACTCGGTCCACCATTCGCCGATCTCGGCCGGCAGTTCGCCGGAGGCGCAGCGCAGCAGCAGGAAGTCGTAGCCGGCGCGGAAGCGCGGGTGCTCCAGCAGCTTGTAGGGCGCGCGGCCGGTGCGGCGCTCGAAGCGCGGCTGCATGGCCCAGATGTCGCGCATATCGGTGGCGATGCGGCGCTGCAGGGCCAGGTTCTCGGTCTGGGTCTCCAGCACGTCGTCGGCCGCCAGGTGCAGGGCAGGGATCGGCGCCTCGCCGGCGGCGCGGTAGGCGTTCCACTTCTCCAGCACCTGGTGCCACAGCAGGGAGGCAAACAGGAAGCCCGGCGACACGCCCTTGCCGGCCTTGACGCGGCCGTCGGTCGATTCCAGCGCCAGGGTCACGAACTTCATGCCGATCGGCTGCTCCAGCACCACGTCCAGCAGCGGCAGCAGGCCATGGTGCAGGCCGGCCGAACGCAGCTCCTTCAGGCAGGCCAGCGCGTGGCCCGACAGCAGCAGCTTGAGCATCTCGTCGAACACGCGCGCGGCCGGCACGTTGTCGATCAGCGGCGCCATGACCGGGATCGGCGCACGCGTGGTCGGCTCGATGGTGAAGCCCAGCTTGGCCGCGAAGCGCACCACGCGCAGCATGCGCACCGGGTCTTCGCGGTAGCGCGCTTCCG
>CBIHLT010000257.1:0-6135 GCA_966210615.1 uncultured Massilia sp.
CACAACCGCGCGCAGGTGCTGTACTACATCGCCGAGAACCTGGCGATCCGCGCCGGCGAATTCGCGGCCCGCATCGCCGCGCAGACCGGCAGCAAGAACGCCGAGCGCGAAGTGCAGGCCTCGATCGAGCGCCTGTTCACCTGGGCCGCATGGTGCGACAAGTACGACGGCGCGGCCCACCAGCCGCCGATGCACGGCATCACCGTGGCGCTGAACGAGCCGGTCGGCGTGATCGGCATCATCTGCCCGAACGAGAACCCGCTGCTGGGCTTTATCTCGCTGGTCGCTCCGGCGCTGGCGCTGGGCAACCGCGTGATCGCGGTGCCGTCGGAAGCCTCGCCGCTGTCGGCGACCGACCTGTACCAGGTGCTGGACACCTCGGACCTGCCGGGCGGCGCGCTGAACATCGTGACCGGGTCGGCTTCCGAGCTGGCGCGTACCTTGGCTTCGCACGCCGACGTGGACGCCGTGTGGCGCCATGACGGCAATGCCGAGGGCTGCGCGGAAGTGGAGCGCCTGTCGGCGGATTCGCTCAAGCGCACCTGGACCGGCGGCGGCAAGGGCCGCGACTGGTTCGACGCCAGGCAATCGGCCGGCCGCGCGGTGCTGCAGCACGCGACGCAGGTGAAGAACGTGTGGATTCCGTACGGCGTGTAACGACGGCGTGTAACGACGGCGTGTAAGTAGCGACACGGAACCCCAACACACCGTCATTCCCGCGAAGGCGGGAACCCAAGTTTGCTTGTTGACCGGCTGCGCTCTTCCTGGCGGCTGAACATCGAACTTGGGTTCCCGCCTTCGCGGGAATGACGTTTTAGAGCCAACACTTAATTTGCATAAAGAGGAATCGACTATGTTCCTTCCCCAAGAAATCGTCCGCAAAAAACGCGACGGCGGCACCCTGAGCGCCGAGGAAATCCAGTTCTTCGTACGCGGCATCCCTGACGGCAGCGTCACCGAAGGCCAGATCGCCGCCCTGGCGATGGCCGTCTACTTCAAGGACATGAGCATGGACGAGCGCGTCGCTTTCACCCTGGCGATGCGCGATTCCGGCCAGGTCATGGAATGGAAATCCCTGGACCTGCCGGGTCCGGTGGTCGACAAGCACTCCACCGGCGGCGTCGGCGACGTGGTCTCGCTGATGCTCGGCCCGATGATCGCCGCCTGCGGCGGCTACGTGCCGATGATCTCGGGCCGCGGCCTGGGCCACACCGGGGGCACCCTCGACAAGTTCGACTCCATCCCGGGCTACAGCACCGTGCCGGACCCGGACAAGTTCCGCCAGGTCGTCAAGGACGTGGGCGTGGCCATCATCGGCCAGACTGCCCAGCTGGCGCCGGCCGACAAGCGCTTCTACAGCATCCGCGACACCACGGCCACCGTGGAGTCGGTGGCCATGATCACCGGCTCCATCCTGTCCAAGAAACTGGCCGCCGGCCTCGACGCCCTGGTCATGGACGTGAAGGTCGGCAGCGGCGCCTTCATGCCGACCTACGACAAATCGGTGGAGCTGGCCGAGAGCATCGTCCACGTCGGCAACGGCGCGGGCACCCGCACCTCGGCCATCCTGACCGGCATGAACGAATCGCTCTGCCACGCCGCCGGCAACGCCGTCGAAGTGCGCGTCGCGATCGACTACCTGACCGGCAAGTCGCGCCCGGCGCGCCTGCACGAAGTGACCATGGCGCTGTGCGCCGAGATGCTGGTCATCTCCCGCATCGCCGCCACCGAGGAAGAAGCGCGCGCCAAGCTGCAGGCGGCCCTCGATTCGGGCGAAGCCGCCGAGCGCTTCGCGCGCATGGTGAGCGCGCTGGGCGGTCCGGCCGACCTGATGGACAATCCGGACGCGCACCTCGAAAGCGCCCCGGTCATCGTCCCGGTTCCCGCGCTGCAGGCCGGCTACGCCGTCGCCGCCGACACCCGCGGCCTGGGCCTGAGCGTGGTCGCGCTGGGCGGCGGCCGCGTGCGTCCGCAGGACGCCATCGACTTCGCCGTCGGCCTCACCGGCCTGGTGGAGCTGGGCGACAGGATCGAGGCCGGCCAGCCGCTGGCCATGGTCCATGCACGTTCGCGGCAAGCCGCAGAGCAGGCGGAGCGCCAGGTGCAGGCAGCCTACCGGATCGGCGCCGAAAAAGCGGCGGCCGAGCCGATGATCTACCGCACCATCCGTCCGTAAGAAGGCAAGCGATGAAATACGCGAAACTGATCGAAGAAGCACGCGCGGCGCGCGAACTGGCCTATACGCCTTACTCGAAGTTCCAGGTGGGCGCGGCGCTGGAATGCAAGGACGGCCGCATCTTCCGCGGCTGTAACGTGGAGAATGCGTCCTACGGCTTGTGCAACTGTGCCGAGCGCACCGCCTTCTTCAGCGCCATCGCCAGCGGCTACAAGCCGGGCGACTTCACGGCCCTGGCCGTGATCGGCCAGACCGACGGCCCGATCGCTCCCTGCGGCGCCTGCCGCCAGGTGACCCTGGAACTGGGCGGCAACGCGCTGCCGGTGGTGCTGGCCAACCTGAAAGGGGAGGTGCTCGAAACCACCGCCGCCGACCTGCTGCCCCATGCCTTCGGCGGCTGGGACCTGGGTCAATCATCCGGTGGATGACTGAAAGCGCTCCCTGGTCTAAGCTAATGCAGCCAACAAGCATGGGAGCGCATGATGATCAGCAAGAACACCGTTTGTCTCTGGTTCAACAATGAGGCGCTGGAAGCCGCGCAGTTCTATGCGGCGACCTTTCCAGACAGCGAAGTAAAAGCGGTGCACCGCGCGCCGGGCGACTACCCCGACGGCAAGCAGGGCGACATCCTCGTGGTGGACTTCACCGTGGCCGGCATCCCCTGCATCGGCCTGAACGGCGGCCCGGCCTTCAAGCACAGCGAGGCCTTCTCCTTCCAGATAGCGACCGACGACCAGGCGGAAACCGACCGCCTGTGGAATGCCATTGTCGGCAACGGCGGCCAGGAGAGCGAATGCGGCTGGTGCAAGGACAAGTGGGGCCTGTCCTGGCAGATCACGCCGCGCGTGCTGACCGAAGCCGTCATGGGCGGCGACCCGGCGGCGGCCAAGCGCGCCTTCGACGCGATGATGACGATGCGGAAGATCGACGTCGCGGCGATCGAAGCGGCGCGGCGCGGCTAGCGCGCGGGAATCACCACATCAGGTCGTCGGGGATCTTGTAGGCCGCGTAAGGATCGTCCTCGTCGACCTCCTGGCTGGCCTTCTTCACCTGCACCACCAGCGAGGCGTCGCGTTCCGCGATCTTCTCGGCGATCACGCGCGGCACCAGTTCGAAGCCGCCGTTGATGCCGACGATCACCAGGCGGCCGGCGACCAGGTGCTCCTGCACCTGCGGCGACACGTAGAGGCGCTCGATCTTCGTCCCGAAGGTGAAGTTGTAGGGCACGTCGTCCTTGCCGTTCTTCGTCTTCGGCTGCTTGTTCTGCTGCACCATTTGCACGATCTGCGCCATGATGGCCTTTTGCGTGGCGGCGGCGTCGCGCTGGGCGTTCAGCTCGCGCGCCCGCTCGGCGTTCTTGCGCTGCATTTCCAGCGCCGCCTCGCGCGACGCGTTCTTCGTTTCCGCGCCGGTGCGCAGTTCGATCTTGTGCTGCTTGCTCTTGTCCTGGTTGACCTGCTTGACCTTCTTCTTGTCGACCAGGCCCGCTTTCAGTAATTGATCAGCCAGCGAAACCATGTTGTTATCCCTAGGGTGGTTGCATGTAAACCGCTAGCATAGCAAAGGCTCAGGGCGCTGCGGAAGCCCAGGCATCCCAGGTGCCGACATGCCACACATGGCCCTCGGGATCGCGGCAGGCGAAGCTGCGCCCGCCGAAGGGCGCGTCGTCGATTTCCTGGACCACCGTGGCGCCGCTGTCGACCACGCGCGCATAGACGTCGTCGGCGTCCGCGACCCGGACCCAGGTGGTCTGGGTCTGCACGCCGCCGACGCGGTCCGGCGAAACGATGACGCCGGCCAGCCGGTCGTCCACGTGCGACCCGAGCATGACCATGCCGTCGCCGAGCACCAGTTCCGCGTGCGCCACGCCGCCATTCCTGTTCGGGATGAGGGTGCGTTTCTGGAAGCCAAAATTTCGGCACAGCCAGTCGATCGCGGCATGCGCGTCCTGGTAGCGCAGGCAGGGAATCAAGGTCGAACCCATGTCAGACTCCTCGTGGTGGCGGCCCGGACATGGTACCGCAATCGTCTTGTCGAACTTGAATTTCGCGCCATGCACACAACATGATCCGGTATCGATGTCTAACGATGAGGAGCATCATCATGAGCCCATCCGATGCACACCTGCTGCACGATTTCCTGGGCCAGCTGGTCCAGGCCCGCGGCATCAAGAAAGACCCGCAAGCCGATGCCCTGATCCAGCGCGCCTTCGAGCAGCAGCCCGACGCGGCCTACCTGCTGGTGCAGCGTGCGCTGTTGATGGAACAGGCCCTGGACAGCGCGCGCGCCCGCATCGCGGCGCTCGAGAACCAGGTGAATTCCACCCAGCAAAGCCGGGGCGGCGGTTTCCTCGACCATGTCTGGGGACGCGGCCGCTCCCAGCATGCGCAGGCGCCGCAGCACTACCAGCATGCCTACCAGCCGAGCTACCAGCATGCGATGCCGGGCGCGATGGGGCGGGGCGGCGGTTTACTGGGAACCGTGGCGGCGACGGCGGCCGGCGTGGCGGCGGGCAGCTTCCTGTTCCATGGCCTGGACAACCTGCTCCATGAGCACGACGGTGGAGGGGGCCAGCACCTGCTGTCCGACAACGGTCAGTCCGGCGGCGCGCTGGCCGAACAGGCGGGACTCGGTGCGATAGGCGAGTCGGAAGGCTTTCTGGACAGTAAAGACGACAGCCTGGGCGGCTTCTTCGATGGCGACGGCTCGGACGAAGGACTGTTCGGCTAGCGAGCTCACACGCTCATCCCGATCCAGTCAGGCCGGCCGGTCGTCCGCCGGCATCCCGGCCGGGTTCATCTCCCCTGGCGCCGGATGCTCGGGGTGCCGGCCCGGTCTCCGGAACTTCCGCCGTTCACGCTTGCGAAAATGGTCCGGCGAGCACAGCACCCGCAGCGCAACCGGCCGGGGCACACCTGCGTGCTCCAGGAAGTCCAGTGCCGGGTTCAAGCCATGCTGGCCACAGATGTGCAGCCCCGTGTCCACGATGTGCGCGGTTACCCGGTCGATGCGAGCGTCATTCCTGCCGTGTTCACTCATGCGTCCCTCCAGAAGAAAAAGGATGCTAGCAGACACGGTTTTTCACTTAAAGTAGTTTATTAGGAGTTCATCCTAATGGCATGATTCTGTGCGGTTTATGCAAAGCTTACTGTTTTGACATTGCACCGTTTTCTAATGTTTAGGGTAGGAAAAAGCCGGACGGAAATTTTTCCAGACAAGGCCGCGAATTACATCTGCTGGAAGAGATAGGTGTGATTGCGGCTGACTTCAAGCTCTCCCGCCCAGTTGCGCAGCCTGAGCATCTGCCTTCCGCGCAGGTCGCGCGCCACTTCGCTGATCGCATCGACCCGCACCAGGGTGGAGCGGTGGATGCGCCAGAACTCGTCCGGGTCGAGCTCGTCCGCCAGCTCCTTGAGCGTCTTGCGGATCAGGAGCTCGGCGGTCAGGGTCTGCACCCGGGTGTACTTGTCCTCGGACTGGAAGAACAGCACTTCGCGCGTGCTGATCATGCGCAGGCTGTTGCCCACCTGGGCCTGGATCCAGCGCAGGTAGTTCGGGCGCGCCACGCCGGCCCCGGCGCCGTCGCGCAGCAAGCCGCTCAGTTGCGCCAGCTGGGCGCCGATGTCCTGCGGAGGCCGGGCCAGCCGCTTGCCGAGCCGCGCGCGCGTGGTCGCCAGCCGTTCCGCCGTCACCGGCTTGAGCAGGTAGTCGATCGCCCCCTGCTCGAAGGCGTCCACCGCGTACTGGTCGTAGGCGGTGACGAACACGATATGGCAGCGGGGGTAGAGCTGCCTGGCGGCCTCGATGCCGCCCATGCCCGGCATGCGGATGTCGAGGAAGACGATGTCCGGCTGCTGCACCCCGGCCATCGCCACCGCTTCCATGCCGTTGGCCGCTTCCGCGACGATGCGCAGCTCGGGCCAGGCTTCCTGCAGGCGCATGCGCAGCTGCTCGCGCAT
>CBIHLT010000258.1:0-6127 GCA_966210615.1 uncultured Massilia sp.
GGCATGCGCATCGGCATGGGCGGCAGCGCCGCCTCGTCGATGGCCACCGGCACCAACACCGCCGACCTGGACTTCGATTCGGTCCAGCGCGGCAACCCGGAAATGGAGCGCCGTGCCCAGGAAGTCATCAACGGCTGCTGGCAGCTGGGCGCGGACAACCCGATCATCTCGATCCACGACGTGGGCGCGGGCGGCCTGTCGAACGCCTTCCCGGAAATCGTCAACGACGCCAAGCGCGGCGCGATTTTCGAACTGCGCAAGGTGCCGCTGGAAGAGAGCGGCCTGGCACCAAAGGAAATTTGGTCCAACGAATCGCAAGAGCGATATGTCTTGGCGATTTCGCCGGATAACCTCGCAAAATTTGCAGCCCTGTGCGAGCGCGAGCGCTGCCCCTTCGCCGTGGTCGGCACCGCCACCGAAGAACGCCAGCTGCGCCTGATCGACGACCAGGCGGCCGATCCTGCCAATGCCGCGCCGGTCGACATGCCGATGGACGTCCTGCTCGGCAAGCCGCCCAAGATGCAGCGCGACGTCACGCACGTGCAGCACGCATTCCCGCCGGTCGACCTGACCGGCATCGAGCTGGAAGAAGCCGGCCGCCGCGTGCTGCTGCAGCCGACCGTGGCGGACAAGTCCTTCCTGATCACGATCGGCGACCGCAGCGTGGGCGGTATGACCGTGCGCGACCAGATGGTCGGCCCGTGGCAGGTGCCGGTGGCCGACTGCGCCGTCACCGCCATGTCCTACGAAGGCTTCGTGGGCGAAGCGATGGCCATGGGCGAGCGCACTCCGCTGGCCGTGATCGACGCCGCCGCCTCGGGCCGCATGGCCGTGGGCGAGGCGATCACCAACATCGCCGCCGCCGCCATCAACGACATCTCCGACATCAAGCTGTCGGCCAACTGGATGGCGGCCTGCGGCCAGCCGGGCCAGGACGCCGCGCTGTACGACACCGTCAAGGCAGTGGGCATGGAACTGTGCCCGGCGCTGGGCGTGTCCATCCCGGTCGGCAAGGATTCGCTGTCGATGCGCACCACCTGGAACGACGATGGCCAGAACAAGGCCGTGATCTCGCCGGTTTCCTTGATCGTGTCCTCGTTCGCGCCGGTCGCCGACGTGCGCCGTTCGCTGACCCCGCAGCTGCGCACCGACCTCGGCGAAACCGCCCTGGTGCTGATCGACCTGGGGCGCGGCAAGAACCGCCTGGGCGCTTCGGTGCTGGCGCAGGTGACCCAGCAGCTGGGCGACAGCGTGCCGGACGTGGATTCGCCGGAAGACCTGAAGGCCTTCTTCCAGGCCATCCAGCGGCTGAACCAGGACGGCAAGCTGCTGGCCTACCATGACCGCTCGGACGGCGGCCTGTACGCCACCCTGTGCGAGATGGCCTTCGCCGGCCGCGCCGGCGTCTCGGTCAACCTCGACATCCTGACCATGGAAGGCGAGCATGCTTCCGACTGGGGCGACGCCAAGAACTGGGCCGGCCAGGTGGCCGAGCGCCGCAACGAGATGACCCTGCGCGCGCTGTTCAGCGAGGAGCTGGGGGCCGTGGTCCAGGTGCGCGCCGAGGACAAGACGCTTGTCATGAACGTGCTGCGCGAGCTGGGCCTGGGCGCCTGCAGCCACATCATCGGCAAGCACAACGACCGCGGCGTGATCGAATTCACCCGCGACGCCAAGGTGATCTACAACGCGCGGCGCAGCAGCCTGCACCGGCTGTGGAGCGAGACCAGCTGGCGCATCGCGCGCCTGCGCGACAACCCGGCCTGCGCCGATGCGGAATACGAGCGCCTGCTCGACGAGCAGGATCCGGGCATCAGCCCGAAGCTCAGCTTCGACCTGTCGGAGAATGTCGCCGCGCCCTTCATCGCCACCGGCGTTCGTCCCCGCGTGGCGATCCTGCGCGAGCAGGGCGTCAACTCGCACATCGAGACCGCGTGGGTGATGCACCAGGCAGGCTTCACGGCCGTCGACGTGCACATGAGCGACCTGATCGCCGGCCGCGCCAAGCTGGACGACTTCCACGGCATCATCGCCGTCGGCGGCTTCTCCTACGGCGACGTGCTGGGCGCGGGCGAGGGCTGGGCCAAGACCATCCTGTTCAATCCCCAGCTGTCGGAACAGTTCGCGCGCTTCTTCCAGCGCCAGGACACCTTCGGCCTGGGCGTGTGCAACGGCTGCCAGATGCTGAGCAACCTGAAGTCCATCATCCCGGGCGCCCAGGCATGGCCGAAGTTCACCCGCAACAAGTCGGAGCAGTTCGAAGCACGCTTCGGCATGGTGGAAGTGCTGGATTCGCCGTCGATCTTCTTCCAGGGCATGGCCGGCACCCAGGCGCCGATCGCCATCGCCCACGGCGAAGGCTACGCCGACTTCTCGCTGACCGGCGATATCGGCGCGGCCCTGAAGTCGCTGCGCTACGTCGACAACCGCGGCCAGGCGACCGAGACCTATCCGTTCAACCCGAACGGCTCGCCGGGCGGCCTGACCGCCGTGACGACCGAGGACGGCCGCTTCACCGCGATGATGCCGCACGCCGAGCGCGTGTTCCGCACCGTCGTGCACTCGTGGGCGCCGGATGGGTGGGGCGACGAGTCGCCGTGGATGCGCATGTTCCGCAATGCGCGCAAGTGGGTCGGATAAACGGCATCCGCTGAAGAAAGCGCCTCCGCGGAGGCGCTTTTGCATTCGCCAGCTAGCGAAACCGGTTCCCGGCCGCTCTGGCATATCATACGAACCATGAACAAGCAGCGAACCAAGACGGGAGACACCATGGCAAGCGAAGACGTCACCTTCGACAATGTGGCGGGGGCCGCATCGCGCCTGCAAAAGGACGGCAAGGAAGTGAACATCGATGCGGTGCGCGAGGCGCTCGGCTTCGGCACGCCGACCGCGATCTACAAGCACCTGGCCGCCTGGCGCGCCGAGCATGCGAAGCCGCCCGAGCTGCCGCGCCCCGACATCCCCGAAGCGATCGTCAACGACCTGGTCGAGTGGGTGAGTCAGTTCGCCGACCAGGCCAGCGCCGGCGTGCGCGCATCGATCGCGCAAACCGCCAGCGACACCGAGGCGCTGCTGCGCGCCGGCGACGAGCTGGAAGCGGAGCGCGATGAACTGGCCAACGAGCGCGCCCGCGTGGAGGCCGAGCTGGCCGACCGCTCCGAGGAAATCGAGCGCCTGAACGCCGAACTGCGCAACGCGCGCCAGATCGCCACCGACGCGCTGGTGAGCAAGGCCAAGGACCAGCTGGCCATCGACGGCAAGGACAAGCAGCTGGCCGAGCTGCGCGCCCAGCTGGAGCGCAACGTGACCGCGCAAGCGGAAGAGTCGGACCGCCGCCTGGCCGCCGAGATGGATCTGGTCGGCGCCACCACGGCGCGCACCAGCCTGGAAACGGAACTCAATGACCTGCGCAAGCAGCTGGAGACCTCCTATTCCGAACGCAGCAAGCTGCGGGCGGAACTCGAGGTCCTTCGCGGCAAGAAATAATCGCTCTTAGGAAAGATTTTTCTCAGGAATTTCAACGGCTTGCACGGCTGACTTGACGCAAGCCATGCAGCACAGCGCGCGCGCATCATCCTCAGGACACGGCCATTCCGGGCCGTCCAACCCTGGAGGATGCGATGAAGTTGAGTTCTTTCTTCACCTGTGTGGCAAGCCGGGCAGCATTGATGCCGGCCCTCGTCCTGGGCCTCGCCGGCAGTCCCGGCATGGCGGCGGCCCAGGCGAGGGTGGTGCTGGCGGAATCCGCCTTCATGGCCAATCCCTGCGCGCAGCTGGTCATGCAGGCGGAGGCGGAGCTGGCCGATTGCGCCTGCCCGCCCAAGGGCTGCGTGCGCACCCAGGGCTACTGGAGCAACAAGCCCGGGGTGGTCTGGCCCTCGGGCTTCGACCGCAACGCGCCCTTCTTTTCCAGCGAGCTCACCTGGCAGCAGATCATGGACAGGCCGACGCGCGGCGACGCCTATGTGAACCTCGCGCACCAGTATGTCGCGGCCGTCCTGAACCGCGCCGCCGGGGCCTCAGCGCCGTCCGCCGTGCATAGCGTGATCAATGCGGCGACGGCCTGGTTCAACAGCGGCGTGACGCTGGGCACATGCACGGCGGGCGGATGCGCGCTGCAGCGTGCATGGGCGGGTGTGCTGGACGCGTACAATAACGGCGTGTATCCGGGGGCGCCGCAGCACTGCGACGAGACCTGACGCGCGCGTGAGGCGCCTGGGCGGCCCGGACCAGGAAGCCCGGCAAGGCCGCCGCTTGCCGGGTGCGCCGTCGCCCCTCGTAAAGGACCTGTGATGTCGATCCGATCGAAACTGATGCTCGCCAATGGTTTGATGCTAGTCGGGATCATTCCGCTAGGCCTTTGCCTGGTCTGGGTGGTGGGATTCCTCTCCTGGTTGAGCGGCGCCGACGCGACGATTCCCATCCTGGACCCGATCGGCATGCTGGGCGTTTGCGTTGCCGGCTTTTTCTTGACCTTGGCAGTCGCGGGAACGAGCGCGGTCTGGTCCTGGGAGTTGATGAGGGACCATGATGGGGTCCGTTCGCTGTTGTCGCCGGCCTTGCGGATGCTCACCGGCTTCGTGCTGAGTTGCCCGATAGCGCTCATCGGCTATCTGGCGCTGTCCTGAGCTGGCCTGGGCGAGCCTGATGAGGCGTTCAGTACCCGGGTCGTTCCGCCCGGCGCCGGCGGCCGCGTTTTATTGATTCGCGTTAATTTTTCTTTTAGACTCAGCTGGTCTGTTATCCAGAGGCCAGTGCGATGGAACGCTATCCGGTGTGGGAAATTCTCTCCTATGCATGGACCGAGATCGGTATCGATGAGGATGAGTGCTTGAGCCTCGTCCGCAAGAGCGGGATCGGCGTCGAGGATCTTCCTGAAGTGGACCGCCTGTTCTTCAGGGACGTATGCGCCTCCTTCGCCGTCGAGTCCTTCCTCGTTTTCCCACTGATGCTGGCGATGATCTTGCCGGATTGGGGCTTCCGTGAGGACTATCTGCGCCGACGCCTGGACCGGTGGTATGCGCGGCCGTACTGGTCCCATTTTCTTAACCCGCTGCGCCTGGCGGGTTATCCGGTAGCGCTGCTGTTCGCGTGGAGTTACCGCGCCATGCTGAGGCGAGGCGTCCGTGCCCTTGCGGCAATCGAGGGGCGGCCTCAGCGCTGAGATGCTTCATCCAGGGCCTGCGGGCGGCTGGTCGAGTTCAAGCACGGCATCGCGCCGGCTTGAGCAGGCGATCGGGCCTGGCGGAGCTGCGGGCGCGCGGCGGCCCGCCAGGTACGGTAATCGGCTTGCGCAGGCCAGCATGGCTGGTCGCCTCTCGTACCGGACAACGGTCGCTTGTACGACGACAACCTTGTCGCAAAAATCGCTACAACATCTGGAACTTTTGCTTGCACTATTCACAACACTTCTTTTACACTGAATCCAAGACGAGTACGTTGGAAGCTCGCATGGACATCGTTGACGAGTGAGTGAATGTCCAAGGGGATGGCTTAGTGTGTCAGTATGGCTCGCGCCTGCTCTGTCCCGGCAGCCCGCGTGCTTCGAGCGCCCGCCAGGCGCTTACACGAGCTTCGAAATCACTTCAGCATACGTACCGGATTGCCCGCCACCCACGCCGTCCCGAAGTGGATACGGATGGCCGGGGCGGCTGGCCTCAGCTGGAGAGGGCGCTTTGCGCCAATCCGTTTTCGATGGAGTAGCTCTATGACCGAACTCAGAGCATTTATGGAGTCGCTTGTCGACGACCGCGCGCCGGGAGTGCCCGCGGAGGCGATCGCGGAAGTGCTGGACCGCTTGATCTGCTGCGTCGCCGACGACGGAGAAGAAATTCTCGCCGTGCGGGATCGATGGCTGGACTCGGGAGATGAGTACAGGATCGCGGTGGCCTTGTCGATGAACGACGTCTTCCCGTTTAACACCAAGGACCAAATGGAAGAGGGGCTGGAAGGCATCGCGCTGCGCTTCCCGAATTTGCGGGGCAAATGTATCGAATGGCTGGGGCACGCCAGCGAGCTCCCCTGAGTCCGGCGCCAGTTCCCCTTCGCCGGGAAGAAGGCGCCGAGGAATGGGCAAGTCCGCCAGCTTGACTGCGCGGTGGCTTGCCATTGCGCTCGCGTTGCATCT
>CBIHLT010000259.1:0-6100 GCA_966210615.1 uncultured Massilia sp.
AAAGGAAACCCCATGCACTTCGCTCTGCGCACCACCCTCGCCCTCCTGTCCGCCGCCGCCACCCTGCCCGCCTACGCCGCCACCCGCGATGTCGGTCCCGGCAAGCCCTATGCGACCCCCTGCCGCGCCTTCGCGGCCGCAGCAGCAGGCGACCTGATCCAGATCACCGGCAACACCACCTACAGCGGCGACGTCTGCGCCATCACCAAGAGCAACCTGACCATCCGCGGCGTCAACGGTCGTCCGCGCATCGACGCCGCCGGCAAGAACGCCCTCGGCAAGGGCACCTGGGTCGTCCAAGGCAGCAATGTCGTGATCGAGAACGTCGAAATGCTGGGCGCGAAAGTGCCGGACGCCAACGGTGCGGCCCTGCGCCTGGAAGGCACCAACTTCACCCTGCGCAAGAGCTTCATCCACGACAACCAGAACGGCATCCTGAGCGGCGCCAACACCGCCAGCAACATCCTGATCGAGACCACCGAGTTCGGCCACAACGGCGGCGGCACCGGCCAGACCCACAACGTCTATATCGGCAATGTCGGCAGCCTGACCTTCCGCTACAACTTCTCGCACGACGCCCACGTCGGCCACAACCTGAAGTCGCGCGCCCGCGTCAACACCATCGTATATAACCGCTTCTCGAGCACCCCGGCGGGCCAGACCGGCACCACCGCGAGCGGCAAGCCGAGCTACGAGATCGACCTGCCGAACGCCGGCACGTCCTACATCATCGGCAACGTGATCCACCAGCCGGCGCTGCACAGCAACCCGAACATGGTGGCCTACGGCGAAGAAGGCGCGAGCAATCCGGGCCACGACCTGTACATCGTCAACAATACCTTCCTGAACGACGACACCTACCGCGGCAACTTCGTGATGGTCGGTTCGGGCGTGACCAAAAAGGTGATGATGCAGAACAATATCTTCAGCGGCGTCGGCACCGTGACCAACCAGAGCGGCGCCGTGCAGAAGACCAACTACCGTGCGAACAGCGTCAGCTTCGTCAACCGCTCCACCTGGGACCTGCGTCCGACCTCGAACGTGGCGATCATCAACGCCGCATCGACCCCGGGCACCTCGCTCACCGGCGTGTCGCTCAAGTCGATCGCGCACTACAAGCATATCGCCAACGGCCTGACCCGTCCGGTGCTGGGCGCGATGGACATCGGTGCTTACGAGGCGCAATAAGCACTATTGAAGTCAGCAGCTTCCAAAGCAAAAAAGCGTTGCCGCATCAGCGGCAACGCTTTTTTTTGCGCCCTCTATATATAGAGAGAGATCAGCGGCGCCAGCCGCGGTACCAGTCGCGGTAGCGGGTCAGCCCGGTCTCCAGCGGCGTGGCCGGTTTGTAGCCCACCCATGCCTGCAGCCGGCCGGTGTCGGCGTGGGTCGCCGGCACGTCGCCCGCCTGCATCGGCTGGAAGTCGAGCACGGCCTCGGTGCCCAGCACGCGCTCCAGGGTGCGCACGAAGTCCAGCACCATCACCGGCTGGTTGTTGCCGATGTTGAACACCGCATGGCGCGCCTTGCCCGTGCCTGCCGGCTGGGGCTTGAACAGCAGCCGCACCACGCCCTCGACGATGTCGTCGATGTAGGTGAAGTCGCGCGTCAGCTTGCCTTCCGCGAACACCGGAATCTTCTCGCCGCGCAGCATCTTTTCGGTAAAGCTGAAATACGCCATGTCCGGACGGCCCCAGGGACCGTAGACCGTGAAGAAGCGCAGGCCGGTGGCCGGGAAACCGTACAGGTGGCTGTACGAATACGCCATCAGCTCGTTGGCCTTCTTGGTCGCGGCGTACAGCGAGACCGGCTCGTCGACCTGGTCGGCTTCGCTGAACGGCACCTTGGCATTGCTGCCATAGACGCTACTGCTGCTGGCGTACAGCAGATGCTCCACCTGGTGGTGGCGGCAGGCTTCCAGGATGTTGCCGAAACCGACCAGGTTGGACTGGATATACGCGTCCGGGTTCTGCAGCGAATAACGCACCCCGGCCTGGGCCGCCAGGTGCACCACCAGTTCCGGGCGCACGCGCTCGAACAGGGCGCGCAGCTGGGCGGCGTCGGCGATGTCGATCTTTTCGCATTCGACCCCGGCCGGCTGCAACAGCGCCGCCACGCGGTCGTGCTTCAGCTGCGGATCGTAGTAATCGTTGAAGTTGTCGCAGCCGACCACCCGGTGGCCCATGCCGGCCAGGCGCGCGGCGACGTAGCTGCCGACAAAGCCGGCGGCGCCCGTCACCAGGACCGTCTTGGCCGCGCTCACGCCGCCTCCGCCTTGACGGCGCGGCCGATGCCCTCGTAGGACAGGCCGGCGGCCACCACGGTTTGCGGATCGTAGATGTTGCGGCCGTCAAACACGGCGCGCGCGGCCAGGTTCTCGGCCAGGAAGCGCCAGTCCGGCGCGCGGAATTCCTTCCATTCGGTGACCAGGACCAGGGCGTCGGCGCCGCGCGCCGCGTCGTCGGCCGAGTTCGCGAGCTGGAACAGTTCGCCGCACACGCGCTCGCCATGCTCGGCCAGCAGCACGCGCTGGGCTTCCTTGCTCGCCACCGGATCGTAGGCGGCGACCTTGCAGCCGGCCTCGAACAGGGCGCGGATCAGCACCAGGCTCGGCGCTTCGCGCATGTCGTCGGTGTTCGGCTTGAACGACAGGCCCCACAGGGCGATGGTCTTGCCGCGCAGGTTTTCCACGCCGCCGAAGAAACGGCATACCTTGCGGTACAGGACATTCTTCTGCTGGTCGTTGACACGCTCGCAGGCTTCCAGGATGTGCAGGCGCTGGTCGTGGTCGCCCGCGGTCTTGATCAGGGCCTTCACGTCCTTCGGGAAGCAGGAACCGCCATAGCCCATGCCGGCGTACAGGAACTGGGACCCGATGCGCGGGTCCATGCCGATGCCCTGCCGCACGGCTTCGATGTCGGCGCCCAGCAGTTCGGCCAGGTTGGCCAGTTCGTTCATGAAGCTGATGCGGGTGGCCAGCATGGCGTTGGCCGCGTACTTGGTCAGCTCGGCGCTGCGCACGTCCATCACCACCAGCTTTTCGTAGTTGCGGCTGAAGGGGGCGTACAGCTGGCGCATCAGGGCCGTTGCCTCGGCATCGTCGCTGCCGACCACGATGCGGTCCGGGCGCATGAAGTCGCCGATGGCGGCGCCCTCTTTGAGGAATTCCGGATTGCTCACCACGTTGAAGGCGACCTGCGCGCCGCGCTTGTCGATCTCGCCGGCGATCGCCTTGCGCACCAGCTCGGCGGTGCCGACCGGCACGGTCGACTTGTCGACGATGACCAGGGGCTTGGTGATGCGCTGGCCGATCTGGCGCGCCGCTTCGAGGATGTGGGTCAGGTCGGCGCTGCCGTCCTCGTCCGGCGGGGTGCCGACCGCCAGGAAGATCACCTCGGCGTGGGCGACGGCCTCGTCGTAGCTGGTCGAAAAGCGCAGGCGGCCGGCGCCTGCGTTGCTGGTGACCATGCTGTCGAGGCCGGGTTCGTGGATCGGGATGATGCCATCGTTGAGCATCGCGATTTTCGCGGCGTTGATATCGACGCACAAAACATGGTTGCCGACGTCGGCGAAGCATGCGCCGGAGACCAAACCGACATAGCCGGTACCGATGACTGAAATTTTCATGAGAATGTTCTGTGTGTTGGCGCCCTAGGGCAGGAAAACGGGGTTTATGCTCATGCGTTTAAGAAACACAACAAAGGCGCCGTGTTTCGGGAGCATCATGGAGACGCTCGATGGCATCCTCGTGACATTGCTGGCGAAGATGCCGTTGTGACAACTGGAAATTATTATATTGCAAATTTCCTACGATTCGATTGAGTATTGCGGAGAAATGAAATATCTTGCAACACCTATCTCCTCTTTAATTCCCGGCAGTTGCGCTCGCACTACAGACCGTTTTCCACGAATTCCCCCATGAAACTTCTTACCTTCAGCTCGCTATTTCCGAATGCCGTTCGTCCCAACCACGGGATCTTCGTCGAGACGCGGCTCAGGTATCTGCTCGCCAGCGGCAAGGCCGAGTCGCGGGTGGTGGCGCCCGTGCCCTGGTTCCCGTTCAAGAACGAGCGCTTCGGCGACTACGCCGCCTTTGCCCAGGTGCCGGACGAGGAAGTCCGCTACGGCATCCAGGTGCAGCACCCGCGCTACGTCCTGATCCCGAAAGTCGGCATGAGCATGGCGCCGGCGCTGATGGCGGCCGCGGTCAAGCCGGTGATCGGCCGCATCATCGACGAAGGCTATGATTTCGACGTCCTCGACGCCCACTACTTCTATCCGGACGGCGTGGCCGCGGTCAAACTGGGCAAGTATTTCAACAAGCCGGTGACGGTCACCGCGCGCGGCACCGACATCAACCTGATCCCGCAGTTCAAGCGCCCGCGCGACATGATCCTGTGGGCGGCCAACAATGCCGACGGCATCATCACGGTCTGCAACGCGCTGAAGGAAGAGATGGTGGGCCTGGGCGTGGCACCCGGCCTGATCACGCCGCTGCGCAACGGCGTCGACCTGCAGCGCTTCGCGCCCATCGACCGCGCGCAGGCGCGCGCGGAACTGGGCATCGACGGCTTCACCCTGATCTCGGTGGGCGCGCTGGATCCGCGCAAGGCGCACGACCTGACCATCCGCGCCCTGACCATGCTGCCGGGCGTGACGCTCCTGATCGCCGGCCGCGGCCCGGAACTCAAGCGCCTGCAGGCGCTGGCCCTGGAGATCGGGGTGCAGGACCGGGTGACCTTCCTGGGCCCTGTAGCCCAGCCGGAGCTGAAGCGCTACTACAACGCCTGCGACGCCATGGTGCTGGCCTCGAGCCGCGAAGGCTGGGCCAACGTGCTGCTCGAATCGATGGCCTGCGGCACCCCGGTGGTGGCCAGCAATGTCTGGGGCACGCCGGAAGTGGTGGCCGCGCCCGAGGCGGGCGTGCTGATGGAAGACCGCACGCCCGAGAAGCTGGCCAAGGCCGTGATGCAGCTGCGCGCCAACTATCCGGACCACGCCGCGACCCGCCGCTACGCGGAGCGCTTCAGCTGGGACGACACCACCAATGGCCAGCTCGAACTGTTCGCGCGCCTGGCCGAGCGCCGCCGCAGTGGGGTAGCGGGCGTGCGCCAGGCGGCGTAAAACCTGCGCGCAAAGCATGAATAAAAAGGGCCGCTCGAAGCGGCCCTTTTCACATCCGGAGCAGACTGCTTACCAGATGATCACGCGGTCCTTCGGCGCCAGGTACATCTTGTCGCCTTCCTTCACGCCGAAGGCTTCGTAGAAGCCCGGCTGGTTCTTCAGGGTGCCGTTGGCGCGGTACTGGCCCGGCGAGTGCGGGTCGGTCTTGATCTGGGCGATCTGCGCCGGCTCGCGCATCTTGGTGCGCCACACCTGGCCCCAGCCCATGTAGAAGCGCTGGTCGCCGCTCAAGCCGTTGATCACCGGGGCCTTCTTGCCCTTCAGCGACAGCTTGTAGGCCTTGTAGGCGATCGCCAGGCCCGAGTTGTCGCCGATGTTCTCGCCCAGGGTCAGTTCGCCGTTGACGTTATAGCCAGGCAGCGGGCTGTAGCCGGCGTACTGGTTGATCAGGACCTTGGTCTTCTCGGCGAACTTCTTGCCGTCTTCCTCGGTCCACCAGTTGCGCATGTTGCCGTCGCCGTCGTACTGCGAACCCTGGTCGTCGAAGCCGTGGCTGATCTCGTGGCCGATCACGGCGCCGATGCCGCCGTAGTTGACCGCGTCGTCGGCCTTGGCGTCGAAGAACGGCGGCTGCAGGATCGCGGCCGGGAACACGATCTCGTTCAGTTCCGGGTTGTAGTAGGCGTTGATGGTCTGCGGCGTCATGCCCCATTCGTCGCGGTCGATCGGCTTGCCCAGCTTGTTCAGCTCGCGGTTGTATTCCACTTCGCGCGAACGCATCACGTTGCCGGCCAGGTCATCACGCTTGACGGTGAGCGCCGAATAGTCCTTCCACTTGTTCGGGTAGCCGATCTTCGGGGTGAACTTGGCCAGCTTGGCCTGGGCTTCCTTCTTGGTCGCAGGGCTCATCCAGTCGAGGGTGTCGATCGAGGACTTGTAAGCCGCGAGCAGGTTCTTGACCAGGACTTCCATGCGC
>CBIHLT010000260.1:0-6095 GCA_966210615.1 uncultured Massilia sp.
CCCTTCAGCCACTCGACAAAGACCCGCACGCGCGGCGACAACTGCCGGTTCTGCGGATACAGCACCGACACCGGCAGGGTCGGTGGCGGCAGCTCGGGCAGCAGCACTTCGAGGCTGCCGGAACGCAGTTCCGCTTCGATGCGGTAGCGCGGCACTTGCACGATACCCATCCCGGCAATGGCGCAGGCGGTGTACATGTCGGCTCCCGTGACGGTTACCGGCCCCGGCAGGGTGCGCTGGCTCAGCGCGCCATCGCGCATGAATTCCAGCGGGTAGGGGCGGCCGGTGGCCGAGGACACGAAGTTGACCGCCTCATGCCGGTCGAGATCGTCCAGCTGTTGCGGCCGGCCGAAGCGCGCCACATAGTCCGGGCTGGCGCAGGTTACCTGTTCCAGCTGGGCCAATGACAGGGCGACCATCGAAGAATCCTGCAGGTTGCCCACGCGCAGCACGCAATCGATGCCCTCGCGCACCAGGTCGACCAGGCGGTCGCCTTCGCTGATCTGGAGCTCGAGCGCCGGATGACGCGCCAGCAGGCCGGGCAGGGCGGGCGCCACGACATGGCGCGCCAGGGTCGATTGCACGCTCACCCGCAGCAAACCGGCCGGGGCCGTGCGCGAGAACACGCCTTCCATCTCCGCCAGGTCGCCCAGCAGGCGCACGCAGCGCTCGTAATAGGCCTGGCCGTCCAGGGTCGGTGCGACCACCCGCGTGGTGCGCTCCAGCAGGCGGGCGCCCAGGCGCCGCTCCAGCCGTTTGATGGCATTCGTGACCGTGGCGCGCGGCAGTTGCAGGTCCTCGGCCGCCGCACTGAAGCTGCGCCGCTCGACGATGCGCGTGAAAATCTGCATCTCCTGGAAGCGATCCATATGGCTCGTCATATTATTCTCAAAGAATTAATAATGCGTGCTGTGACTGTATCATTATTTTTTCTCGGATAAGGATCACGACAAGGCCATCATTGTCGCCATCCGGCATCACGTGGTGAGCATCGGTGAGACTGTTGCATTTGCGCCAAAATGCCTATCTGGAAACAAAAGATTCCTATTTGCATGGTTCATTTGTCATTGCACAGAGGTATCATCGAGCCCTTCCACAGTATCTATTCAGGTCATGAAGGGCATGTTCCAGAAGTTGCGGTTGTCGACCCTGATCACCTTGGCAGTCTGCACCACCGTCGCCCTGACGGTCGCGCTGCAGCTTACCCTGGTCAACCATTTCGCGGTGCGCCATGCCGGCATGGAAGCCGAACTGCGCCTGCAGCAATTGTCTTGGCAGATGCGCGACTCGCTCAACCGCATCGTCGAGCAGGCCGCCGGCGATGCCCGCCTGCTGGCCGCGTTGCCCGCGGTGAGACAGGCGCATGACCCGGCCTCGGCCCGCGGCGTACTGGACAGCCTGCAGCGCACCTTCCCCGACTACGCCTGGATCGGCATCGCCGCAACCGATGGCACCGTGACGACGTCCACCAAGGCATTGCTCGAAGGCGCGAACGTGGGCGCGCGGCCGTGGTTCCAGGCGGGCCTGCACGGCGTGCGCGCCACCGATTATCATCCGGCCAAGCTGCTCGACGGACTGCTGCCGCGCGGGACCGATCCGTGGCGCTTCATCGACCTGTCCGCGCCCGTGTTCGGCATGGACGGCAAGCTGCAGGGCGTGCTCGGCATGCACCTGAGCTGGGAATGGGCGCGCCGCCACGCGCGCGAACTGCTCACGCCGGCCCTGCGCGCCTATGGCGCCGAGATCATCGTGGTGCGCGACGACGGCACCGTGCTGCTTGGCCCGCCGGACATGGTCGAGCAGAAGATCGACACCCCCAGCCTGTACGCCGCCCGCCGGGGGCGGACCGGCGCGCTGCGCGAGGAGTGGCCCGACGGCCGCAGCTATCTCACCGGCTACAGCCAGACCGGCGCGGCCAGGGACCCCGCCTCGCTGCGCTGGGTGGTGCTGGTGCGCCAGGTCGAAGACAAGGCCATGGAAGGCGCCAAGCAGCTGCAGCGCCGCATGCTGATGTGGAGCGCCGGGCTGGCCCTGCTGCTGGCGCTCGCGGCCGGCCTGCTGGCGCGCCGCCTGAGCCGCCCGATGGCCCAGCTGGGCGGGGCGATCGAAGCGGCGACCGAAGCCGCCGCGGCGGGCATGGAGCCGCCGCCGATTCCGCTGGTGGACGGCTTCCACGAAGCCACGGTGCTCTCCGGCACCTTGCGCGACCTGGTGCGCAGCGAAGCCGACAACCGGCGCGCGCTGCTCGCCATGAACGAAAGCCTGGAAGCCGCGGTCGCCGAACGCACCGCCGAGCTGCAGGCGCTGCTGCTGCGCGACGTGCTCACCGGCCTGCCGAACCGGCGCGCGCTGCTGGACACCCTGCCGGAAGCGATGAGCCGGGCGCAGCGCGTCGGCCGTCCGGCGGCGCTGCTCTTCATCGACATGGATGGCTTCAAGGCGGTCAACGACACGTATGGCCATGAGGAAGGCGACGCGCTGCTGCGCCAGTTCGGCGCGCGCCTGGCCCAGGCCGTACGCAAGACCGACACGGTGGCGCGCCTGGCGGGCGACGAATTCGTGGTGGTGCTGGAGATGCTGACCGACGCCGCCCATGCCGAAGACACCGCGCGCAAGTTGCTGGACCGGGTGCGGGAAGGCTTCCACCTGCGCAAGGCCACCGTGCACGTCGGCGCCAGCATCGGCATCGCCGTGCACCTGCCCGACGATCCGCGCGACCTGGACGCCTGGCTGGCGCGCGCCGACCACGCCATGTACGGGGCCAAGCGCTCGGGCAAGAACACGGTCGCGCTGGCTGCCGTGCCCGTCTGATCGGCTAGGTTGCCGATTCGCAAGTTAAACGGTTATTATCAAGACATCTTTTGCTCTGCCGCCGGCGCCGCGGCCGACGCCATGTCCGAAATCAGCCTCCTCATCCATACCCTGAAGCGCCAGCTCAAGCTGCAGGGCATGACCTACCGCGACGTCGCCCGCTCGCTCGGCCTGTCCGAGCCCAGCGTCAAGCGCCTGTTCGCGACCGAGCAGTTCACCCTGGACCGCGTGGTCGAGGTCTGCAACCTGCTCGGCTTTACCCTGGCCGAGCTGGCGCAGGAAGCACAGGATGGCCAGCGCCGCCTGCGCACCCTGAGCGCGGAACAGGAAACCGAGATGGTGTCGGAGGCCAAGCTGCTGCTGGTGGCCGTGTGCGCGCTGAATCACTGGAGCATGGCCGAGATGCAGGCCGTGTACCGCCTGAGCGAGGCCGAGTGCGTGCAGCACCTGCTGCGCCTGGACCGGCTGCAGCTGATCACGCTGCTGCCGGGGAATCGCATCCGCTTGAACGTGGCGCGCGATTTCGATTGGCTGCCCGATGGGCCGATCCGGCGTTATTTCCGCGAGCAGGGGATGCCGGACTTCCTCGATGGCGCCTTCGGCCAGGCCGGCGAATCGCTGGACTTTGCGCATGGCATGCTGACCGAGAGCGCCCAGGCCAAGCTGCGCGCCGAGCTGAGGCAGCTGAGGACGCGCTTCGCCCAGCTGCACGAGGAGAGCCTGGCGGCGCCGCTGGCGCAGAGGAAGGGGACCGGCCTGCTGCTGGCGCTGCGCGAATGGGAGCCGGCCGCCTTCGGCGCGTTGCGCCGCTAGGCTCGCCGGCCCGCGCCTGCATCACTTCTTCGGGGCCTCGATCCGGTAATCCCAGGCCGCGAGCGTCCGCTTTGCCGCGTTGCCCGGCAGCGTGTACTGCTGCTTCACTCCGCTGAGGTTGACGGTCACGCCCACCGCATTGCCATCCTTCTCGCGCCGGAACGCGAACACCTTGTCGTTCCCGGTGTCCAGCACCTGCACCGCGCCGCCATACTGACCGTTCCACAGCGCGCGGTTTTCATGCTTGAGCTTGAGTAGTCCCGCATAGAAGGACGCGTACGGATAATCCTTCCACTCGATCGGATCCTTCTTGAAGAATTCGAGGCGCTTGTTCAAGCCCGATTCCTGGCCGCCATAGATGAGCGGCATGCCGGGCAGGGTCGCCGCCAGCACCGCCATCGCCTTGAAGGCCGGCCCGTAATGTTCCTTGTCGCTGCCATGCCAGGAGTTCTCGTCGTGATTGGTGGTGAAACGCATCCGGTAGGCGTACTCCGGATACGCCACCTTCGGCTGGGCCAGGAAGTCCTTCAGCGCCCGGGCATCGGCCTTGCCCTTGGCGATATCCTTGAAGATGCCCAGCGTATCCCAGCCGTAAGTCATGTCGAAGGCCTGGTGCTGGTCCGGCTGCCAGGCTTCGGCCAGCATGAACACCGGCTTGATCTTCTCCAGCTCGGCGCGCGCCTGCACCCAGAAGGCCAGCGGCACCTTGGCCGAGACGTCGGCGCGGAAGCCGTCGATGTCGGCTTCGCGCACCCAGAAGGCCATGGCGTCCGCCATGCCTTTCCACAAGCCCGGCTGCTTCCAGTCGAGGCCGGTCACGTCGGTCCAGTACTCCGGCTCGGCGCCTTCCAGATAGGTGACCGGATAGATCTCGCCTTTCTCGTTCTTCAGGTACCAGTCGGCATGCTCGACGGTCCAGGGGTTGTCGAAGGCGGTGTGGTTGGCGACCCAGTCGATGATCACGCGCATGCCGAGCCCGTGCGCCTGCTGCACCAGGCGCTTGAAGTCGTCCATGCTGCCGTAGTCCGGATTGATGCCCTTGTAGTCGCGCACCGCGTAATAGCTGCCGAGCGGGCCCTTGCGGTTCTTTTCGCCGATCGGATGCACCGGCATCAGCCACAGGATGTCGATGCCCATCTTGCGCAGGCGCGGCAGGTGGGCGGCGAAGGCGTTGAAGGTCCCCTCTTTGGTGTACTGGCGGATGTTGACTTCGTAGATGTTGGCATTGCGCGACCACGCCACATGGTCGACCACTGCCGGGCTGTTCGCTTGCTGAGCGGAAACTTGCGGCGGTGCGAACGTCGCGCACAAGGCGATGGCGAGCAGGGAAAGAGGGCGGGAGGCGTGTCTCATGCGAGGTCCTTGTCCTTTATGCGGTTGGGTTGACGGGGGTCATTGTACGGTGCCGAACGACATTGAAGCTTGAAAGTTTGGCCCGGCGGCTAGCCCTTCCTCACGTTTAGGCGTAATCTGAGTTTTATGTGAAGTATTAGACAGATCGGCTCGCCAAACAGACGGAAAGTAGCGTCAGAGAGGGATGACGCCATGAGAATGTCAATCGTCGCATGTGCCGTGCTCGGAGGGAGTGCGGCATGCGCCGCGGCGCAGAACCATGCCGCTCCGGCCGGGAGCGCGGGCGCCACGGCAGTCAAGGAATATGTCTGCACCGACAAGTGCCGCGACGGCGCGCGACCGTCCGCGGGCGCGGCCCAGGATGCGCCCGCGCTCTTTACCGTCGAGACCGTTTCCGAACGGGACCAGGCGCCCAAAAGCCGCAAAGGCGGCAAGGGCGGCGCACTGACCGTCGGCCGCCAGTACAGCCTCGAGTACACGGCGCTCAATGACGTGGGCGATCCTTTCCACGGCGGCCTGGCCGGAGCCAGCCTGCCCAGCGGCCCGCGCGCCGGCGACAGCATGAACTACCAGGGGCGCTTCGCCGGCCTGTCCACCGGCGCCGCCTGGGACAAGGGCGACATCGACGGCTCGCCGTCCGGGCGCGCCTGGGGCATGTCGCTCGGCTTCAGCGCCGGCCCGCTGACCATCCGCGCCGCCCACCAGAACCGCAACGTCGCCAAGGTGACGCGCTACGACCAGGTCGGCATCAGCATGGCGGCCAAGAATTCCATTCTCGCGGCCAACATGCGCTTCGGCTGGGGCACCGCCTACGCGGCCTATAGCGCCAGCCGCGGCTGGGGCAGCTCGCCGCTGTTCAATCCCGACAATCCCTATGGCGCCGGCATCGCCTCCACGCCCTCGACCAACAGCCGCGACGTGCTGGCCGGCGTGGCCGTGCCGCTCGGCCATGCGACCACCTTGCTGGCTTCCTACATCCGCAAGAACGACCGCGATCCGGCCAACCGCGACGCGCGCCAGATCGCCGTCGGCGCCAGCTATGCGGTGTCGCGGCGCATGGATTTCTATGCCGCCTGTTCGCGCATCCAGCACCTGAACGGTGCGCCGGCCGGCGCACC
>CBIHLT010000261.1:0-6093 GCA_966210615.1 uncultured Massilia sp.
TCAACATGATCCAGACCCAGCGCGCCTACGAGATCAACAGCAAGGCGATCACCACTTCCGACCAGATGCTGCAGAAGCTGTCCCAGTTATGAAATCGCTGATTTGCTCCTTCGCTGCGCTGCTGGCCCTGGCCGGCTGCGCCACCGCTCCCAGCACCATCGTGCAGGGCCCGACCAGCGCGCGTCCGATGCTGGTCGAGACCGCGCCGCCGACTTCGGGCGCGATCTACAACGCCAACAGCTACCGTCCGATGTTCGAGGATCGCCGCGCGCGCCATATCGGCGACCTGCTGACCATCAACATCAGCGAGCGCACCAGCGCCAACAAGTCGGGCGCCAGCTCGGGCAACAAGAACGGCAGCGCCAGCTTCGCGGCGCCGGGCGTGCTGCAATCGGCGATCGGCGCCAGCGTGGCCCTGGAAGCCGAGACCAAGTTCGCCGACGGCGACAAGCAGAGCGCCTCGAACGACTTCACCGGCACCCTGGGCGTGACCGTGACCGAGGTGCTCCCGAACGGCAACCTGATCGTGGCCGGCGAAAAGCAGGTCGCCATGAACAAGGGCGTCGAGTTCATCCGCTTCTCGGGCATGGTCAGCCCCGACACCATCCAGCCAGGCAACATCGTCTCGTCGACGGTGGTGGCCGACGCCCGTGTCGAGTACCGCACCAACAGCCGGATCGACCGCGCCGAGGTCAACTCGATGCTGTCGCGCTTCTTCCTGTCGATGCTGCCGTTCTAAGGCTTTTATTACGCTATGCGCAAGTTCACCTCCTTTATCCTGCTGTCCGCCACCGTCCTGGCCACCGCCCTCGTTGCCGTGCCGGCCCAGGCCGAGCGCCTGAAGGACCTGGCCAATGTCGCCGGCGTGCGCCAGAACCAGCTGTCCGGCTATGGCATCGTGGTCGGCCTGGACGGCACCGGCGACCAGACCAGCCAGACGCCGTTCACCGTGCAGTCGATCCAGGCGATGCTGCAGCAGAAGGGCGTGAACCTGCCGCGCGGCACCCAGCTGCAGCTGAAGAACGTGGCCGCCGTGATGGTCACCGCCTCGCTGCCGGCCTTCGCCCAGCCGGGCCAGACCATCGACATCACCGTGTCCTCGATCGGTAACGCGAAGAGCCTGCGCGGCGGCACCCTCTTGATGACGCCGCTGCACGGCGCCGACGGCCAGGTGTATGCGATGGGCCAGGGCAACCTGGTGGTCGGCGGCGTCGGCGCGCAAGCGGGCGGCGCGCAAGTCCAGGTCAACCACCTGGCGGTGGGCAAGATCTCGGGCGGAGCGACCGTCGAGCGCGCCGTCGCCTCGAACCTGGGCGAGAACAACCAGATCCGCCTGGAGCTGAAGGAAACCGATTTTTCCACCGCCGCGCGCGTGGTCGAAGCCGTCAACGACCAGTTCGGCGCCGGCGTGGCGACCGCCCTGGACGGCCGCGTGATCCGCGTGCGTACGCCGTCCTCGAGCGACCAGCGCGTGGCCTTCCTGGGCATGCTGGAACAGATCGACATCAAGCCGGCTTCGGCCTCGGCGAAAGTGATCCTGAATGCGCGCACCGGCTCGGTGGTGATGAACCAGGCCGTGATGCTGGACAACTGCGCCATTTCGCACGGCAACCTGTCGGTGACCATCGGCGCCGACACCAGTGTCAGCCAGCCGGCGCCGGGTTCGCGCGGCGCCACCGTGGTCACCCAGAACCCCTCGGTCGAGATCAAGAAGGATCCGGGCAAGGTGCTGATGGTGAAGGGCGGCGCCTCGCTGGCCGAAGTGGTCAAGGCGCTGAATTCGATCGGCGCCACGCCACAGGACCTGCTGGCCATCATGCAGGCGCTGAAGGCGTCCGGCTCGCTGCGCGCCGACCTCGAGATCATCTAAGGAAGACGCATCATGATCGCCTCGAACAAATCCGACCTGAGCACCAAGTTCGCCCTCGACACCAAGGGCCTGGGTGACCTCAGGCAAAGCGCGAAGGCCGGCTCGCCGGGCGCGCTGAAGGAAGCGGCTACCCAGTTCGAGTCGATGTTCATCAACATGATGATGAAGAGCATGCGCGACGCCACCCCGCAGGAAGGCATGCTCGACAACCAGCAGACCAGGATGTTCACCGGCATGCTGGACCAGCAAATGAGCCAGAACCTGGCCAAGCGCGGCATGGGCCTGGCCGATGTGCTGACCCGCCAGCTGGGCGCCCAGAACATGGGCCAGCAGGCGCTGGCGATCGGCGGCGCAGGCAATGCAGGTATGAGCAACAGCGCGTCCGGCAGCGCCATGCCGGGCCCGATGGACGCCGCCACCATGATCAAGACCGGCGCCGCCCCGGCGGGCGCGCCGCCGCTGCCCCTGACCACCGCGACCGGCCGCATCCAGGCGCCGCACGTGCGCTCCTTCCAGGAAAAGCTGCACGTCCACGCGGCCGAAGCCGAGCGCGCCACCGGCGTGCCGGCCAAGTTCATGCTGGGCCAGGCCGCGCTCGAGACCGGCTGGGGCAAGCGCATGATCCGCAATGCCGACGGCAGCAACAGCCACAACCTGTTCGGCATCAAGGCCGGCCCTGGCTGGAAAGGCAAGGTTGCCACCTCGGTCACGACCGAGTACGTGAACGGCCGCCCGCACACCAAGGTGGAGAAGTTCCGCGCCTACGATTCGCCGGCGGAATCGTTCAAGGATTACGCCAACATGCTGGCCAGGAATCCGCGCTATGAAAAAGTGCTGGACAGCGGCGGCGATGCGGCCGCCTTCGCCCACGGCCTGCAGCGCGCCGGCTATGCGACCGATCCGCAGTACGCCGCCAAGCTGACCCGCATCATCAAGCATTCGCTGGCCTGACCGGACCATCAAGTTTCCGGAAAAGCTGCCGTCAACGTAGAGAGTTAGAGAAAGAAGATCAACATGGCCGGTAACCTTCTCAGCATTGGCAAAAGCGGCCTGTTCGCGGCACAGGCGGGCCTGTCCACGACCGGCCACAACATCACCAACGCCAACGTGCCGGGCTACAGCCGCCAGGGCGTGGTGCAATCCACCGCGGTGGCGCTCGACCTGGGCGGCATCGGCTTCCTGGGCACCGGCACCCAGATCTCGCAGATCAAGCGCTACAGCGACGAATTCCTGAACACCCAGGTGCGCACCGCCCAGGCCAGCGTGAGCGGCCTGGAATCGTATTACTCGCAGATTTCCCAGATCGACAACCTGCTGGCCGACCAGACCGCGGGCCTGTCGCCGGCGCTGCAGGGCTTCTTCAAGGGCGTGCAGGACATGGCCGCCAACCGCGCCTCGGTGCCCTCGCGCCAGGCCATGCTGTCCGCCGCCGACACCATGGCGACCCGCTTCCAGGCCCTGGACGCGCGCCTGGGCGAGATCCGCGAAGGCGTCAACACCACGATCGAAGCCAGCGTCAACATCATCAATACCTACGCCCAGCAGATCGCCGGGCTGAACGAACAGATCGGCAACTACGCGTCGAGCGAGACGCGCGCGCCGAACGACCTGCTGGACAAGCGCGACCAGCTGGTGCTGGAACTGAACAAGCAGGTGAAGGCCACCGTCACCCCGGGCGACAACAACAGCCTGACGATCTCGATCGGCACCGGCCAGCCGCTGGTGGTGGGGCAGCAGGCCTACCAGCTGGCGGCGACCAAGTCGCCGGTCGACCTGACCCGCCTCGAAGTGGGCTACGTGGTCGGCAGCAAGGTCTCGATCCTGCCGGAAGGCACCCTGAGCGGCGGCGAACTGGGCGGCGCGCTGGACTTCCGCGTCACCACCCTCGACCCTGCCCAGAGCGCGCTCGGGAAGGTCGCGCTCGGCATGGCGATCGAATTCAACAAGCAGCACAAGCTGGGCCTGGACGCGAACGGCCAGCCGGGCGCGGATTTCTTCTCCGAGTCGCCGGCCTTCGTGGGCAGGAACATCAACAACGCCCTGTCCTCGACCACCGAGGTGGCCGCCAAGGTGACGGACCCGGGCCAGCTCAAGGACAGCGACTACAAGGTCGAGTTCGACGGCACCAACTACAACGTGATCCGGCTGTCGGACAACACCTCGACCGCGATCACCCCGTACAACGCGGCCGGCACCACCCAGGTGATCGACGGCGTCGAGTTCAACATCTCGGGCCTGGCCCAGGCCGGCGACAACTTCCTGGTGCGCCCGACCATCAACGGCGCCGCCAACTTCAAGGTGCTGGCCAACGACGTGTCGCAGATCGCGGCGGCGGCCCCGATCGCCACCAGCGCTCCCTTGAGCAATACCGGCACGGGCAAGATCAGCGAAGGCAAGGTCGACAGCGACTTCCTGGGCGCGGGCCCGTCGCTGCCGGTGACCCTCGCGTACGACGGCGCCACCGGCCAGATGACGGGCTTCCCGGCCGGCATGGCGGTACGCGTGGTCGACACCGCGGGCGTGGCGACCGATTACCCTGCGCCGGCCAGCAACGTGCCGTTCACCAACGGCGCCACCTATACCTTCGGCGGCGTCAGCGTGACCATGACGGGCGCGCCGGGCAACGGCGACACCTTCCAGATCGCCGCCAACAGCAGCGGCAGCGGCGACACCCGCAACATCGGCCTGCTGGGCGACCTGCAGACCAAGAACATCTTCAACAACGGCAGCGCGACCTTCCAGACCTCGTACGCCCAGCTGGTCAGCACGGTCGGCAACAAGACGCGCGAAGTGCAGGTGAACGCCAAGGCCGGCGACGCCCTGCTGGCGCAGGCGCAGGGCGCCGCCAGCGACGTCTCGGGTGTGAACCTGGACGAGGAAGCGACCAACCTGATCAAGTACCAGCAGGCTTACCAGGCGGCCGGCAAGGTGATGCAGATCGCCGGCACCATCTTCGACACCCTGCTGTCGATCGGCCGCTAATGGAGTTTCGGAGTAGACCATGCGCATCAGCACCCTGAACATTTTCAACACCGCCACCAACCAGCTCGGCACGCTGCAAAGCGGCATCGCGCGCACCCAGATGCAGCTGGCCACCGAGCGCCGCATCCTGACGCCGGCCGACGACCCGGTGGCTTCGGCGCGCGCGCTGGAAGTGAGCCAGGCGCAGGAAATGAATGCGCAGTTCGCCACCAACCGCATGAACGCGCGTTCCTCGCTGTCGCACGTCGAGACCACCTTGCAGGATGCGGGCAACCTGCTGCAGGACATCCAGCAGCTGGCGGTCAACGCCGGCAACGGCACCATGGTGCTGAGCGACCGCCAGGCGCTGGCGACCGAGCTGGAGGGGCGCCTGGAAGACCTGCTGGGCGTGGCCAATACCAGCGACGGTGCGGGCGGCTACCTGTTCTCGGGCTACATGGCGACCACCCAGCCCTTCACCCGCACTCCGGGCGGCGCGCAATACCAGGGCGACCAGGGCCAGCGCCAGCTGCAGGTGGGCGCGTCGCGCAAGCTCCCGCTGTCGGCTTCCGGCAGCGCCGTGTTCGAGGCGATCCCGACCGGCAACGGCAGCTTCCAGACCCAGGCGGCCGGCGCCAACACGGGCGCGGCCGTCATCTCGTCCGGCTCGGTGACCGACCGCTCGCAGCTGAACGGCCATGACTACGCATTGAGCTTTACCGTGACGGGCACGCCGGCGGTGACGACCTATACGGTCAACGACACCAGCACGACGCCGGCGACCGCGGTGCTGAGCAACCAGCCCTACGAGCCGGGCAAGACCATCTCTTTCGGCGGCATGTCCTTCGACATCAAGGGCCAGCCGGCCAACGGCGACAGCTTCACGGTCAAGCCGAGCGAGAAGCAGTCGGTGTTCACCACCGTGACCGACCTGATCGCGGCGCTGCGCGCGCCGGCCGACGGCTCCAGCGGCAAGGCGGCGTTGACCAACAGCCTGAACACGGCGATGGACAACCTGAAGGCGGCGCACGACAACGTGCTGACGGTGCAGGCGTCGATGGGCGCGCACCTGAAGGAGCTCGATTACCTCGACAGCGCGGGCGACGACCTCAATATCCATTACGCCAGCACCCTGTCCGACCTGCAGGACCTGGACGTGGTGAAGGCGATCTCGGACTTCCAGCAGCAGCAAACGACCTTGCAGGCGGCGCAGATGTCGTTCAAGACGATGTCGGGGCTGTCGCTGTTCAATTACCTCTGAT
>CBIHLT010000262.1:0-6075 GCA_966210615.1 uncultured Massilia sp.
CCCCGGTACTCACCGTGAAAGGGTGATGTCCTAGGCCTCTAGACGATGGGGACCTGGAAACAACCGTACTACACTTCAGAGTTGGTGGAGGTAAGCGGGATCGAACCGCTGACCTCTTGCATGCCATGCAAGCGCTCTCCCAGCTGAGCTATACCCCCTACGGGAAAACAACATTCTAACATACTGCTACTGCTTTCGACTACTGCGACATCGCTGGGTTATCGCTGCGCCGTTCGATCGCTCCAGCCAGTTACCTGGCGTCCCCACGGGGATTCGAACCCCGGTACTCACCGTGAAAGGGTGATGTCCTAGGCCTCTAGACGATGGGGACCTGGAAACAACCGTACTACACTTCAGAGTTGGTGGAGGTAAGCGGGATCGAACCGCTGACCTCTTGCATGCCATGCAAGCGCTCTCCCAGCTGAGCTATACCCCCGCAGCGCTGAAGTGCGAGCATTATAGCGGGCGCCCTTGCATTACGCAAATATCCTTTTTCACTTCAAAGATATTTATTTACGCGGGCCAGCACCACGTCGCGGCCGAACAACTCCAGCACGGCGTCGATGGCCGGGGTTTGCAGCTGGCCGGTGACGATCAGGCGCAGCGGCATGGCAATCTGCGGCATCTTGAGGCCGTGCGCGGCCAGCACTTCCTTGAGCATGGCCGCCAGGGCCGCCTTGTTCCATTCCACCGTGGCGCAGCGCTCGGCGAACTGGGCCAGCGCCGGACGGACCGCATCGGTCAGGTGCTGGGCCAGGAGGGCCGCATCCGGCTTTGGCTCGCGATAGAACAGCATGGCGGCGTCGGCCAGCTCGTTGATGGTGTTGGTGCGCTCCTTCATCAGGGCCAGCACCGCAGGCAGGGCGGGGGCGCCGTCGAAGACCGCGCCGTCGCGCTCCAGCATCGGCAGCGCCAGCTGCGCCAGGCGCTCGTTGTCGGCCTGCTTGATGTAGTGGTTGTTCAGCCAGGCCAGCTTTTCCGGATTGAACTGCGCCGCCGAGGCGGTCAGGTGCTCCAGGTTGAACCACTCGGTGAACTGCTGCATCGAGAAGATCTCGTCGTCGCCGTGGCTCCAGCCCAGGCGCGCCAGGTAGTTCAGCATCGCTTCCGGCAGGTAGCCCTGCAGCGGGTATTCCATCACGCTGACCGCGCCGTGGCGCTTGGACAGCTTCTGGCCGTCCGCGCCCAGGATCATCGGCAGGTGGCCGTACTGCGGCAGCTCGGCGCCCAACGCGCGCAGGATATTGATCTGGCGCGGGGTGTTGTTGACGTGGTCGTCGCCGCGCAGCACGTGGGTGATCTTCATGTCCCAGTCGTCGACCGCGACGCAGAAGTTATAGGTCGGGGTGCCGTCCGGGCGCGCGATGACCAGGTCGTCGAGCTCCTTGTTGGCGATGGTGATCGGGCCCTTGACCACGTCGGTCCAGGTGACTTCGCCGTCCAGCGGGTTCTTGAAGCGCACCACCGGCTTGACGCCTTCCGGCACCGGGGGCAGCACCTTGCCCGGCTCCGGGCGCCAGGTGCCGTCGTAGCGCGGCTTTTCGCCGGCCGCGCGCATGCGCTCGCGCATCGCCTCGACTTCATCCGGCGAGCAGTAGCACAGGTAGGCCGTGCCCGCGGCCAGCATGCCCTGCACCACCTCGCGGTAGCGGTCCATGCGCTTCATCTGGTAGAACGGGCCCTCGTCGTGTTCCAGGCCCAGCCATTGCATGCCGTCCAGGATCGCCTGCACGGCTTCCGGGGTCGAGCGTTCGAGGTCGGTGTCCTCGATGCGCAGGATGAAGGTGCCGCCGAAGTGGCGGGCATAGGCCCAGGAGTACAGCGCGGTGCGCGCGCCGCCCAGGTGAAGGTAGCCGGTCGGGCTTGGAGCGAAACGGGTGCGGACGGTCATGGCAGGAGAAACGAAAAGGTAAAGCACCTATTTTACCGCGTCGCTCCCCTCCCCGGCATCCGCCTGCCGCGCCCGCCTCCTGGTATCGATATACGCAGCCAGCTGGGCAACCGTGGGAAATTCGTAGAGCAGCTCGGCATTGACCGCCAGCCCGGTGCGCTGCTCCAGCTCCAGCGCCACCGGCATGGCCGCCAGCGAATCGAGGCCCGCCTCGGCGAAGGAGGTATCGTCCCCGATCGCGTTCACGCCGGCATCGCGCAGTCCGTTGAGCACGCACTCGCGCACCAGCTCGCGCGTGCACGGTTCTCCCGCCGGCCCGGCCGCGGCGGGCGGCAGCGCCGCCGCCCACTCGCACGCCAGCAGCGGATCGCGGCCGTGCGCCTCGCCTGGCGCCGACTGGTCCGGCTCGCCGATCGCGCCTTCATAGCCCGCTACCCGCCGCGCCAGCTCGTCGAAGGACGCCGGCCGCCGCCCCTCCGCCGTGAACGCGGCCAGCAGGGTCTCGAGCCTTCCGCGCGCCCACGCGGCCGCCGCACCCCCTCCCGGCGCTGGATCGGCGGCGGCCGCCAGCATCGTCCAGGCGCACAGTTCGCCCGCCGCATGGGCGGCATCCGGACCGGCGCGCAGCACCGCTTCCCGCACCGGTTCCACGAAGGACGGCGCGCCCGGCATCGCGCCGATGAAGTCGAAGCACGCCTGCTCCGCCGTCCCCAGGTGCGCGTACAGCGCCTCGGTCGGCCCCTCCAGGATGCGCATCACGCGCGCGTCGCGCAGCAGCTGCGGCGCCAGGTTCGGTTCCAGGTAGCCGCGCCCGCCCAGCATCTGCATCAGCCGGTCCGCCGCTTCCCACAGCAGTTCCGATGCCACGCACTTGCACGCCATGCAGGCTTCCTGAGGCAGCGCCCCGTCCGCATCGCGGGCGGCAATGGCCCGCACCAGGCTCTCCAGCGCCGCGATCGCGCAGCTCAGCTCGTCCAGCCGGGCCAGCGTGACCGGATTGTCGGCCAGGCGCCCGCCGGCGATGTCGCGCCGCGCCGCATAGCGCAGCATCAGCTGGGCGCAGCGCTTCATCGCGCCCACGCACAGCGCGCCGATGCCCAGGCGGGCAAACGCCATCGCGTCGCGCGCCACCTCCATCCCGCTGCCCGCCCGGCCCAGCACCTGGGCGTCCGGCACGAACACATCCTCGAAGCGCAGCGCGTTCTGCACCATCGCGCGCATGCCCATGGTCAGCGCTTCGGCCTCCTGGCGCAGTCCCGGCGCGTCTTCCGGCACCAGCAGCGCCACCGTCCCGAGCGCGGCGCCGTCTTCGGCCACGGCGCGCGCCAGCACCGTGATCCAGCCGGCCCAGCCGGCCAGCCCGATCAGGTGCTTCCCTCCGCTCAGGCGCCAGCCGCCGTCGACCCGCAGCGCGCGGGTGCGCATTGCCAGCGGGTTGGCGCCCGCCGCCGGCTCGGTCAGGGCGAAGGCCGCCAGCTGGCGTCCGGCGGCCAGGTCCGGCGCCACCCTGGCGCGCAGGGCTTCCGGCCCGAAGCGCAGCAGCGGACGCAGGCCCAGTCCGTTGTGCACGCCCACCGTGGTGGCCAGGGTCAGGTCGATGGCCGCCAGCTGTTCCATCACGCGCAGCAGGTCGACGGTGGCCAGCCCGCGCCCGCCCAGCGCCGGCGGCGCCTGCAGGCCAAGCAGGCCCCGGCGGCCGACATCCAGCAGCACATGGGGCGGCATGCAGCGCCGCTCGTCCATCAGGCGCGAATCGAGGCGCCGCGGCGCGTACTGGCGCAGCCACGCGATCAGTGCGGAAGCCTGTTCGCGGCTGGCATCCGGCGCCGGTGGATCGCTGCGGCGCCGCTGCGGACGGGAAGCGTCCTGCGGCCGTATCATCAATTCGCGCGCGGCATACACGATATCGAGCGCGCCTTCGAGCGCCAGCGCCTTGCAGCATGCGCGCCGCAACTTGCCGCTGGTCGTGCGCGGGACACCGCCCGGCCGCACGAAGGCGAGCAGGCCGAGCGCGACGCCGAACTGGCGCGCGACGGCGGTGCGCAGGCGCTGGCTGAGGGCGTCGAACTCGGCGATGCTGGCGCCGTCGGCGCAGCCCCGGCGGGCCACCCGCAGCAGATGGCGGTCGGCTTCGAGCACGACCGCCAGGCGCTCGCGCCCTCCCTCTTCCAGCGCAAAGGCCGCGCAGCGGTTCGGCTCCAGGAATGCCGCGGTTTCCTCGACCAGCGCCTCCACGTCCTGGGGATAGATGTTGCGTCCATTGACGATCACCAGGTCCTTCAGCCGCCCCGTGACATACAACTCCCCCTCGCGCACGAAGCCCAGGTCGCCGGTGCGCAGCCATGGCCCGCCGCCGTCCTCCAGCCTGGCGCCGAACGCGGCCACGCGCTGTTGCTCCCGCTCTTCCCGTGCGCCATGGTAGCCGCGCGCCACCGAGTCGCCGGCCAGCCAGATTTCGCCGACCCGCCCCGCCCCGGCCGGGCGGCGGCTGTCGGGATCGACGGCCAGCACGGTCACGCCGGGCGCGGGCGGTCCGCAGCTGACCAGTTCACGCGCATCCGGATCGTCCGCCCCCGCTTCGCGCACCTGCCCCGCTTCCAGGCGCGCCTTGCTGACGCCCAGGACGCGCGGCGCGCGGCCGCGCGGCCCTGCCGACACCAGCAGGGTGTGCTCGGCCAGGCCGTAGCAGGCGAACAGGGCCTCCGGCCGCAGGCCGCAGCCGGCGAAGGCGGCGGCCACCCGGCGCAAGGTGGCGGCGCGCACCGGCTCGGCGCCGTTATAGGCCAACTCCAGGCGCGACAGGTCGAGCGGCGGACGCGGCCCTGCCTGGTAGCGGCGCGCACACAGGTCCCAGGCGAAATCCGGCGCGCCGGCGCAGGTCGCGCCATAGCCGGCGATCGCTTCCACCCAGCGCAGCGGCTGGCGCAGGAAGGTCGCGGGGGCCATCAGCACCGAGCGAAAGCCGAGCACCGCCGGCGCCACGATGCTGCCCACCAGGCCCATGTCGTGGAAAGGCGGCAGCCAGCTCACCATCACGCTGCCGCGGTGGAAGCCGAAGGCCGCGCCGATCGCCTCCACGTTGGCAGCCAGGTTGGCGTGGCTGACCTCCACGCCCCTGGGCGCGGAGGTCGAGCCCGAGGTGTACTGGATGAATGCCAGCGCAGTGCGCGCGACGCCGGGCGCGGCGTAGTCGGCCTCGAAGCCGTCGGTGCAGACCAGGCAGGCCTCCCGCCCGTCGAGCTGGCGCTCCAGCATCGGCGCGAGTTGGGACGCGGTCTCGCGCGTGCTGAGCACCAGCGCCGGCGCGGCATCGCGCAGCAGGGCCGCGAATTGCCGCTTGCCGTGCTTGCGCGGCAGCGGCGCGGGCACGGCAACCAGTCCCGCGCGCAGGCAGGCGAAGAAGGCCGCCACGAAACCCAGGCCTGGCGGATACAGAAGCATGGCGCGTTCGCCCGGTCCGGCCAGGGCCGCCAGGGCGCCGCCCAGGGCGTCGACGCGCGCGGCCAGCCCGCCGAAGGACAGCGATTCCTCGCGGCCATCCTCGCGCAGGAAGGTGAAGGCGATGGCATCCGGAGTGTCGCGCGCATGGCGCTGCAGGCTCTCCAGCACCGGCGTGGCGCGGCGCGGCTCGCGGTCAGCCACGGCGGCGCTCCGGATGCGGGCCGCCGGCAGGTTTCGCGCCGGCGCGCGCCGCGGCGGCCGCCACCAGCGGCGCGGCGCTCCGCACCTGGGCCGGGGTGTGGTTCGCCATCAGTTGCAGGCGCAGCCGCGCCGCGCCCAGCGGCACGCCCGGATACTCGACCGGATTCACGAACACCGCGTCGCGCGCCAGCAGCATGCCGGCCACCCGCGCCGCCGCCTCCGTGCCCATCCACACCGGCACGATCGGCGAAGGCTCGCCCAGGCAGCGCAGCCCAGCCTCGCCGAGCAGGGCGCGCAGTTCGACCGCGTTGCGCATCAGGTCGGCGCGCAGCCCGTCGCCCTCGCTCGAGGCAACGATGCGCAAACTCTCCAGCACCACCGCCGCCTGCACCGGCGACAAGGCGTTGGAAAACATGTGCGGCCCGGCATACATCTGCAGCTGGCGCCGCGCAGGCCGCTCGGCGCAGGCGGCGAAGCCGCCGTTGGCGGCGAAGGTCTTGGAAAAGGCCCCCACCACGATGTCGATCCGGCCCTGCATGCGC
>CBIHLT010000263.1:0-6069 GCA_966210615.1 uncultured Massilia sp.
ACCGTGGCCGTCGAGACCCTGGAATTCACCCGCCGCCTGATCGAGAAGAAGCTGTCCGACGTCGGCGTCGAAGCCAAGGTCGTGGCCGCCGATCCGGGCCCGGTCGTCACCCGCTACGAGATCGAGCCGGCCACCGGCGTCAAGGGCAGCCAGATCGTGAACCTGGCGCGCGACCTGGCGCGTTCGCTGTCCCTCACCTCGATCCGCGTGGTCGAGACCATCCCGGGCAAGAACTACATGGCGCTGGAGCTGCCGAATCCGAAGCGCCAGATCGTGCGCCTGAGCGAGATCGTCGGCTCCAAGGTCTATGGCGACAGTGCCTCGGCCCTGACGGTCGCCCTGGGCAAGGACATCGCCGGCAAGCCGGTCTGCGCCGACCTCGCCAAGATGCCGCACCTGCTGGTGGCGGGCACCACCGGTTCGGGCAAGTCGGTGGGCATCAACGCGACCATCCTGTCCTTGCTGTACAAGTCCGACCCGGCGGACGTGCGCCTGATCCTGATCGACCCGAAGATGCTGGAAATGTCGGTCTACGAAGGCATCCCGCACCTGCTGGCGCCGGTCGTGACCGACATGCGCCAGGCCGGCCACGCGCTGAACTGGGCCGTGAACGAGATGGAGCGCCGCTACAAGCTGATGAGCAAGCTGGGGGTACGTAACCTGGCCGGCTACAACGGCAAGATCATGGAAGCGGCCAAGCGCGAGGAGCACATCCCGAACCCGTTCTCGATCATGCCGGACAATCCCGAGCCGCTGGAGAAGCTGCCGACCATCGTCATCATCATCGACGAGCTGGCCGACCTGATGATGGTCGTCGGCAAGAAGGTGGAAGAGCTGATCGCCCGTATCGCCCAGAAGGCGCGTGCGGCCGGCATCCACCTCATTCTTGCTACGCAGCGGCCGTCGGTGGACGTGATCACCGGCCTGATCAAGGCAAACATCCCGACCCGTATCGCCTTCCAGGTGTCGAGCAAAATCGACTCGCGCACCATTCTCGACCAGATGGGCGCGGAAACCCTGCTGGGCATGGGCGACATGCTCTACATGCCGCCGGGCACCGGCCTGCCGATCCGCGTGCACGGCGCCTTCGTCTCGGACGACGAAGTGCATCGAGTTGTAAAACATCTTCAATCGCTGGGCGAACCGAACTACATTGAGGGCATCCTCGAAGGCGGCACGCTGGAAGAGGGAGGCGGCGCCGACGGGGCGCCGGCGGGCGAAGGCGGCGGCGAGTCCGACGCCATGTACGACCAGGCGGTGCAGGTGGTGCTCAAGAACCGCCGCGCATCGATCTCGCTGGTGCAGCGCCACCTGCGCATCGGCTACAACCGCGCCGCGCGCCTGCTGGAGCAGATGGAGCAGAGCGGCGTCGTCTCGCCGATGCAATCGAACGGCAACCGCGACATTCTTGTCCCGGCTGCCAGCGCCGAATAATCCCGCCGGCCCAGGGTCGGCGGACCCAACAAGAGGAATGCGGATGAAATTCACGAATCACATGGCGGCGATGATCGCGGCCACGATCGGGGCCACGACGCTGGCCCTGTCCGGCGCGGCCCAGGCCGGCGCCCTGGACCAGATGAAGGCCTTCGCTTCCGGCACCAAGTCCGCCAGGGGCGAATTCACCCAGCAGCAGCAAGGCAAGACCAGGAGCGGCAAGGCCGCACCGGTCTCGAGCGGCAGCTTCGTGTTCGCCCGCCCCGGCAAGTTCATCTGGACCTACCAGAAGCCCTACGAACAGGTGCTGCAGGCCGACGGCGACCAGCTCTACATCTACGACAAGGACCTGAACCAGGTGACGGTCAGGAAGCTGGGTAACGCGCTCGGTTCCTCGCCGGCCGCGATCCTGTTCGGCAGTAACAACCTGGAGCAGAACTTCTCCCTGTCCGAAGCGGGCGAGCGCGACGGCGCCGAATGGCTGAACGCCGTGCCGAAGTCCAAGGACACCACCTTCGAGCAGATCAGCATCGGCCTGAAGGGCGGGGTGCCGGTGGCGATGGAACTGAAGGACAGCTTCGGCCAGACCTCGGTGCTGAAGTTCACCAGCTTCCAGCGCAATCCTCAGCTGCCGGCCCAGCAGTTCAAGTTCGAGATCCCGCAGGGCGCGGACGTCGTCAAGCAATAAGCCTCAATAGATCTGGGTGCGCAAGTCGATGTGCTTGCGCGGCGCCAGGTCGACCAGCGCACGGTCCGTGGGCGCCTCCAGCAGCGCGACCCAGACCGTGTGCTCCTCATAGAAATACGAGCGGTTCGAGCCGGCCAGCGAGGCGTGGAAGCGTCCGTTCCAGTCGATGCGCACCGCCTCGCCAAGCTGTCCGGTGAACAGCGGCGCCGGCAGCTGCCCCGGCCAGCGCGTGGTCAGCATGCTGCTCCAGGGCTGGTCCAGGCTCACCGCGAAGCCATCGCGCGTCCTGCGCGCCCGCAGGTTGTCGGGCCGTAGCGGACGGTCCTCTCCCCACGCCGGATCCCCGAAAGCACGGATGCGCTCCACGGGCGCGAAGCCATCCTGTTCCAGCGCCATGATCTCGTGGCGCAGCGTGCCGTCGTTGCTCAGTTGCGGCAGCAGGTGTACCCGCGGCACGGCCAGGCGGGCGGGGGCGTCGGCGGCGGCGCGCGTGGCCTTGGTCCAGCGCAGCCAGGTATCCTGCATGATCAAGACGGACATGGTGAGAGGCGGGAAGGATGGGAAGCCATCATTATAGAGACCCGGGGCCGCGTGGCGTCAGCGCGCAGCGGCACTGATCGGCTACACTAGGCGCCTAGACAACAATGAAGCACAGATGAACCAGACGCCCGCCCGCGCGGCGCGCCTTGCCGGAGGCCGCCATGGATGACCTTTTCAAGACCGAACCCTCGCCACCCCTGGCCGAAGCCCTGCGTCCGCGCACCATCGGCGAAGTGATCGGCCAGAGCCACCTGCTGGGCGAGGGCAAGCCCCTGAACCTGGTGTTCAAGTCGGGCAAGCCGCATTCGATGATCCTGTGGGGGCCGCCGGGCGTCGGCAAGACCACGCTGGCGCGCCTGACCGCGTACGCCTTCGACTGCGAGTTCATCGCCTTGTCGGCCGTGCTGTCCGGCGTGAAGGACATCCGCGCCGCCGTCGAGCAGGCCGAGCACTATCTGCAGCAGGGCAAGCACACCATCCTGTTCATCGACGAGATCCACCGCTTCAACAAGTCGCAGCAGGATGCCTTGCTGCCCTTCGTCGAATCGGGCCTGGTCACCCTGATCGGCGCCACCACCGAGAACCCGTCCTTCGAGGTCAACTCGGCATTGCTGTCGCGCTCCCAGGTCTATGTGCTCAAGGCCCTGAGCGACAGCGAGATGCGCCAGCTGCTCAAGCGCGCCCAGGAGCGCGTGCTGCAGCACCTGAGCTTCGACGAGGTGGCGGTCGACACCCTGGTTGGCTATGCGGACGGCGATGCGCGCCGCTTCCTCAACCTGCTGGAGCAGACCAAGACCTCGGCCGAGACGGCCGGCATCAAGCGCATCACCGCGGAGTTCGTCGAGAACGCGCTGACGCTCAACGCGCGCCGTTTCGACAAGGGCGGCGACAACTTCTACGACCAGATCTCGGCCCTGCACAAATCGGTGCGCGGCTCGCATCCGGATGCGGCGCTGTACTGGCTGTGCCGCATGCTCGACGGCGGCGCCGATCCCAAGTACCTGTCGCGCCGCATCGTGCGCATGGCCTGGGAAGACATCGGCATCGCCGACCCGCGCGCGATCCAGCTGGCCAACGACGCCGCCACCACCTTCGAGCGGCTCGGCTCGCCGGAGGGCGAGCTGGCGCTTGGCCAGGCGGTGATCTACCTGGCGATGGCGGCCAAGAGCAATGCCGGCTACAACGCCTTCAACGCGGCCATGGCCTTCGTCAGGAAGGACAAGTCGCGAGAGGTGCCGGTCCACCTGCGCAACGCGCCGACCAAGCTGATGAAGGAACTCGGCTACGGCCACGAATACCGCTACGCGCACGACGAACCGCATGCGTATGCGGCGGGCGAAACCTACCTGCCGGACGGGATGCCGGAGCCCGGCTGGTACGCGCCCGTGCCGCGCGGGCTGGAGGCGAAAATCGGCGAGAAGCTGGCCTGGCTGCGCAGCCTGGACGACGAGGCGCACTCGGGCGGAGAAGGGGAGTAGGGCGCCCGGGGAGCGCAGGCCGGGCTCATCTGCGCGCTACGGCGCGCATCACGCCGCCATCACACGCTCCGTCCGCGAATTCCGCATTCTGCGCCATCTTTTTTACGCTTCATCGCAAGTCGATGGCGGCTCCGAGGGTCGATCGGTAAAGTTCAATCATACCGAATCACTTTTGACCTGAAGGAGAACACCATGAACATCCGTAAAAACTTCGAAGCCCTGTTCCTCGCCGCCGCCGCCCTGGGCCTGTCGGTCAGCTTCGCTACCGCCAACGAGCGTCCGGTCGAGATCCTGAGGTCCGACGCACCGAGCCTGGCCGGCATGAACGTGCAGACGATCGTGATCAGCGCACCGCGCCTGAGCGCTGCCGAGAAAGCCAGCCTGAACGGTTAATCCCGCAGGGCTGGCGGGACGCCCGGCAACGCGTTTGCCGAATCTCGTAAAAAGTAGCTGTCGGCTTGGTACAATTGTGTTTTCGACATACGCAAGTCCAACCCGACATGATAGACATCCAACTTCTTCGCAAAGACATCGACACCGCCGCCGCGCGCCTGGCGACGCGCAAGTTCCAGCTCGACGTGGCCACTTTCAGTGCCCTCGAAGCGGAACGCAAGGCGATCCAGACGCGCACCGAGGAACTGCAGGGCAAGCGTAACTCGCTGTCGAAGCAGATCGGTATGCTCAAGGGCAAAGGCGAAGACACCACGGCCGTGATGGCCGAAGTGGCCGGACTGGGCGACGAGCTCAAGGCCAACGAAGTCGCCCTCGGCGAGGTGCAGGCCAGGATGGCGCGCTTCATGGAAGCGGTGCCGAACCTGCCGCACGACAGCGCTCCGCAGGGCACGGACGAGTCGGGCAACGTCGAAGTGCGCAAGGTGGGCACCCCGCGCAGCTTCGACTTCGACGTCAAGGACCACGTCGACATCGGCGAAAAGCTGGGCCTGGACTTCGATACCGCGACCAAACTCACTGGCTCGCGCTTCTCGATGATGAAAGGCGGCATGGCCCGCCTCCACCGCGCGCTGGCGCAGTTCATGCTGGACACCCACACCGGCCAGCACGGCTATACCGAGTGCTACACCCCGTACATGGTGAATGCCGACTCGCTGCGCGGCACCGGCCAGCTGCCGAAGTTCGAAGCCGACCTGTTCTCGGTGAAAAAGGGCGGCGCGGAAGGCGAGGGCGAGAACTTCTACCTGATCCCGACCTCGGAAGTGTCGCTGACCAACGTGGTGCGCGACGAGATCGTGGCCCTGGACCAGCTGCCGCTCAAGATGACCGCGCACACCCCGTGCTTCCGCTCGGAAGCGGGCAGCTACGGCCGCGACACCCGCGGCATGATCCGCCAGCACCAGTTCGACAAGGTCGAGATGGTTCAGGTGGTGCATCCGGAGCAGTCGTATGCGGCGCTGGAAGAGATGGTCGGCCAGGCCGAGTTCATCCTGACCTCGCTGGGCCTGCCATACCGCGTCATGCTGCTCTGCACCGGCGACATGGGCTTCTCGGCCGCCAAGACCTACGACCTCGAAGTGTGGCTGCCGGCGCAGAACACCTACCGCGAGATCTCGTCGCTGTCGAACTGCGAGGCCTTCCAGGCACGCCGCATGCAGGCCCGCTTCCGCAACGCGGCCGGCAAGCCGGAACTGCTGCACACCCTGAACGGCTCCGGCCTGGCGGTGGGCCGCACCCTGGTGGCGGTGCTGGAAAACTACCAGCAGGCTGACGGCAGCGTGGTGATTCCGGAAGTACTGCGTCCTTACATGGGCGGCCTGGAACGATTGGCGCCGGCTGCTTGAGAGAACGGAACAGAGGGAAAATGCCACTGTGGTGAAATTTTTCCTTCCATTTTCCGGCAGAGCCGCTATAATGGCGGTCTCTTGCAGCTCACAGCAAGAATCGACCGAATCAGGAGAGGTGGCAGAGTGGTCG
>CBIHLT010000264.1:0-6008 GCA_966210615.1 uncultured Massilia sp.
GGTCGGCATCGTGCTGGCGGCCTTTATCGGCAACCACTACCTGGGCAACGCCGAACTGGCGATCCAGGCCGCCGGCGGCGATGCCGCGGCAAGCACGGCCGCGGCCGACACTGCCTGGCGCGGCATGTTCCTGGCGGTGCTGTACCCGGGCGTCCTGTTCCTGGCCGGCTGCCTGTTCGTGAGCGAGTCGCCGCGCTGGCTGATGCGCAAGGGCCGCACGGCGCAGGCTGCGGGCGTGCTGGCGCGCCTGCGCCCGGCGGCGCAATGCGAGGCCGAGGCGGCCGGGATCGCCGCGGCGCTGGCCGAGGAAAGGGCGCGTCCCAGGCAGGGCCGCGGCGCGGCGCTGGCCGAGATGCTGACCGAGCGGCGCTATGTGCTGCCCTTCGTGCTGGCCTGCGTGATCCTGGGCTGCACGCAGGCCACCGGCATCAACTCGGTGCTGCAGTTCATGTCGACCATCCTGCAGCACGCCGGACTCGATCCGGTGAGCACGTCCAGCTACGGCACCGCGATCAAGATCCTCAATTCGGTGATGACGGTCGCCGCCATCATGCTGGTCGAGCGCAAGGGCAGGGTGTTCCTGCTCAAGATCGGCACCGCCGGCATCATGGTGTCGCTCTGCCTGCTGGCCCTGCTGTTCCACCGCTTCGAATCGCAGCGCACCGACGTGCGCGCCGAGGTGGCGGCGATGGTGCGCGGCAATGCGCTCGGCCTGAACCTGCCCGACGCCAGGCTCGCGCAGTCGGCCGCGCCGGCGCAGCTGACCGTCTTGTATCAGTACGGCGACAAGCAGCAGGTGGCCGAAGCGTACACGCCGACGCCCGAGGCGCGGGCCGTGCTGGCGCGCGAGCAGGCGCTGGTGCGCAGCTTGCCGGAAGACCAGCAGGCGCTGCTGGCCCAGGCGCGCGCGGCATGGAGCGGGCGCGCCCCCGCCGTGCCGGAGGGCGCCGAACAGCTGATTGCCAGCTTCGCGCCTGAGGCGCGCGCCACGCTCGACGCCGCGCGCCGCGTCCACACGGCCCAGCGCATCGACATCCGTCCCGCCGGTGACACGGGCGCGCCGCTGGAGATCGTGCGCGCCAGTGTCGGACCGATCCCGGACAAGGATAGCGGGCTGCTGGCGGCGCTGTGCATCGCCGGCTTCATCGCCGCCTACTCGATCGGGCCCGGCGTATGCGTGTGGCTGGCGCTGTCCGAACTGATGCCGACCCGGATCCGCTCGGTGGGCATGGGCGTGGCGCTCCTGATCAACCAGGGCACCGGCACGCTGATCGCAGGCGCCTTCCTGCCGATCGTGGGCAACTACGGATTCCACATGATGTTCCTGTTCTGGGCCGGCTGCACCGCGGTGTACTTCATCACGGCGGCCTTCTTCCTGCCCGAGACCAAGGGCAAGTCGCTGGAGGAGATCGAGGGCCTGTTCGCCCATCCGGGCGCTCCGGTGCGGCGGCAGGTGGCGGAGTGAAGGCAGGAGAGACACACGTGGGCAAGAAACGGAAGACAGGCGGCGCGGCGCTCGCGCCGGTGTTGCTGGCGGCGCTGTTGACGATCGCGGCGCCGGCCGTGCCGGCTGCGCAGGCCGGCCCCGCGGCGAACGCCGCGGACGGTGCCCGGCTGCAACTGCGCTGGGAACTGCGGCGCAAGCCGGCGGACCAGCAATTGCCGCAGGGCGGCACGCCGGCGCGCTTCACCCTGACCAACGGCGACAGCCGGCCGCTGCCGGCGTCGGGCTGGTCCCTCTACTTCACCGGCATCGACCGCATGCCGGTTGGCGCCCGCTCGAACGGTCTGGTGCTGGAACAGGTCGCGGGCGGCCTGTTCCGCCTGCGCCCAGGCCCGGATTTCCAGGCCCTGGCGCCGGGGCAGACGCAGGAATTCGACTACCGCCACCGCGATGCGGTGTTCATGCCCTCGCGCTCGCCCAGCGGGCCCTATCTGGTGTACGACGCGGCCCCGGATGTGGGCGTGGCGCTGCAGTACACGGTGGCCGCGCTGACCGAACCGGCCCAGCGCGGCAAGGCCGGCAGTCCGCATTCGGCGGTGTCGGCGGAGGATACCTACTGGCGCAATGCGCGCGCCGATTGGCTGCCGGCGTCGAAGCTGCCGCCGGTCTTGCCGACGCCGCTGCAGCTGCAGCCCGGCGCCGGCCGGCTGGCGCTTGCCGGGCGCCCGGCCATCGGCGCCTCCGCCTCACTGGCCAACGAAGCGGCGCTGGCGCGCTCGCTGTTCCCGTCCGGCCTTCCCGCCAGTGGCGGGCCGGCGCTGCGCCTGAGCGTGGGGAGAGTGGAAGGGCAAGCCTCGCCGGAGGCCTACCGCCTCGCCATCAGCGCCGCCGGCGGCATCGACATCGTCGGCAACAGCGCGGCCGGCGTCGCCCATGGCCTGCAGACGCTGCGCGACCTGATGCCGTTGCCCGGCGCCGCGGCGCCCGACCTGCCCGAGCTGACGATCGTCGACGCGCCGCGCTTCGGCTACCGCGGCTTCATGCTGGACGTGGCGCGCAACTTCCACGGCAAGGAAACCGTGTTCAAATGGCTCGACCTGATGGCGCGCTTCAAGCTGAACAAGTTCCACTTCCACCTCACCGACGACGAAGGCTGGCGCATCGAGATCGCCGGCCTGCCGGAACTGACCGCGATCGGCGCGGTACGCGGGCACAGCGCCAGGCCCGGCGTGCGCCTGGATCCGGCCTACGGCTCCGGACCCGACCCCCTTGATGCGAGCGGCAGCGGCTACTACACCCGCGCCGACTACAAGGAGATCCTGCGCTACGCGCAAGCGCGCCACATCGAGGTGATCCCCGAGATCGAGATGCCCGGGCATGCGCGCGCCGCCGTGCAGGCGATGGCATCGCGCTACCGCCGCCTGAAGGCTGCCGGCAGGGGCGACGCCGCGCGCTACCTGCTGGGCGACCTGGACGACCGCTCCGAATACGTGTCCGCCCAGCTGTTCAACGACAATGTGATCAACCCGGGGCTGGAGTCGAGCTACGCCTTCATCGAGCACGTGGTCAGGGAGATCGCTGCCCTGCACCGCGAGGCCGGCGCACCCCTCGCGACGATCCACATGGGCGGCGACGAACTGGCCAACGGCGCCTGGGAAAAGTCACCCGCCAGCCATGCCATGATGCGCAAGCACGGACTCGGGACCAGCGCCGACCTGTGGGATTATTTTTACGGGCGGGTCGACGCCATCGTGCGCAAGCACGGCATGCTCACCTCGGGCTGGGAAGAACTGGCGGCACGCAAGACGACCCTGGACGGCGCGCCGAAGCTGATTCCCAATCCCCGCTTCACGCGCAAGGGCTTTATCGCCTACGTGTGGAACAACACGCAAGGCCTCGAGGACCTGGCCTACCGGCTGGCCAACGCCGGCTACGACATCGTGCTGACCCCGGTGACCCGCATGTATTTCGACATGGCGCACAATGCCAATCCCGAAGAGCACGGCGTCAACTGGGGCGGCTACGTCGAACTCGACACCGTGTACGACTTCATTCCCTTCGACATCATGAAGGATGCGCCGGAAGCCGCCCGCGCCGGCAAGGACCGCCTGACCGACTACGGCAAGCGCCGGGTGCGCGGCATCCAGGGCAACCTGTTTTCGGAAACAGCGCGCGATCCGGCCCGTATCGACTACCTGGTGATGCCGCGCCTGGCGGCCTTGGCCGAGCGCGCCTGGGCGGCCGATCCGGAGTGGGCCAGCACGCCGGACCCGGCCAAGGCCGCGGCCTTGCACCGCGGCGCATGGTCGGGTTTTGTCAATGCGCTGGGCCAGCGCGTGCTGCCGCGGCTCGACCTGGACGGCGCCGGGCTGGCCTGGCGCATCGCGCCGCCGGGGCTGGTGCTCGACCAGGGCAAGGTGCTGGCCAACCACGTGCTGCCGGGGATCATGCTGCGCTATACCAGCGACGGCAGCGATCCGACCCCGGCGAGCCGGCCGGTGACCGGACCGATCGCCGAGCGCGGCACGATCCGCGTCGCAGCCTTCGACCGCAAGGGCAGGAGAGGGCCGGTCGCCGCCATCCAGTCGCGCTGATTCGCCCCCGGATGCCCAGTCCGTGATACAGTGCTGGCGCGCCGAAGCGCGCATCTACCGTCAATGATGGACTCATAAAGCCCTGTTCTTACAGGGCTTTATATTTTGAATACAGATTTGGAATTCCCCATGGAAATTAAGGTCAACTTCCTCGACAAGCTGCGTCTCGAAGCCAAGTTCGATGACTTCACGGTGATCGCCGACCAGCCTATCCGCTACAAGGGCGATGGCTCGGCGCCCGGGCCCTTCGATTATTTTCTGGCCTCATCGGCCTTGTGCGCGGCTTACTTCGTGAAGTTGTACTGCAATACCCGCGATATCCCGACCGAAAATATCCGGCTCTCGCAGAACAATATCGTCGACCCGGAAAACCGCTACAAGCAGATCTTCAAGATCCAGGTCGAGCTGCCGCCGGATATCTCCGACAAGGACCGCCAGGGCATTCTCCGCTCGATCGAGCGCTGCACCGTGAAGAAGGTGGTGCAGGAAGGCCCCGAATTCGTCATCGAAGAGGTGGAAAGCCTGGACGCCGATGCCCAGGCCCTGCTGACCCTGCAGCCGGGCGCGGAGTCGCGCACTTATATCCCGGGCAAGGACTTGCCGCTGGAGCAAACCATCGCCAATATGTCCGCCATGCTGGCGAGCTGGGGGATCAAGATCGAGATCGCTTCCTGGCGCAATATCGTGCCGAACGTGTGGTCCTTGCATATCCGCGATGCGCATTCGCCGATGTGCTTCACCAATGGCAAGGGAGCAACGAAGGAAAGCGCGCTGGCCTCGGCGCTGGGCGAGTATATCGAGCGCCTGAACTGCAACCATTTCTACGCCGGGGCCTTCTGGGGCGAGGACATCGCCAACGCGCCCTTCGTGCACTACCCGGACGAGCGCTGGTTCCAGCCTGGCCCGGACGATGCGCTGCCGCCAGAGATCCTCGACGAATATTGCATCGGCATCTACGATCCCGATGGCGAACTGCGTGGATCCCACCTGGTCGACACCAATTCGGGCAATGCCGCGCGCGGCATCGTGTCGCTGCCCTTCGTGCGTCACTCGGACGGCGGAACCGTGTATTTCCCGTCCAACCTGGTGGAAAACCTGTATGCCAGCAACGGCATGAGCGCCGGCAATACGCTGGCCGAGGCGCAAGTGCAGTGCCTGTCGGAGATCTTCGAGCGGGCGGTCAAGCGCGAGATCCTCGAAGGCGAACTCGCCTTGCCGGATGTGCCGCAGGAAGTGCTGGCCAAGTATCCCCGCATCCTGGCCGGCATCCAGGGGCTGGAGGAGCAGGGCTTCCCGGTCCTGGTCAAGGATGCCTCGCTGGGCGGGACCTATCCGGTCATGTGCGTCACCCTGATGAACCCGCGCACCGGCGGCGTCTTCGCCTCCTTCGGCGCGCACCCCAGCTTCGAGGTGGCCCTGGAGCGCAGCCTGACCGAATTGCTGCAGGGGCGCAGTTTCGAAGGCTTGAACGACCTGCCGCCGCCCACCTTCGCCAGCAACGCCGTGACCGAACCGAACAACTTCGTCGAGCATTTCATCGACTCCAGCGGCGTGGTGTCCTGGCGTTTCTTCAGCGCGAAGTCGGACTGCGATTTCGTCGAGTGGGACTTCTCCGCGCAGGGCAAGGATTCCAATGCCGAGGAAGCCGCCACCCTGCTCGCCATTCTCGACGACATGGGCAAGGAGGTCTACATGGCGACCTACGACCAGCTGGGCGCGGTCGCCTGCCGGATCCTGGTACCGGGGTATTCGGAAATCTATCCGGTCGAAGACCTGGTCTGGGACAACACCAACAAGGCGCTGCTGTTCCGCGAAGACATCCTGAACCTGCATCGCCTGGACGACGCCAGCCTGGCGGCGCTGCTCGAGCGCCTGGACAACAACGAGCTGGATGAGTATTCCGACATCGCTACCTTGATCGGGATCGAGTTCGACGAGAACACGGACTGGGGCCAGTTGACGGTGCTCGA
>CBIHLT010000265.1:0-5936 GCA_966210615.1 uncultured Massilia sp.
GGGGCGGCCTGCGGGATGTAGGCGAATCCCACCCTCTCCGCCAGTAGTAATAAAAGAGGCTCCCGAAGGGAGCCTCTTTTATTTCTTCAGTGTGCGTATAAACGTCATTCAGGCGAAGGCCGGAATCCAAGTTTGCATGCGCTGTCGGGGCGCTCAACTTGGGGCCCGGCCTACGCAGGGGCGACGGTTCCGCCAACAGAACATTGATACTCTGGAGCCGTTCTCATCGTCTGGCCCTCGTACCGGGCTTGGCAGCTGTTGCGATAGCTACTTGCAAAACCTATACTGCTGAGAGTGACGTTCGCCCGTCTTCAACGCCCAGGTGCCCCGTGAGTTTGTTTCAACATGTCGTGCTACTGGCCTGCCTTGTGCTGGCCGCAGGTTTCCTGTCCCTCACCGAGATCGCCTTCGCCGGCGCGCGCAAGATCAAGCTCAAGCTGCTGGCCGAAGCCGGCGACGAGCGCGCCCTGAAGGTCATGGCGCTGCAGATGCAGTCGGCCGAATTCTTCGCCGCCTCCCAGATCGGGCTCAACGCCATCGCCATCCTCGGCGGTATCCTGGGCGAGGGCGCCCTGCGACCCTATTTCATCGAGTGGATCTCGAGTTTCTACACCGGACCGTGGCTCGACAACATCGGCTTCGCGCTGTCCTTCCTGTTCGTCACCTTCCTGTTCATCCTGTTTTCCGACCTGATGCCCAAGCGCCTGGCCATGATCGCACCGGAGCGCATCGCGGTCGCGGTCATCAATCCGGTGCTGGTCGTCATCCGCATCTGCAAGCCCCTGTCGTGGATGCTCAACCTCGTGGCCAACCTGATCTTCCGCGTGTTCAAGGTCGACACCACGCGCGAGGACAGCATCACCTTCGACGAAATCTCCGCCGCGGTGGAAGCCGGCGCGCAGGCTGGTGTCCTGCAGAAGCAGGAGCAGCACTTCATCGAGAACGTCTTCGAGCTGGAATCGCGCTCGGTTGCGTCGGCCATGACCAACCGCGACAGCATCGTCTACTTCAACCTCAACGAAACCGAAGACAGCGTCCGGCAGAAGATCGCCAAGTATTCCAAGTTTCCCGTCTGCGACGGCACCATCGACCGCGTGATCGGCTACGTGGACACGCGCGACATCCTGGTGCGGCTGCTGAACAAGCAGTCGCTGTTCCAGCTGAACGAATCGAGCATCCGCACCGTCCTGATCATCCCCGACACCCTGACCCTGTCGGAGCTGCTGGACCGCTTCCGCGCCACCAAGGAAACCTTCGCCGTCGTGATCAACGAGTACGCGCTGGTGATGGGCGTGATCACCCTCAGCGACATCATGCTGACCGTGATGGGCAGCTGGGGCAATCCGATGGAGCAGGACGAGCAGATCATGCAGCGCGAGGACGGTTCATGGCTGATCGACGGCAGCACGCCGGTCGGCGACGTCAAGCGCACGCTCGGCCTGGAAAGCCTGCCCGAGGAGGAGAATTACGAGACCGCGGCCGGCTTCATGATGTACATGCTGCGCAAGGTGCCCAAGCGGACCGACAGCGTCGAGTACCAGGGCGTCAAGTTCGAGGTGCTCGACGTCGACCACTACCGCATCGACCAGCTGCTGGTGCGGCACCTGGCGCCGAAGGAGCCGGGCCAGCCAGGCTGAGCAGGCTGAGGCAAGACGCTTTCGATAAAAGACCCTCGCATGCGAGGGTCTTTTCATTTGGGCGGCTGCTTCACGGCGCCCCTACTTGCAATCGATATTGAGAAGCCGTTATCATTATTGGTGTCTCCGCTGAACCGTTCGCCAATAATGAAAAGAAGCTTCCTGCCTGTCGTCCTCGCCTCGACCCTGCCATTCGCCTCCCAGGCCTCCGAAGCCGCTTCGACCGACGATCCCGTGATCGTCATCGGAGAAGTCCGCGTCAGCGCCCAGCGCAGCGGCGGCCCTTTGCTGAGCAACAGCGTTCTCACCTCGGTCGACGTGCTCGGCGCGGACAAGGTCGAGGACAAGAACGTCATGAACAGCTGGGAGCTGGTCGGCCAGCTCCCCGGCGTCCAGCTGACCGAGACCCGCATGGGCGCCGAGTCGGGCAAGGCCACCTTCCGCGCCTTCAACGGGGAAGGCTATATCAACGGCATCAAGGTCCTGATCGACGGCATTCCCAGCAACGTCAACAGCGGCAACCAGCGCTTCATCGACATGATCTTTCCGCTCGAGATCGACTACATCGAAGTCGTGCGCGGCACCAACGATCCGCGCTACGGCCTGCACAACATCGGCGGCAATATCGGCTTCGGCACGCGCCGGGGCGGCAACTACACGGAAGGACGCTTCACCTATGGCAGCTTCGCCACCCGCGAACTCCAGCTTGCGCTGGGGCGCGAGGCCGGCGGCTTCGCCCAGAACTACTTCTTCGCCAGGCAGGCATCCGGCGGCTACCGTGGCCACGACGACTCCGACAAGCACTCGGCCGGCGCCAAATGGTTTGTACACTCGGCCGACGGCAAGCTCAAGGCCGGCCTGGTAGTGCGCAGCTACCGGCACGAGGCCGAGGAACCGGGGTTCCTGACGGCCGCCGAGCTGGCGCAGGACCGGCGCCAGTCGCCCGCAAAAAATGCGAACGACAAGAGCGAGCGCGAAATGGAGCACGCCAGTGTCCACCTGGACTGGCAGTTCACACCGGACGCCTTCTTCAGCAACAAGCTTTACTTCAACAGCTATACCGATGACCGCCGGGTGAGCTTCACCAGCAATCCGGCCGGCACGGCGCCGCGCCAGCGCCGCCAGTGGGACGAACGGCAGCGCGGCTACCTTGGCAATCTCACCTGGCGCCTCGGAGACAGGCTGACCCTGGACGGCGGCGTCAATGCCGAGCAACAGGACAACCACTACCGGCGCACCCGCTACCGTTATGCCGTCCCGACCGACTTCAGCGCTCCCGCGTCGGTCCAGAACGACGACAGCTACACGCTCGACAACGTGGGCGCCTACCTGCAGGCCATCATCCGGCCGAGCACGAACGTCAAGCTGATTCCTGCCTTCCGGGCGGACAAGTTCTCGGGCGCGATGGCGCTCGCCGGCGGCGGCGGCGCTGCCCGCCTGCAGGACGTCGGCTGGATCAGGCAGCCCAAGCTGAGCATGGTCTACAGCCCGCTCCCGGGGCTCAGCCTGTACGCCAACTGGGGCCGCAGCTTCCAGATCCTGACCGGATCGGGCGCGCCGGCCTACCTGCTGCCTGGGCAGGCGGCCTTCCCGGCTTCGATCAACACCGGCAAGGAACTCGGCCTCAAGTTCAAGCCCGCGCCGCGCAGCGACCTGCGCCTGGCCCTGTGGCGCCAGGACGCCACCGACGAAGTGGCCAACATGCCCGCCACCGGCACCACGGTGGGCCTGGGCCGCACACGCAGGGAAGGGCTCGACATCCAGGCATCGGGCCGCCTCACGGACAGGCTGGACCTGTGGCTGTCGCACGCCGTGCAGAAGGCCGAGGTGGTCAGCGCTTTCGCCGCGGACGGCATGTCCTTGACCGGCAAGGAAGTGTTCTCGACACCGCGCCATATCACGAACGCCGGCGCCGAATACCGGGCATCAGGCAAGCTGCGCTTCGGGCTCCAGGGGCGCGCGCAGGGCGGCTATTTCATCGATAACGCCAACGCCCAGGGCAAGTTCGGGGGCTTTGTCCTGTTCGACGCCAATCTGCGCTACCGGCTCTCGGCCACCGCCAGCATCGATGTCCAAGTGAAGAACCTGGCCGACCGCCGCTACGAATACGCCTGGTACGACAACTTCTTCTGGCCGGCGACACAGGCGCAGCCGATGTTCTCGCCGGGACCCGGACGCGCGGCCTACGTGTCGCTCAGCCTGAAGCTGTGACCATGCAGGACTTCCAGACTATCCCGGCCCGGCGCCGGATCCTCAGCATCGATGCGCTGCGCGGACTCGTCATGGTCTTCATGCTGGCCGATCACGTGCGCGAGACCTTCCTCCTGCACTTGCAGGTGTCGGACCCGATGGACGTGACATCGACGCCAGGAGCCTTGTTCGTGTCGCGCCTGATCGCGCACCTGTGCGCGCCCGTGTTCGTGTTCCTGACCGGCCTGTCCGCCTACCTGTATGCGGCGCGCCAGGCCGGCGGGCCGCGGGCCGCCGCGTCCTTCCTGGCCCGGCGCGGCCTGTTCCTCGTCGCGCTCGAGCTCACGGTGATCAATTTCGCCTGGACCGCCGCGTTTCCGCCGAAGGTCGTGTATTTGCAGGTGATCTGGGCCATCGGCCTGTCGATGCTGGCGCTGGCGGCACTGGTGCGCCTGCCGCGTCCTGCGCTGGCCGCGCTCGGCTTCCTGATCGTCGCCGGCCACAACCTGCTCGATCCGCTGCACTTCGCGCCCGGGCACCCGCTGCATGCAGCGTGGGCCGTGCTGCATGACCGCGGCTGGCTGGAGCTGGGGGATGCGCTGCGCCTGCGCACCTCGTATCCGGTGCTGCCGTGGATCGGCATCATCTGCCTGGGCTATGCGTGCGGACCGTGGTTCGCCGGCGGTTTCCCGGCGCGCCCGCGGCAACGCAGGCTGCTCGGCTGGGCTGCGCTGTCTCTGGCCGGATTCGGCGTCCTGCGCGCCCTGGACGTGTACGGAGACCATCCGTGGAACGCCGGCACATCGGCGGCGCAGACCCTGATGGCCTTCTTCAACGTCACCAAGTATCCGCCTTCGCTGCTGTTCGCTGCCCTGACCCTCGGTATCGGATTGCTGCTGCTGGTGCTGCTGGAGCGCAGGGACGGCTGGGTGACGGGCAAGCTCGCCGTGCTCGGCGCCGCGCCGATGTTCTTCTACATCCTGCACCTGTATGTGCTGCAGTTGCTGGCGCGTTCCCTGGAAGCGGGCGGCATCGCCGCCCGCATGGAGCAGGTGTGGCCGGTCTGGGCGCTGGCCGCGGCGCTGACCGCCGCCCTGTACCCGGCCGTGCGCGCCTTCGCCGCGTTCAAGGCAAGGCGCCGCGACCTCGCCTGGCTCAAGTACCTGTAGCGGCGGGCCTCAATGCCACTTGACCGGCATCAGCATCTTGGACCGGCACCAGCGCGCCAGCATGTGGCCCAGCATGCGCAGCGGCCCGACGTGCGACATCACGTAGCGCTCGTAGGTCATGCGGTACATGATGCTGGCGATGGCGCCGCGCACCCGCAGGTTGCGGCGGCCCACGGCGCGCAGCAGGATGCCGAACGTGCCCGCGCGTCCCAGGGTCACCAGGGTGCCGTAGTCGCGGTAGCGGAAGCGCGGCCGCGTCTTGCCGGCGGCGTGGGTCAGCAGCGAGAACAGGAAGCTTGACTGCTGGCGCGCCGCCTGGGCGCTGGGCGGGATCATGCGCTTGCGCTCTGGCTGCAGCAGCGAGCAGCAGTCGCCCATCGCATGGATGCGGTGGTCGTCGATGGTGCGCAGCTGTTCGTCCACCAGGATCTGGTTGTTGCGGTTGACGGACAGCGCCGGCGCGATCGCCAGGTCCGGCCCGCGCACCCCGGCCGCCCACACCGTCAGCGCCGCCGGGAACACGCGGCCGTCTTCGGCGCGCACTTCATGCTCCGCAACCTCGGCGACGGCCGTGTTGGTGCAGATCTCGACACCCAGTTCCTCCAGCTTGCGCACGGCCAGGGCCGACACCGAGGGATCGAGCCCGGCCAGCAGGCGCGGTCCGCGCTCCAGGATGCGGATGCGCACCTGGCGCGACGCGGCCAGGCCGCTGAGGCGATAGCGCACCAGGGTGTCGACCGTGTGGCGCAGGTCGGCCGCGAGCTCGATGCCGGTGGGACCGGCCCCGACGATCACGATGTCGAGCAGCGGCGCATCGGGGTCGCGCAGTCCGGCGTCGTGGAAAGTGCCGCGCCGGGCGCCGGTGGCGGCGCAGGCATTCAGGAAGCGCTGGCGGAAGGCCTCGGCCTGGCCCACGCTGTCCAGGGACAGGCAGTGCTGC
>CBIHLT010000266.1:0-5897 GCA_966210615.1 uncultured Massilia sp.
GCCTTCGCGGGGATGACGAGCTTTAGCAGCAGGCCAAAAATATTTTTCGATCCCTGTCGAATCCCTCCCACCCCGTTCGTCGTACGATAAACGGCAGCAAACCGCCGCCCCTGTCGATCACAACAACCTGGAGGACAGCATGCGTTTCATGATTCTGTTGAAAGCCGACCAGCACAGCGAAGCCGGCCACATGCCCAGCGAGCAGCTGCTGGCCGAGATGGGCCGTTTTAACGACGAACTGATCAAGGCAGGCGTGATGGTCTCCGGCGAAGGCCTGCACCCGTCCTCGCGCGGCGCGCGGGTGCATTTTTCGAAAGCCGGCGGCGTGCAGGTGGAGAACGGTCCCTTCCCGGAAACGAAGCAGCTGGTCGCCGGTTTCTGGATCTGGCGCGTGGCCTCGCGCGAGGAAGCCATCGAATGGGTCAAGAAGGTTCCGATGCCGATGGAAGGCGGCGAGGCCGAGATCGAGATCCGCCAGCTCTTCGAAATGGAGGATTTCGGCGACAACATGACGCCCGAACTGCGCGAGCAGGAAGCGCGCCAGCGCGCCGCCCTGGCGCAATGAGGGGCCGCCGCCGGTCCTAGGACTGGTCGGGTCGGCTGAGCCCGTACGGGCCCGCGAGCTCCAGCGGCACCTCGAAGGCCGCGGCCGGCAGGCCTGCGCACCAGCGCTTCCACATCGCCCGCAGCGCATATTCCACACTGTCGGCGATCCGGTCCACGGCGCCCGGAGACCACTGCGGGGAAGTAGCTCGCAACCTGGCGCGCAATGCCGCGAGCGAGGCCGGGTCCCTGCATGCCGCGACACCTTTGCTGACGAAATCCTCGGCGTCATGGGCGATGAATTGCGGCGCGCCGTTCGCCGCCAGGTGCGACGCCGTCTGGCGGCCGGGCATGGTCGCACCGGCCAGGGTCAGGGTCGGGACACCCATGTACAAGCCGCACGCTGTGGTGGTGCCGCCGGAATAAGGGAAAGTGTCGAGGCAGATGTCGATCTGGCTGTACAGTTCCAGGTAGGTGCGCATGCCGGTCAGCGCCTGGAAGCGGACCCTGCCCGGGCCGATGCCTTCCTCCTCCAGCCAGGCCGCCAGGTGTTCATAACCGCCGCCTTGGGGCATGCCGCCCATCAGCATCCGCGCATCCGGCACCGCGCGCAGCACCTTCGCCCACAGGGCGATGACTTCGCGCGTGATCTTGCTGATCCGGTTGAAGCTGGCGAAGGTCGGGTAGCCGTTCCGCAGCATCGGCAGGGGCGCGACCTCCGGGGCTTCCGTGGTGGGCAAAAATGCCATCTTCATGGGCAGCAGGGCCAGCTTCTCGGTGAACTGGGCGTCGAGCTCCCCCGGCGGAAGGAGGAAGCGGTCGCTGATGTAGTAGTCCATCCTGGCCAGGCCCGTGGTGCCCGGGTAGCCGACCCAGCTCGCCTGCACGGGCGCCGGCTTGCACGCGAACACAGGCAGGCGGTTGTGCGACGTGTGGCCGGACAGGTCGATCAGGATGTCGATGCCGTCGGCGCGGACCAGCGTGTCCAGCGCCGCGTCGTCGAGCGCGGCCACGTCGCGCCACTGCGCCATGTGGCCGCGCAGGCGCGCGGTGGCGTCGTCGTGGACCGGGAAGTTGTAGTACCCATGCAGCGCCAGGCCGGGCCGTCCGGCCAGGCGGGCAAACAGCGGCTCGACGAAGCTGGCGACCGCGTGGCGGCGGAAGTCGCCCGACACGATGCCGATGCGCAGGCGCCGCTCCGGTTCGGGCGGGTTATCCCAGCTGCGTGCAGGCGTCACGCGCGACTCGAGCTGCTGTCCGTAGCGGCGGTGCTCCTCGAACAGCTCCCCGGGCGTCACGCTCTCCATGTGGCTCATGCAGAACAACATGTTGGTGCGCACGTCGGCATTGTCCGGATCGCGCTTCAGCAGGCGGCGGTATGCCGCCAGCGCTTCGGCCGAGCGGCCGCGCCGGTCGAGGACCAGTGCCAGCGAGTGCCAGGCGTCGAGATAGTCCGGGTCCAGGCGCACGGCGGCTTCGGCATTGGCCAGGGCGTCGGCCAGGCGGCCCAGTTCCATCACCACTCCCGACAGGTGGTTGTGGGCAGGGGCGCTGTTCGGCCGCAGCGCGATGGCGCGCCGCAGCACGCTTTCGGCTTCGCCCAGCAGGCTGAGGCGCTTGAGTACGATGCCCAGGTTGGTGAGCGACTCGGCATCGTCGGGCTCGTAGGCCACTGCCTTGCGCATCGCCTCCAGCGCCGCCACGGCGGCCCGGTTCTTGTAAAGGACCGCGCCGAGCAGCTTCCAGCCGAAGGGATGCTGGGGGAAGCGTTCGGCGAGGTCACGCGCTGCATGGGCGGCGTCGTCGAAACGACCGCGCGCATACAGGTCGGCGGCGGCGTCGATCTCCTGCGCCTGCGGTTTGCCGGAACTGGCCAGCTGCTGCTCGAAGGCGACCAGCGCCGCGTCCTGCAGGCCCTGGCGCCGGGCCAGGTCGATCAGCTCGCGCGCGGTGGCGAACTGGCGCGCCTCCATCAGCACGTCAATGTAGCCGATCCAGTAGCGTTCTTCATGAGGAGCGTTCTGCACCGCCTCGGCGAAGTGCGGGATCGCATCCGGCAGCCGTCCTTCCTGGAGTTCCAGCCAGCCCAGGCCGAAATGCGCGCCCGCGTGGCCGGGCTGGAGTTCGAGCACGGCGCGGTACAGCGCCCCCGCCTGTTCCAGCTGCCCGGCTTCCGCTTCGCGCAGCGCGGCCTGCATCGCTTCTTCTGTCAGTGCCTGGATGGCCTCGCTGGGCGGTGGGGGCGGTTGATTCATCAAGCGAAGGACGGGGTGGGTCAGGAGCGCTCGCGCTCGACGCGGTTCACGCCGGCGACCCGGCGCAGGTTGCGGATCAGCTGCGCCAGGTGGACCCGGTCCTTGACCTGGATCGTGAAGCGCAGCTGGGTCATGCTGTGTTCGTCATCCTCGTCCATGCCCACATAGGTGATGTTGGCGTCGGACTCGCCGATCTCGGCGGCCACGCGGGCCAGGATGCCTTTTTCGTTGTTGATCAGGAGGCGGATGCGGCAGTCGAAGCGGCGGTTCAGCTCCTCGCCCCATTGCACGGCGATCCAGCGGTCCGGCTCCTTGGCGCGCACGCGCTTGGCCGGCAGGCACTCGCAGGTGTGCACGACCAGGCCCTGGTCGCGGCGCAGCTGGCCGATGATCTGGTCGCCCGGGATCGGCAGGCAGCACGGCGCCAGCTGCACCGCGACGCCTTCGCTGCCGTAGATCGTGACCGGGTCGATGTCGCTCGCCGGGGCCGGCTGGCTGGTCGGCATCAGGTCCGGGTCGCCTTCCATCAGGCCGAAGATATGGCGCGCGACCAGCGCCGCCATGCGCTTGCCGATGCCGATGTCGGCGTACAGCTCGTCCATCGACTTGGCCGAGGATTCGGCCAGCAGTTTTTCGACGGTGGCCGGGGCCAGCTCGGGGCGGATGTTGCGCAGCGCCAGGGCGCCGGCCAGCAGCTCCTGGCCCAGTTCCACCGATTCGTTGACGTTGACCGTGCGCAGGTAATGGCGGATCGCCGAGCGCGCCTTGCCGGTGCGGACGAAACTGAGCCAGGTCGGGCTCGGGCGCGATTCCGGATCGGTGACGATCTCGACGATGTCGCCGTTGTGCAGCTCGGTGCGCAGGTGCTGTTCTTCGTTGTTGATCTTGACCGAGACCGTGTGGTCGCCGATGCCGGTGTGGATCGAGTAGGCGAAGTCGAGCGCCGTGGCGCCGCGCGGCAGGGCGATGATCTTCGACTTGGGCGTGAACACGTAGACCGAATCCGGGAACAGGTCGACCTTGACGTGCTCCAGGAATTCGGCCGAGTCGCCGGTCTGCTGCTGGATGTCGAGCAGCGACTGCAGCCAGGCGTGGGTGCGCTGCTGCAGGTCGGACATGTTGGAGTCGCCGGTCTTGTACAGCCAGTGCGCCGCCACGCCGCTTTCCGCGGTGCGGTGCATTTCCTGGGTGCGGATCTGGAATTCGACCGGGGTGCCGTAGGGGCCGATCAGGGTGGTATGAAGTGACTGATACCCGTTGATCTTGCGGATCGCGATGTAGTCCTTGAACTTGCCCGGCATCGGCTTGTACAGCGCGTGCAGGGTACCGAGGGCCACATAACAGTTGGGCACGGTGTCGACCACCACGCGGAAGCCGTACACGTCCAGCACCTGCGAGAAGGACAGGTGCTTGTTGCGCATCTTTTTATAGATGCCGTACAGGGTCTTTTCGCGGCCGTAGACCTCGGCCTCGATGCCGCCGGTCGCCAGCTGGTTCTTGACCGCCTCGAGGATCTTCTTGACCACTTCGCGGCGGTTGCCGCGCGCCGCCTTGATCGCCTTGGACAGGGTCTGGTAGCGCAGCGGGTAGAGGTGCGCGAAGGACAGGTCCTGCAGCTCGCGGTAGATGTTGTTCAGGCCGAGGCGGTGGGCGATCGGCACGTAGACTTCCATGGTCTCGCTGGCGATGCGGCGCTTCTTGGCCGGGATCATCACGCCGAGGGTGCGCATATTGTGCAGGCGGTCGGCGAGCTTGATCAGGATCACGCGCACGTCGGAGGCCATGGCCAGCAGCATCTTGCGGAAGTTTTCCGCCTGCGCCTCGACCAGGCTCTGGAATTCGATCTTTTCCAGTTTCGACAGGCCGTCGACGAGGTTGGCGACCTGGGCGCCGAAGCGCTCCACGAGGTCGTCCTTCTTGACGTCCTGGTCTTCGATCACGTCGTGGAGGAGGGCGGCCATGATGGCCTGGGCGTCGAGCTTCCACTCGGCGCAGATCTCGGCGACGGCGATCGGATGGGAAATATAGGGCTCGCCCGACTTGCGAACCTGGCCCAGATGCATCTCGTCGGAGAAGCGGTAGGCTTCCTTGACCTTCTTGAGTTCAGCGGGGGTGAGGTAGTCGGACAGCTTGTTGATCAGCTGCGTGACGGAGGCCACGCCGGGAGCGGGGGCCTCGATCGGGTCCTGCGGGCGGTTGTCCGGGCGTTTGGCCCGGCCGCCGGTGTTGCCTGGATGAGTCGAATCCGGATAAGGCAAATTCATACTTTATATCGTCAAGCCGCAGTGTGATATTACAGAATAGCAGAATAACGGATTGACCAACCCAGGCAATGCCTGTTCTTACATCGGAACCTTTTTCAGCATTTCCAGGCCGACCTTGCCTGCAGCGATTTCACGCAGGGCGACGACGGTCGGCTTGTCCTTGGCGTCGACCTTCGGGGTGTGGCCCTGCAGCAACTGACGAGCGCGGTAGGTAGCAGCCAGGGTCAGCTGGAAGCGGTTCGGGACGTTCTTGAGGCAGTCTTCGATGGTGATACGGGCCATGGTGTGCTCCTAATAGCAATCTAAATAGCAAACCGCGCGGGCGGGCCGCTTACGGTTGTGGTTGTTGCGCGTGGATTCCCAGCTGGGCAAACAGCGTAGCGTTGCGGGCCGCCTGCTGGGCGAACCGGCAACGTGTCGCTTTGACAATCGCCTGCAGTTCTGCCAGGGCGACGTTGAACTCTTCGTTGATGATAGCATATTCGAACTCCGGAGCGTGAGCCATCTCACCCCCGGCCGCCAGCAGGCGGCGGGTGATGATGTGGGGCTCGTCGGTCCCGCGCTTGTGCAGGCGTTCCTCCAGGGCTTCGATCGACGGCGGCAGGATGAAGATGCCGGCCGCGTCGGGGAACTGCTTCTTGACCTGGCGCGCGCCCTGCCAGTCGATTTCCAGCAGGATGTCGGTGCCGGTCTTCATTTCCTGTTCCACGGTCAGGCGGCTGGTGCCGTAGTAATTGCCGTGCACCTCGGCCCATTCCAGGAATTCGCCGCGCTCGGCGCGGTTGACGAAATCCTCGGCGGTCGTGAAATAGTATTCGCGGCCGTCCTGCTCGCC
>CBIHLT010000267.1:0-5893 GCA_966210615.1 uncultured Massilia sp.
GAACTGCACGAGAAGGTATGGCCCGGCGTGTGCGCCTTCCCGGACTTCACCCTGCCTGCGGCGCGCGCATGGTTCGGCAGCCTGTACCAGGCGCCGCTCGACCTGGGCATCGACGGCTTCTGGAACGACATGAACGAGCCGGGCGTGTTCCCCGCCGACGGTTTCGACAAGCCAGAGATCGGCCTGGGGCCACAGCGGACCTTCCCGCTCGACGCCCGGCACGCCGGCGACGGCATTCCCGGCAGCCACGCGCAGTACCACAACGTCTACGGCATGCAGATGGCGCGCGCCAGCTTCGAGGGCCTGCGCAAGCTGCGTCCCGGCAAGCGCCCGATGGTGCTCACGCGCGCGGGCTTCGCCGGCGTGCAGCGCTACGCCGCCGTCTGGACCGGCGACAATTCGCCCAACTGGACCCACCTGGCGCTGACCATTCCGATGCTGACCAACCTGTCCGTGTCGGGCGTGCCCTTCGTGGGCGCCGACGTCGGCGGCTTCATGGGCAGCGCGAGCGCGGAACTGCACGCGCGCTGGATGCAGGCGGCGGCGCTGACGCCTTACTTCCGCACGCACTCGAACGATGTCTCGGCCCCGCGCGAGCCCTGGTCCTTCGGCCCCGAGTACGAGCGCATCAACCGCGGCGCGATCACGCTGCGCTACCAGCTGCTGCCTTACCTGTACTCGCTGTTCGAGGCCAATGAGCGCACCGGCATTCCGCCGATGCGTCCCCTGTGGTTCGACTACCCGGGCGACGCGCGCGCCAGCCTGGTCGAGGACCAGTTCCTGGCGGGCGGCGACCTGCTGGTGGCGCCGGTCCTGCACGAGGGCCGGACCAGCCGCGAGGTCTACTTCCCGAAGGGCAGCACGTGGATCGACTGGTGGACTGGCGCGCGCCACAAGGGCGGCACGACGGCCAAGGTCGCCGCGCCGCTGGACCGGCTGCCGCTCTACATCCGCGCCGGCGCCGCCGTGCCGACTACGGCGGCGGTGCAGCATACCGGCGAGATGAAGGACCAGCCGCTGACGCTTGCCGTTGCGGTCGGGGCCGGCGGCAGCAGCCGGGTGTTCCAGGATGCCGGCGATGGCTATGGCTACCGCGAGGGGGCGTCGCGCATGATCGAGGTGAGGCAGGACGAGCGGGGAGTGAGCCTGGACATCCCGTCCAGGCAGGGCTACCAGCGCGTGGGCGCCATCGAGTTCGTCGGCCTGGCGGCGGCCCCGGGTGTCGTGAGTATCGACGGCAAGCCCGTGCAGGATCTGCGCTTCGACCCAAGGACACGCCGTCTGCGCATCGCGTTGCCCGATGAAAACGTGAAGCAGGTCCTGATCGCTCGATAAGATCCGAGGGCCGACAACAACGCGGCCGTTTCAGTGATAGAAGTAGGGATCCAGCACCGAGACCTCGGTGATGCCGTTGACCGGCAAGCCGTTGCGCTCCGCTACCTGCCGGATCGCTTCCGGCGTGGGCGCGTCGTAAATGCAGAAGGTCCGCTGCTTGTCGGTGCTGACGTAGGAATGGACCCAGGTCACCCCCTGTTCGCCGTTGGCCTTGACGATGTCGCACAGGCCTTCCGCACCAGCGGCATTCACGGGGACGTTCAAGCCATCGGGAAAAGTACGTTCGACCATGTAGCGCGGCATTGCTGTCTCCTTGTCCTTGTCAGTGGGAACCAAGCAGAAGCCAACATAGCGCAAAAGAAGCAAGCGGACAACGAACCAGAGGGGAGAGCGCAGAAAGCAAAAAGCCGACACGGGGTCGGCTTTTTCACTGGAATTCTGTGGTCGGGGTGAGAGGATTCGAACCTCCGGCCTCTACGTCCCGAACGTAGCGCTCTACCGGGCTAAGCTACACCCCGACTGGTTTGAGATGCCGTTTCCGTCATCTCGGGAAGGCATGACTATAGTCGCCTTAATGGTTTCTGTCAACAGCAAAGCTGCAGAGCTGCAAGAGACTGCGCTTGTATTCGTTCTCCGGCAGGCCCTCGATGGCGGCCGCCGCGCGCCGTGCGGCCAGCTCGGCCTGCCGGCGGGTATAGGCCAATGCGCCGCTCGAGGTGACGGCGGCCAGGACCGCTTCGAATTGCTGCTCGTCGCCCTGTTCGATGCAGGTGCGCACCAGTTCGCGCTGCTGCGGGCTGCCGTGTTCCATCAGCCAGATCAGGGGCAGGGTAGGCTTGCCTTCGCGCAGGTCGTCGCCCAGGTTCTTGCCGATCTCGGCGGCGTCGCCCGCGTAGTCGAGCACGTCGTCGATCAGCTGGAAGGCGGTGCCCAGCGAGCGGCCGTACTCGCCGGCCGCGGCGATCTGCTCGTCGTTCGCGCCCGCCACCAGGGCGCCCAGCTCGGCCGCCGCCTCGAACAGCTTGGCGGTCTTGGAGCGGATCACTTTCAGGTAGCTGTCCTCGGTCACGTCCGGGTCGTGCATATTCAGCAACTGCAGCACTTCGCCTTCGGCGATCACGTTGGTGGCGTCGGACAGGATCTGCATCACGCGCATGTTGTTCAGGCCGACCATCATCTGGAAGGAGCGCGAGTACAGGAAGTCGCCGACCAGCACCGAGGCGGCATTGCCGAACAGGGCGTTGGCGGTCTGGCGTCCGCGGCGCATCGAGGATTCGTCGACCACGTCGTCGTGCAGCAGGGTCGCGGTGTGGATGAATTCCACCACCGCGGCCAGTTCATGGTGCGCCGCGCCCTTGTAGCCGTAGGCATTGGCCAGCAGCAGCACCAGCACAGGGCGGATACGCTTGCCGCCGGCGCTGATGATGTATTCGGCGATCTGGTTCACCAGGCTCACTTCCGAATGCAGGCGCTGCCGGATCACCGCGTTGACGGCCTCCATGTCGGGAGCGATCGAAGAGGTGATGGAGTGTTGGGCGTGTGGGATAGCGGCTGACAAGGCGAACCTGCAAAAGATAGACAGAGAAGCAGTGAGTTTTTATCAAGTGCCGCGATTATACGACAAGCCAGCAGTGCCCGTCCTGCCCGGCGGCGCAGAATGCGGCACAGGCCGTACGTTGGCCCCGCGCGACGCTGTCCGGCAGCCTGGATGTCACTTTGACGCGTGGCAGCAATTTATGTATAATCCTCTGTTCCCCGGCATTCGAGCAGTTTAGTGTGTACTTCGACGCTATTGCGCCGGCGGAATTCTTTTAACATTTAACGAGGTTTCTCAATCATGTACGCGGTCATAAAAACCGGTGGCAAGCAATACAAAGTTGTCGCTGGCGAAAAACTCAAAGTAGAACAGATACCGGCTGACATTGGTTCCGAACTCACGATCGATCAGGTCCTCGCCGTTGGCGCGGGCGACAGCATCAAGTTTGGTGCTCCGCTGGTCGACGGTGCTTCGGTGCTGGTGAAAGTGGTTTCGCATGGTCGTCACGACAAGGTCCGTATCTTCAAGATGCGCCGTCGTAAGCACTACCAGAAGCGTCAGGGCCACCGCCAGAACTTCACCGAAATCCAGATCGTCTCGATCAACGGCTAATCGCCGTCCGGACACCCAGTCATAAGGAGCATTTAGAATGGCACACAAAAAAGGCGGCGGCACAACGCGAAACGGCCGTGACTCAGAAAGCAAACGCCTCGGCGTGAAGGTGTATGGCGGCCAGGCGATCAACGCCGGCGGCATCATCATCCGCCAGCGTGGTACCCCGGTGCGCGCAGGCGCCAACGTCGGTACCGGCAAGGACCACACCCTGTTCGCCCTGGTGGACGGCACGGTCAAGTTCGTCAAGCAAGGCGTCGGCTCGAAGCAATTCGTGACCGTCGTGGCGAACGAAGCAGTCGCAGCGTAAATTACGCACATGCGCCGCAGCTTGCGGCGCTTCTTTGTAAGGCGCGAGCCTTCCATCGAAAGGCTCTGCCCACGGTAGGGCCTTTTTAGTTTTTTGGCGGTCATCATGAAGTTTATCGACGAAGCAAGAATTGAAGTCATCGCAGGCGACGGCGGCAACGGGTGCGCCTCGTTCCGTCGCGAGAAGTTCCGCCCCTTCGGCGGGCCCGACGGCGGCGACGGCGGCAAGGGCGGCTCGATCTGGGTGGTCGCCGACCGTAACATCAACACCCTGGTGGACTTCCGCTACTCCAAGGTGCACAACGCCCGCAACGGCGAACCGGGCCGCGGCTCGGATTGCTACGGCAAGGGCGCGGAAGACGTCTACCTGCGCATGCCGGTGGGCACCCTGATCGTGGACGACGTCAACGGCGAGATCGTCGCCGACCTGACCGAACACGGCCAGACCGAATTGCTGGCCAAGGGCGGCGAGGGCGGCTGGGGCAACATCCACTTCAAGACCTCGACCAACCGTGCCCCGCGCCAGAAGACCGAAGGCAAGGAAGGCGAGCGCCGCACCCTGCGCCTGGAGCTGAAGGTGCTGGCCGACGTGGGCCTGCTGGGCATGCCGAACGCCGGCAAGTCGACCTTCATCACCGCCGTCTCGAACGCGCGCCCGAAGATCGCCGACTACCCGTTCACGACCCTGCATCCGAACCTCGGCGTGGTGCGCGTGTCGCACGCGAAGAGCTTCGTGATCGCCGACATCCCGGGCCTGATCGAGGGCGCCGCCGAAGGCGCGGGCCTCGGCCACCAGTTCCTGCGCCACCTGTCGCGCACCGGCTTGCTGCTGCACATCGTCGACGTGGCGCCGATGGACGGCAAGACCGATCCGGTCAAGGAAGCCAAGGCCCTGGTCAAGGAACTCGAGAAGTACGACGCCGAGCTGCTCAACAAGCCGCGCTGGCTGGTGCTCAACAAGCTGGACGTGGTGCCGGAAGGCGAGCGCAAGAAGGTCGCCAAGGACTTCGTCAAGCGCATGGGCTTCAAGGGCCCGGTGTTCGAGATCTCGGCACTGAACCGCGAAGGCTGCGAAGACCTGGTGCACGCCATCTACAAGCACCTGGAAGAAGAGCGCCACGTCGAACAGCGTTCCGAAGAAAAACAGATGGTCGAGGAAGCGCGCACCATCTCGTCCATCGACCCGGACGATCCCCGCTTCAAGATCCTTGAAGACTGAGCCGGCAGCGGCCTTGGCTGCACCCGCTTTCTCCAAGCGCGCATGGTGGCGCGTCCAGCTCCTGCAGCTGGTCGCCACCACCAGTTCGCTGGCCGCGCTCGCGGCCATGCTCGACCCCGACCGCATCGCCACCGCGATGGGTCTGTTCCTCGTTGGCGTGAACGGCTACAGCCAGTTCTACGCCATCTACGTCGGAGTGCGCCTCGCCACCGCGGGACTGGCTCTGCTGGCGTCCAGACAGGTTGATCAACCCGTCCTCGGCGACCTCACTGCATTATTTCTTCTGGCCCAGCCGGCCGGGCGCCTGGTCGCAGCCTTTGCGATCGGCCTGCCGACGGGCGTATTATTAGTCGTCTGCGCGGTTGAGCTGCTGGCAGGACTTTCCCTGCTGGCGCTACGTCCGCGAGGGAAAATCCTGTCGCCATGAACTCCGTCCTCCAGTCCTCCTCCCGCATCATCGTCAAGGTCGGCTCCTCGCTCGTCACGAACGAGGGGCAGGGCCTCGACCATACCGCCATCGCCCGCTGGGCGTCCCAGATCGCCGCCCTGCGCCAGCTCGGCAAGGACGTCGTCCTGGTGTCCTCCGGCGCCATCGCCGAAGGCATGCTGCGCCTCGGCTTCGGCAGCCGCCCGACCGACATCCACGAGCTGCAGGCCTGCGCCGCCGTGGGCCAGATGGGCCTGGCGCAGATCTACGAAACCAGCTTCCGCACCCACGGCATCAAGACCGCCCAGGTGCTGCTGACCCACGCCGACCTGGCCGACCGCGAGCGCTACCTGAACGCGCGCTCGACCCTCACGACCCTGCTGCGCCTGGGCGTGGTCCCGATCATCAACGAGAACGACACCGTGGTCACCGACGAGATCAAGTTCGGCGACAA
>CBIHLT010000268.1:0-5867 GCA_966210615.1 uncultured Massilia sp.
GCCAGTCCTTGGCCAGTTCGACCGAGGCGCGCAGCAGGTTGCCCTGGTGTTTCTCGAGCTTGGCTTCGAAGCGGTCGAGCAGGGTGAAGGCATCGGCGGTACCGCCGGCGAAGCCGCACAAGACCTTGCCCTGGTACAGCTTGCGTACCTTGCGGGCCGAGCCCTTCATGACGACGTTGCCGAGCGTGACCTGGCCATCGCCGCCGAGCGCGACCTGGTTGCCGCGCCTGACACTGACGATGGTGGTGCCGTGAAATTGTTCCATGTTTGACCTCGTGGTTGTCTAGCAAGCCGCAGGTGGGGGCCGTGCAGTAAATTGCAAGACAAACGCGACAGTTATTGCTGTTGCCAAGGAAAGATCGAACGCTCTTCCCTTCGGCAGGGGCGTCAATACCGGTGCGGGTAGAGCTTGAGGCTTTGGTCGGCGCCGAGCAGGCGCAGCAGGGTGGCGACGAGGTGATTCAGCTCGCGCAGCTCGACCCGCTTGCCGGCTTCGAGGTGGAGGCGCAGGCGCGCCTGCAGGGCGCTGGCGCAGGCATAGTCCATGCGCGCCAGGCGCGAGCAGTCCAGGACCAGGATGTCGCGCCCGGCCGCATAGGCATCGATGGCCTCGAGCAGCGGCAGGGCTTCGCCGGCCAGCACCGCCGGCAGGACGAAGCGGTCGCCGCCGGTCGCAGCGGGGGCCGCGGTCGATACGTGGCGGGGTGCTTCGAAGGAGGGGGGCGACACCTCGAAGGTGACGCAATAATCCATCGCCGCTTCTTCGAACTCTTTTTCGCGATTGGTCAGGAGCAGCAGTTCGAGCAGCAGCAGCCAGGCGCCCTGGCTGGCCTCGCGCGCGCCGATGGCCAGCATCGGGCGCAGCACCGCCAGCAAGTTGTCGGCGCCGGCCAGCACCAGCTCGCGTCCGCCGGCGCGCAAGGACTGCAGCGCCGCCAGCAGGCGCGCGCAGCCTTCCGCGTCGGCGCTGCGCAGCGCGCCGAAGTCGAGCCGCACCAGCGGCGCCTGGCTTGCCAGCAGGCGCTCCAGGCGCGTCTCGACGCCTGCGTCCAGCACCGCGCCGAAGGCTTCGGCGGCGGCCACGGCCGGCGCCGGACCGCTGGCGTCCGGCGCCGGCAGCAGCGGCTGCCAGGCGGGCGGGGAAGTCTCGAAGTGGCTGGCGTAGTCGATGGCGACGCTCTCGAAATCCTGCTCGCGGCCGGTGGCCTGGTAGAGGTCGAACAGCATCCACCACGGCAGGCGCTCGTGGCGGCCCAGGCTCGCCAGGCTGTCGCGCAGCAGCTGCTCGGCCAGGGCGGCCTGGCCGTTGGCGTACAGGATGGCGCTTTCCTCCACCGCCGGGGCGCTGGCGGGCAGGGCGGCCGGTTCGGGCGCTTCCTCGGGCTCGGGAGGGGTAATGGGGACAGCGGCGGCCGGGCGGCGCGCGCCGCTGCCCCAGTCGGGTTCGTCGTTGAAGATGCTGGAGGCCATTTCCAGCTCGATCTCGTCGATCTTGGCGGCGGTGGCGCGGGCGATTTCGCGCTGGCGCTCGCGCTCGGCTTCGGTCCCCAGGCGCGAAGGCTCGCCGGCGCGCAGCCGGGTCTCGGGCATCAGGAGGCCCGCGCCCGCATCGTCATGCTTTCTCTTGAGGAAGGAAAAGAGCCCCATGGTCACCGTTGTCCGTCAGCCAGCCCGTCCGTGCAAAACGGTAGCACGGTCCAGGCGCCCGCGTGCTGCGCACACGCGGCGGCTGGTAGTGTATCCGATGGGAAATAAAAAGACTGCACGATTAGCAAGGGATTCGTGCAAACAAAAAAGCATGCGGGGTGAAGCGCATGCTTTTTTTTGGTGGCGTGGCAAGCGTGTCAGTCGCCGTAGAGCTTTTGCTTGAGCTCGCGGCGCTGCTGGGCTTCCAGCGACAGGGTAGCGGTCGGACGGGCGATCAGGCGCGGGATGCCGATCGGCTCGCCGGTTTCTTCGCACCAGCCATACTCGCCGGCCTCGATGGCCTGCAGCGATTGCTGCACTTTCTTGAGCAGCTTGCGCTCGCGGTCGCGGGTGCGCAGTTCCAGGGCGTGCTCTTCCTCGATCGTCGCCCGGTCGGCCGGGTCCGGCACCAGCACGGTTTCGCGCAGGTGTTCGGTGGTCTCACCGGCATTTTTCAGCAGTTCCTTCTCGAGCTCCTGCAGGCGGTTCTTGAAGAATGCCAGCTGGGCCGGATTCATGTAGTCGTCGTCGCTCATCGCCCGAATCTCTTCTTCCGTCAGGAGGCGTTCTTCGGGTTGGGCGGTATTCGGTTTCGTTGTTTTAGTCATGATGCCTTCGATACGACAGAGGTTTCATTGTATCAGCTTGCTCAGCCGTGACACCCCGTTGCGGCTGGAGTGCGCGGGGAGCAGCTGCCTTGATGGCGTCGGGGCGCCATCCCTTCTCTCCGGGGTGCCCATTACACTGTCGAAGCAGGGTTCAGACAGGTCCGGGCATACCAGTAAAACTGATGTAGTTTATACCAAACATTGTTCGAGGCCGCGGATAAATACGTCTTTTGGTAAATTTTTGCCAATAAATACCATTTTGCTGGCCGGTGTCTCGTTTTCGCTCCATTTCGGGCCGACGTCGCTGCCCATGATCTGGTGCACGCCCTGGAACACCACCTTGCGGTCGACGCCCTGCATGCGCAGCACGCCCTTGTAGCGCAGCATCTGCGGGCCGAAGACTTGCACCAGACTGCCCAGGAACTGTTCCAGGCGCTCGGGGTCGAAGGCGCGATCGCTCTTGAACACGAAGGCGGCGATGTCGTCGGTGTGGTGGCTGTGGTGGTGGTCGTGGCTGCAGGCCTCGCCATGCGCATGGTCGTGACCGCAATGGGCATGGTCGTGATCATGACCGTGATCATGATCGTGGCCTTCCTCGACGCGCAGGAAGTCCGGGTCGAGGTCCAGCTTGTCGTTCAGGTTGAAGCCGCGCAGGTCGAGCACGTCCGAGACCGGCGCCTTGCCGAAGTCGCTGGTCGAGATCGGGGCGCGCGGGTTCATGCGGTGCAGGCGCGCGGTGAGCGCTTCCACCGCCGCCGCGTCGACCAGGTCGGTCTTCGACAGCAGGATCTTGTCGGCGAAACCGACCTGGCGCTGGGCTTCCTCGTGCTGGTCCAGCTGGTCCATCGCGTGGCGCGCATCGACCACGGTGACCACGGCGTCGAGCAGATAGTTAGCGCCCACTTCCTCGTCCACGAAGAAGGTCTGCGCCACCGGACCCGGGTTGGCAAGGCCGGTGGTCTCGATGACCACGCGGTCGAAACTGATTTCGCCGGCGGCGCGCTTCTGCGCCAGCCTGGTCAGGCCTTCGACCAGGTCGCCGCGCACGGTGCAGCAGATGCAGCCGTTGTTCATCTCGATGATCTGCTCGGTGGTATCCCGCACCAGAATCTCGTTGTCGATGCTCTCCTGGCCGAACTCGTTCTCGATGACGGCGATCTTCATGCCGTGCTCTTCCTGCAGGATGCGGTTGAGCAAGGTGGTTTTGCCCGCGCCGAGGAAGCCGGTCAGGATGGTGCTAGGGATCAGGTCCATGTTCGCTACTCGTTCAGATGGGTCCGGGATGGGACAGGAGAATCGGGGGATTATGCCGCAATTCTTGCAAGACCACCATCAACCGTATCGGTGCTTGATAAAGCTCAAGCCACCGTTCTGAAAGAAGCGAAAGACGGCGGGATCAGGGCGCGGCCGCCAACGCCCGCTCGGCCTTGTCCAGGTTGCTGCGGTAGCCCGCCAGGGCCTTGCCTTCCTTGCCCTGGGCCTCGGCCAGCGCCAGCGCCTTCAGGAACTGCGCCCTGGCGGCGGCCGGCTGGCCGGTGGCCAGCAGCGCTTCGCCATAACTGTCCTGGGCGTTGGCCGAGCCGCCGAAGCGCTCGGCGTTCGCCTTCATGACCCGTACTGCAAGCTGGGCCTGCTTGCGCGGGCCGAGCAGTTCGTAGGCGATGCGGTTGCGCTCGGCTTCGTCGAAGCCGCTCGCGGCCAGTGCGTTGGCGACCGCCCCATCCGCGCCGTCCTGCTCCAGGCGGCGGAACAATTGCGCACGCGCCTCCGCATGTCGGCGCCGTGCATCCCTGGCATCGGCCGTCGCAATCACTTGGCGCACCGCAGCCACTACCAGCTCGGGCTGTTCCAGGTGAATGTTGTGGCCGCTGTCCGGGGTGACCACATGGCTGCCGCTGCTGAATTCACGGAACAGGCTGCCGTGCAGCCCGCGCCAGACCTGCACCGCGGCCGGCGTTTCCAGGAACAGCTGCGCCTGCTCGCGCAGCTGGACCGAGGTCAGCACCGCCACCGGGACGTCGGGCAGCCGCCCGGGCGTGTCGAGCGCGCCGCGCTCCAGGATCGCCTGCACGCTGCGCAGCTCGGCCCGCAGGGCCGGCGGCGTGAAGCCTTCGATGGCGCGGTTATCGCTGTCCACCCGGGCCGCATCGAGCTTGCGCAATTCCTGCTCGAAGCGCTCGTGGCTGGGATCGACGAAGACCATGCCCGCCACCTGCTCCGGGTGGCGCGCCGCGTAGCTGCGGATCAGGAAGGCGCCATAGGAATGCCCGACCAGGATGAAGGGCGGCTGCAGTTTGGCGGCCGCGACCAGCTGCTCGAGTTCGTCCGTGCGGGCGGCCAGGCCGACGGCGCCCGGGTGCGGATCGGAGCGGCCGAGGCCGGCGCGCGAATAGGCGACCAGCTTCGCCGCGTCCGCCAGCGCCGGCGCCACGCGCCGCCAGACGCTCAGGTCGCGCCCGAAGCCGGCTTCGAAGATCACGGTGTAGCGGCCGCTGCCCATGGCCGCCATCTGGACTTGGCGGTCGCCGACCTTGACCAGGTCCTGGGCGGCGGCGGGGGCGGTGAAGACGGCGGCAAGGAAAGTGGCAAACAAGAGGGCAGCGCCGAACCTGGGCAGGACGGCAGGCGGAAATGCAGATGGCATGAAGGCTCCGGAAATCATTGCCGCCGTTGCCGCCAGGGGCGACAATCCGACGGCGAGGCCATTGTAGAAAGCTTGGCCCGGCCTCGAAACTGTCAAAAATAACAGCCGTGCAGAACACGCGATAAGGAGACGACATGGCAGTGGTGGGAGAAGCGGTGGCCGGCTGGCGCGGCCGCCACCTGGAAGGGATGGCGCAGGCGCGCGATGCCGACGGCCTGCTGGCGGTCCTGGCCGCGGCCGCCCGCGAGCTCGGCTTCGATTACTGCGCCTACGGCATGCGCATGCCGCTGCCGCTGTCGAACCCGGCCACCTTCATGGTGAACAATTATCCCGAGGCCTGGCAGGCCCGCTATGCCGCGGCCGGTTACCTGGCGCTCGATCCCACCGTGGCGCACGGCGCCGTTTCCCTGAATCCGCTGCTGTGGAGCGAGCCGCTGTTCGCCTCCGCCCGCCCGCTGTGGGAAGAAGCGCGCAGCCACCAGCTGCGGATCGGCTGGGCGCAATCCTCGCGCGCGCCGGACGGCAGCGTGGGCATGCTCACCCTGGCGCGCTCGCACGAAGCCTTGTGCGGCGCCGAACTCGCGCGCAGCGAGCGCGACATGATCTGGCTGGTGCATGCGGCGCACGAGGCGATGGTGCGCCTGCACGTGCAGCGCCTCTCGCAGGCGCCGCTGAGCGCGCGCGAAGCGGAGGTGCTGCGCTGGATGGCCGATGGCAAGACCTCTTCCGAGGCGGCCGATATCCTCGGCCTGTCCGAGCGCACCGTGAACTTCCATGTGGCGAATGCCTTGTGCAAGCTGGGCGCGGCGAACAAGACCGCGGCCGTGGTCAAGGCGGCGCTGCTGGGACTGCTTTAGCGGTTTATTTGGATTTTGCGCGCGGATGGGCGCGGTCGTACACCGCCGCCAGGTGCTGGAAGTCGAGCGAGG
>CBIHLT010000269.1:0-5824 GCA_966210615.1 uncultured Massilia sp.
TTCCGCGTGGTGCCGCCGGCGGTCGCCCGCCGCGGCAGCTTCATCGGCAAGAACGTGGTCCTGATGCCGTCCTACGTGAACATCGGCGCCTACGTCGACGAAGGCGCGATGGTCGACACCTGGGCCACCGTGGGTTCCTGCGCCCAGATCGGCAAGAACGTGCACCTGTCGGGCGGCGTCGGCATCGGCGGCGTGCTGGAACCGATGCAGGCCAACCCGACCATCATCGAAGACAACTGCTTCATCGGCGCACGCTCGGAAATCGTCGAAGGCGTGATCGTGGAAGAGAACTCGGTGATCTCGATGGGCGTGTACATCGGCCAGTCGACCAAGATCTACAACCGTGAAACCGGTGAAGTCAGCTACGGCCGCGTGCCCTCGGGTTCGGTCGTGGTGTCGGGCAGCCTGCCGTCCGCCGATGGCAAGTACAGCCTGTACTGCGCCGTGATCGTCAAGCGCGTCGACGCGCAGACCCGCGCCAAGACCGGCATCAACGAGCTGCTGCGCGGCGACTGATTCCGCGCCTTGCCCGCGCCGGCTGGACGCCCTGGGCGTTCGGCCGGCGCTGCGACACCCACAACAACACGGAGACGATGCCATGGCCATGGAACGCCTGTTCCAGTTGATGAAGGAGAAGAACGCGTCCGACATGTTCTTCGCGGTGAATTCGCCGGTCCACATCAAGATCAACGGAAACCTCATCCCGATCAACCAGCATCGTCTCGAACCCGAGAACATCCACTCCCTCCTGTCCGAGATCGCCTCTCCCGAGCAGATGGCCGAACTCGAACGCGAGAACGAATTGAACATGGGTGTATCGGTACCCAACCTGGGACGCTTCCGCCTGTCGGCCTTCCGCCAGCGCGGCTCGATCTCGGCCGTCTTCCGCTTCGTGCCGGCGCATATCCCGCCGCTGGGCGAGCTGGGCCTGCCGTCCGTGCTGTCCGAACTGATCATGGAAAAGCGCGGCCTGCTGCTGGTGGTGGGCGCCACCGGTTCCGGCAAGTCGACCACGATCGCCTCCATGCTCGATCACCGCAACGAACAGCGCACCGGCCACATCCTCACGCTCGAAGACCCGATCGAATACCTGTTCAAGAACAAGAAATCGATCGTCAACCAGCGCGAGATCGGCAGCGACGCCACCAGTTTTTATACGGCGCTGAGGAACTCGATGCGCCAGGCGCCGGACTGCATCCTGATCGGCGAGATCCGCGACCGCGAGACCATGGCGGCCGCACTTGCTTATGCTCAATCTGGCCACCTGGTGCTGGCCACCCTGCACGCCAACAACAGCTACAACGCGCTGAACCGCATCATCAGCTTCTACCCGATCGAGAACCGCCCCGCCCTGTTGCAGGACCTGGCGTCTAGCGTCAAGGCGATCGTCTCGCAGCGCCTGGTCAAGTCGGCTGCCGGCGGCCAGCGCCAGGCGGCGGTCGAGGTCATGCTCAACACCCGCTACATCGGCGACCTGATCGAGAAAGGCGAGATCAGCCAGATCAAGGAAGCGATGGACAAGAGCCTGTCGCCGGGCTCGCAATCCTTCGAGACCGCCCTGTTCCGCCTGGTGCGCGAAGGGCTGGTGACGCAGGACGAGGCGCTGGCGAATGCGGATTCGGCGACCAACCTGCTGTGGCTGCTCAACAATGGGCCGGAGAGCCAGACGCAGCAGGAAGAGCAGAACAAGCCTGCGGAGCCGCAGGGGGCCTCGTTCACCGAGTTCACGCTCAATTCCTGAACTGCAGAGCCGGCGGCTATCAGGTCTGTCTTCTGTTGAGGACATGCAGCACCTATTTTGACCGTCAGCAACTGCAACCGGATTAAGCTCGACAACAATTGCGACTCACCGTCATCAACGGAGGGTCGTCATGGGCGTCAGCAATCGATTTCCGCCTCCGCCTCAGGATTCTCGAGGCTTCTTCATGCTCCCACAATCGCCTGCAGAGTCCGGCTATTATGTTTATGGCAATCTGTTCGGGAGGCTCGCCCGTGGCGCATACCAGTACGCTCATCCAATCATGATGACCGCCATTCTGCGAGTTGCATCGCAATGGCAGGCACGCGACAAACGGCGATTCGGCATCGGTGACATCAGTCTGGCAAATGGCGTCCGAACGCCAGATCATGACTCGCACCGAAGCGGGCTTGAAGTCGATATTCGACCCGTGCGCAAAGACGGCCTTGAATGCCCGGTCCGGTGGTGGGAATCGCAGTACGACAAGGAAGCTACTGCACAGCTGATCGACCTGTTCCGGACGTTCGCGCCTGTCGTCACCGTGTTATTCAACGACCCCGGCATCGTGTTTGCAAAGCGGGCCGTTCGTCACGACGACCATTTCCATTTGAAGCTGCGAGGGTGACTCATGCGGAAAATACATTCTGCTACCTGGCTATCGACAGGCCTGATCGGTGCGAGCTTGCTTTCACTGGCGCTCGCCGCTGAGCCGATCAATGGGTGGAAATCGATTCGGGGAGCAATCTATCTCATTCACGGAGGCTCGCTGGCGGATCGACAGGCTGCCACAGTGAGCGACCGCAAGCTGTCTATTCTGGTCGACGGCCCCCCGGCAAAGGAAATATTCGACGCCATTGGCCCCGACTTGCCGGATGCTTGCTCAGGTGAGAGCGGGGACCGGGCCCGAGACAAAAAGGGGGTTTACTGTTCGTATAGTGTCCAGGACAGAGCTAGCAAAGAGGGGCCTTATCGCTGTTGGATCGGTATCGATTTGAGGACAGGCGATAGTGTTGGCACAGTCGGCTGCTAGTTCTGCACGAGCTGCACCTCAGGGTGCGATGTTCACCGGATTTGCCGTTTTACTGTTCGAATTGGGCCACGGGCTGAGCGCCCTAACTGCACCCCGTCTCCGTACCGCCCCCTGAAAGCATCCCTGTGTACAATCTCCCAAGGCGGAGCTTGTGCTATCCTCCCGCGTTTCCAAAATTCAAACAGCCCGCGCGCTCGCGCGGACGCAAGGATTTACGCCATGACTACGACCCTCTACGGTATTCCCAACTGCGACACCGTCAAGAAAGCCCGCACCTGGCTGGCCGACAACGGCCACGACTTCACTTTCCACGACTTCAAGAAACAAGGCTTGAGCCGCGAACTGGTGGACGGCTGGCTGGAACAGCTGGGTTGGGAAACCCTGGTCAACCGCAAAGGCATGACCTGGCGTAAGCTCAGCGACGAGCGCAAGGCCCAGATCGTCGACAAGGCCAGCGCCGCCGAGCTGATGCTGGAGAACCCGTCCGTGATCAAGCGCCCGGTCCTGGAAGGCGCCGGCCCCTTGAGCGTCGGCTTCTCCGCCGACCAGTACCGCGCCATCTTCGGGAACGCCTGATGAAACCCTCGCGCACCCTGCTCCTGACCGAAGAGCTGATCGCCCTCGATTCGATCACCCCACACGACAAGGGCTGCCAGCAGCGCCTGATCGAGCTGCTGGCGCCGCTGGGCTTCCGCTGCGAAACCATCGAGTCCAACGGCGTGACCAACCTGTGGGCGCGCAAGGGCACGGTCTCCCCCGTCTTCGTGTTCGCCGGCCACACCGACGTGGTGCCGGCCGGTCCGCTCGACCAGTGGCATTCGCAACCCTTCGCTCCGACCCGCCGCGACGGCAAGCTCTACGGCCGCGGCGCCTCGGACATGAAGTCCTCGATCGCCGCCATGGTCGTTGCTTGTGAAGAATTTATTGCCGCACACCCAGACCACCAGGGCTCGATCGCCTTCCTGATCACCAGCGACGAGGAAGGCCCGGCCGTCGACGGCACCGTGGTCGTCTGCGAGCGCCTGGAAGAGCGCGGCGAAACGCTCGACTATTGCCTGGTAGGCGAACCCACTTCCGCCCACGTGCTGGGCGACATGATCAAGAACGGCCGCCGCGGCTCGCTCTCGGGCCACCTGGTCATCAAGGGCGTGCAGGGCCACATCGCCTACCCGCACCTGGCGCGCAATCCGATCCACCAGGCCGCGCCGGCGCTGGCCGAACTGGCTGCCGAAGTCTGGGACGAAGGCAACGAGTACTACGCCCCCACCAGTTGGCAGGTCTCCAACATCCAGGCCGGCACCGGCGCCAACAACGTGATCCCGGGCCACATGAGCCTGGACTTCAACTTCCGCTTCTCCACCGCCAGCACCGCGGACGGCCTGGAAGCGCGCGTGCATGCCATTCTCGACCGCCACGGCCTGGACTACGCCCTGGAGTGGACCCTGTCCGGCCAGCCCTTCCTGACGCCGAAAGGCAGGCTGTCGGACACGCTGTGCGACGCGATCCAGGAAGAACTGGGCGTGCAGACCGAATTGTCGACCACCGGCGGCACCTCGGACGGGCGCTTCATCGCCAGGATTTGCCCCCAGGTGATAGAATTCGGCCCACCGAACGCCAGCATTCACAAGATCGACGAGCACATCGAAATGCGCTACATCGAACCCCTGAAGAACATCTACCGCCGTACGCTGGAACGCCTGCTGGCTGCCTGAGCCCACCAACACGAGAACAAGGCCATGACTACGACCTCCTTCAGCACGCCGCGCGACCTGCTGCGCTATGCCGTCACCCGCTTCAACGGCGCCAAGCTGTTCTTCGGCCACGGCAGCGCCGAGGCCCTCGACGAAGCCGCCTACCTGATCCTGCACACCCTCAAGCTCCCGCTGGACAAGCTCGAGCCCTTCCTCGACGCCAGGCTGCTGCAGGAAGAAGTGCTGCAGGTGCTGGCCGTGATCGAGCGCCGCGTCTCCGAGCGCGTGCCGGCCGCCTACATCACCAAGGAAGCCTGGCTGGGCAGCTACAACTTCTACGTCGACGAGCGGGTGCTGGTGCCGCGCTCCTTCATCGCCGAGCTGATTCCGCAGCAGTTCAGCCCCTGGATCGTCGATCCGGACGGCGTCGAGAACGTGCTGGAACTGTGCACGGGCAGCGGCTGCCTGGCGATCATGATGGCGGACGCCTTCCCGAATGCCGTGGTGGACGCGGTCGACATCTCCAAGGATGCGCTGGCCGTGGCCGAGCACAACATCCGCGAATACAAGCTGGAAGGACGCGTCAACCCGATCGAGTCGGACCTGTACGAGAACGTGCCCTTCAAGAAGTACGACATCATCGTCACCAACCCGCCGTATGTGAATTCGGACTCGATGCGCAAGCTGCCGCCGGAATACCTGCGCGAGCCGCAGATCGCGCTGGCGGGCGGTGAAGACGGCATGGACCTGGTGCGCAAGATCGTGGCCGGCGCGGCCGAGCGCCTGACGCCGGAGGGTTTCCTGATCGTCGAGATCGGCAACGAGCGCGAATACGCCGAAGCCGCCTTCGGCGACCTGGGCCTGACCTGGCTGACCACCAGCACCGGCGACGACGCCGTGTTCCTCCTGACCGCCGAACAGCTGCAGAACGCCCAATAAGCCTGCCTCTTCACGCGCGCCGCCGCGCGGCGCGCGCTCACCGCTTCTTCCATTCCCCGCCATGATCCGATTCCAGAACGTCAGCCTGATGCGCGGCACCAAGCCGCTGCTGGAGGACGCCGACCTGACCCTCAACCCCGGCGACAAGATCGGCCTGATCGGCGCCAACGGCGCCGGCAAATCGAGCCTGTTCGCCATGCTGCGCGGCGAACTGCATCCGGACCAGGGCGCGATCGACTTCCCGTCCAAGTGGCGCATGGCCTACGTGGCCCAGGAGACGCCGGCGCTCGACCGCCCGGCGCTGGAATACGCGATCGACGGCGACGTCAACCTGCGCCGCCTGCAGGCCGAACTGGAAGAACTGGAAGCCCACCCGGACCTCGACGCCCACGGCATGCGCCTGGGCGAGATCCACGGCGCGCTGGC
>CBIHLT010000270.1:0-5788 GCA_966210615.1 uncultured Massilia sp.
TGCGCGGCCGCGGCGGCGCCGGCTTCCCGACCGGCCTGAAGTGGAGCTTCATGCCGCGCCAGTTCCCGGGCCAGAAATACCTCGTCTGCAATACCGACGAAGGCGAACCGGGCACCTTCAAGGACCGCGACATCATCCGCTACAACCCGCACGCGCTGATCGAAGGCATGGCCATCGGCGCCTATGCGATGGGCATCACCGTGGGCTACAACTACATCCACGGCGAGATCTTCCAGGAATACCTGCGCTTCGAGGAAGCGCTGGAAGAGGCGCGCGCCGCCGGCTTCCTGGGCGACAAGATCATGGGTTCGGAATTCTCGTTCCAGCTGCACGCCCACCACGGCTACGGCGCCTACATCTGCGGCGAAGAAACCGCGCTGCTGGAGTCGCTGGAAGGCAAGAAGGGCCAGCCGCGCTTCAAGCCGCCGTTCCCGGCCTCGTTCGGCCTGTACGGCAAGCCGACCACGATCAACAACACCGAGACCTTCGCGGCCGTCCCCTTCATCCTGAACATGGGCGCCGAGAACTACATGGGCCTCGGCAAGCCGAACAACGGCGGCACCAAGATCTTCTCGATCTCGGGCGACGTCGAGCGTCCGGGCAACTACGAAGTCCCGCTGGGCACCCCGTTCGCCAAGCTGATGGAGCTGGCCGGCGGTATGCGCGGCGGCAAGAAGATCAAGGCCGTGATTCCCGGCGGTTCCTCGGCTCCCGTGATCCGCGGCGAAGTCATGATGGACACCGACCTCGACTACGATTCGATCGCCAAGGCCGGCTCGATGCTGGGCTCGGGCGCCGTGATCGTCATGGACGAGACCCGCTGCATGGTCAAGTCGCTGCTGCGCCTGTCGTACTTCTACTACGAAGAATCCTGCGGCCAGTGCACGCCGTGCCGTGAAGGCACCGGCTGGATGTACCGCATGGTCCACCGCATCGAGCACGGCAAGGGCCGTCCGGAAGACATGGACCTGCTGAACAACATCGCCTTCAACATCAAGGGCCGCACCATCTGCGCCCTGGGCGATGCAGCAGCGATGCCGGTCGAAGCGATGATCAAGAACTTCCGCGAGGAATTCGAATATCACATCGAGCACAAGCACTGCCTCGTGCCCGCATACCTTTAAACCAGGTCAGGTAACGATCAAATGGTTGAAATTGAATTAGACGGCAAGAAAGTCGAAGTCGCACCAGGTTCCATGGTGATGGACGCCGCAAACAAACTCGGGACCTATATCCCGCACTTCTGCTATCACAAGAAATTGTCGATCGCAGCGAACTGCCGCATGTGCCTGGTCGAAGTGGAGAAGGCGCCGAAGCCGATGCCTGCCTGCGCGACCCCGGTCTCGCCGGGCATGATCGTGCGCACCCACAGCGACAAGGCCGTGCAGGCCCAGAAGTCGGTGATGGAGTTCCTCCTCATTAACCACCCGCTGGATTGCCCGATCTGCGACCAGGGCGGCGAATGCCAGCTGCAAGACCTGGCCGTCGGCTACGGCAAGAGCGGCTCGCGCTACGAAGAAGAGAAGCGCGTGGTGGCCCCGAAAGAGGCCGGCCCGCTGATCTCGATGGAAGAGATGTCGCGCTGCATCCAGTGCACCCGTTGCGTGCGTTTCGGCCAGGAAGTGGCCGGCGTGATGGAATTCGGCATGGTCGGCCGCGGCGAGCACTCGGAGATCACCACCTTCGTGGGCAAGACCGTCGACTCGGAAGTATCGGGCAACATGATCGACCTGTGCCCGGTCGGCGCTCTGACGAGCAAGCCTTTCCGCTACACCGCACGTCCGTGGGAACTGTCGCGCCGCAAGTCGGTGTCGCCGCACGATTCGCTGGGCAGCAACCTGATCGTCCAGGTCAAGGGCGGCAAGGTCATGCGCGTGCTGCCGCTGGAAAACGAAGCGATCAACGAATGCTGGATCTCGGACAAGGACCGCTTCTCCTACGAGGCGCTGGACAATGCCGACCGCCTGGTCAACCCGATGATCAAGCAGGGCGGCGTGTGGCAGGAAACCGACTGGCAGACCGCGCTGGAATACGTGGCCCACGGCCTGCGTAACATCCGCCACGAGCATGGCGCCGACAGCATCGCCGCCGTCGCCACCGCCGGCTCGACCCTGGAAGAACTCTACCTGCTGAACAAGGCCGTGCGCGGCATCGGGTCAAGCAACATCGACTTCCGCCTGCGCCAGAGCGACTTCTCCCTGACCGGCCAGGTCACCCCGTGGCTGGGCATGCCGATCGCCGCACTGAGCAAGCTCAAGCGCGCGCTGGTCATCGGCTCGAACCTGCGCAAGGACCACCCGCTGGTCGCCACCCGCCTGCGCGCCGCCACCAAGGCCGGCGCCAAGCTGTCGCTGGTGGGCGCATCGAACGACGACCTCCTGATGCCGATCGCGAACAAGCTGATCGCCGCGCCGACCGACTGGCTGGCAGCCCTGTCCGAAGTGGTCGTGGCTGTCGCCGCCGCCAAGGGCGTCGCTGCTCCGTCCGGCTTTGACGGCATCGAAGCCGGCAACGCCGCCAAGGGCATCGCCGCGTCGCTGGTGGTGTCGGGCGATATCGAACTGCCGGGCGCCATCCTGCTGGGCAATGCTGCAGGCAACCACCCGCAAGCCTCGAAGATCCACGCCGCCGCACAGTGGATCGCCGACGCCACCGGCTGCACTTTCGGCTACCTGGTCGAAGGCGCCAACACCGTGGGCGGCTACCTGGTGGGCGCCACGTCTGGCAAGAACGAAGCCGTGTTCGCTTCGCCGAAGAAGGCCTATGTGCTGCTGAACGCCGAGCCGGAACTGGATGCGGCCAACCCGCAGCAGGCCGTCGCCGCGCTGGCCGGCGCCGAGATGGTCGTGGCCATGTCGCCGTTCAAGCACGGCATGGACTACGCCGACGTGCTGCTGCCGGTTTCGCCCTTCACCGAGACCGCCGGCACCTTCGTCAACTGCGAAGGCCGCGCACAGAGCTTCAACGGCACCGTGCGTCCGCTGGGCGAAACCCGTCCGGCCTGGAAAGTGCTGCGCGTACTGGGCAACCTGCTGGGCCTGACCGGCTTCGACTACGAGACCTCGGAAGCTATCCGCGACGAAGCGCTGGGCAAGGGCAACACCGACCTGTCCGCCAAGCTGAACAACGCCGCCAAGCTGGCGCCGGAAGCGGGCAAGTACGCTAGCGCCGGCCAGCTCGAGCGCGTCACCGACGTGCCGGTCTACTTCACCGACGCGCTGGCGCGCCGTTCCGAACCGCTGCAGCGCACCGCAGCCTCGAACGCGCCGCTGGTCTCGCTGTCGAAAGCCGTCGCCGAGCAGCTCGGCGTGAAGGCGGGCGACACCGTCAAGGTGAGCCAGGGTTCCGGCAGCGCCGTCCTGGTGGCCGACGTGGATGCAGGCCTGCCGTCGAACGCCGTGCGCGTCGCCGCCGGCCACCGCGCGGTCGCATCGCTGGGCGCCATGTTTGGTGACATCAAAGTTGAAAAAGCAGGGGAGGGCAAGTAATGGCAACGCCCGGTTATATCGATAGTTTCTATGAATTCGGCGCCGCCAGCCCGATCGCGCCCGTCTGGCCGCTGATCTGGACCGTCCTGAAAATCGTGGTGGTCCTGCTGCCGCTGATGGGCCTGGTCGCCTACCTGACCCTGTGGGAGCGCAAGCTGATCGGCTGGATCCAGATCCGCGTGGGCCCGAACCGCGTGGGTCCGGGCGGCCTGCTGCAGCCGATCGCCGACGCGCTCAAGCTGCTGCTCAAGGAAATCGTCATCCCGACGAAAGCCACCCGCAGCCTGTTCGTGATCGGCCCGATCATGACCATCATGCCGGCCCTGGCCGCCTGGTCGGTCGTGCCTTTCGGCCCGCAAGCGGCGCTGGCGAACGTCAACGCCGGCCTGCTGCTGCTGCTGGCGATCACCTCGATGGAAGTCTACGGCATCATCATCGCCGGCTGGGCTTCGAACTCGAAGTACTCGTTCATGGGCGCGATGCGCGCCTCGGCCCAGATGATCTCCTACGAAATCCCGATGGGCTTCGTGATGGTCGTGGTGCTGATGGTGTCGGGTAGCCTGAACTTCTCGGACATCGTGGCGGGGCAGGGCGTCGGCATGTTCGCCGACATGGGCCTGACCTTCCTGTCGTGGAACTGGCTGCCGCTGCTGCCGCTGTTCATCATCTACTTCGTGTCCGGCCTGGCCGAGTGCAACCGCCACCCGTTCGACGTGGTGGAAGGCGAATCGGAGATCGTCGCCGGCCACATGGTGGAATACTCGGGCATGTCCTACGCGATGTTCATGCTGGCGGAATACGCCAACATGATCCTGATCGCGACCCTGGCTTCGATCATGTTCCTGGGCGGCTGGCAAGCGCCGTTCGGCTTCCTGGAATTCGGCGCCGTCGGCGGCTTCTTCTGGCTGTTCGCGAAGATGTTCCTGCTGGTCTCGATGATGATCTGGGTCCGCGGCACCTTCCCGCGTTACCGCTATGACCAGATCATGCGCCTGGGCTGGAAAGTCTTCATTCCGCTGACCCTGATCTGGCTCGTCCTGGTGGCTGCCGTGATGCAGTCCCCGTGGAACATTTGGAAGTAAGGAAGCAGAAATCAAATGAATCGAGTTAAAGAAATCCTCGGCAGCCTGATGCTGTCCGAACTCTTCAAGGGCCTGGCCCTGACCGGCAAGTATGCGCTGTCGCGCAAGATCACGGTCCAGTACCCGGAAGAGAAGACCCCGATGTCGAACCGCTTCCGCGGCCTGCACGCGCTGCGCCGCTACCCCAACGGGGAAGAGCGCTGCATCGCCTGCAAACTGTGCGAAGCGGTCTGCCCGGCCATGGCCATCACGATCGAATCGGCGCAGCGCGAAGACGGCACCCGCCGCACCACGCGCTACGACATCGACCTGACCAAGTGCATCTTCTGCGGCTTCTGCGAAGAGTCCTGCCCGGTCGATTCGATCGTCGAGACCCACGTGCTGGAATACCACGGCGAAAAGCGCGGCGATCTCTACTACACCAAAGAGATGCTGCTGGCCGTGGGCGACCGCTACGAAGCCGATATCGCCGCCGCCCGCGAGGCGGACGCGAAATACCGATAAGAAGAGGCTGTCAAAGTCATGGAATTTACAACTGCTTTGTTCTACGTGTTCGCGGCCGTGATGGTATTGGCCTCGCTGCGCGTCATTACCGCCAAGAACCCGGTCCACGCCGCGCTGTTCCTGGTGCTCGCCTTCTTCAACGCGGCCGGCATCTGGCTGCTGCTGCAGGCCGAGTTCCTCGCCATCGTGCTGGTGCTGGTCTATGTCGGCGCCGTCATGGTGCTGTTCCTCTTCGTCGTCATGATGCTCGACATTAATATCGATCGCATGCGCGAAGGCATCTGGGGCCACCTGCCGCTGGCGGCCAGCATCGGCGCACTGATCGTGCTCGAGATGGGCGCCGTCCTGTACCGTTCGTTCAGCCAGTTCGAGCAATCGGCCGCCGCCGCCGGTGCCAACATCGGCGGCACCAAGGAGCTGGGCCTCTTGATCTACACCAAGTACATCTACGGCTTCGAAATCGCCGCCGTGGTGCTGCTGGTGGCGATCATCGCCGCCGTCGCCCTGACCCTGCGCAAGCGCAAGGACACCAAAGCAATCGACCCGGGCCTCGCGGTTCGCGTCAAGCGTAACGACCGCCTGCGCATCGTCAAGGTGGAAGCGGTCAACCAGCGCGCCATCGATGCAGCCAACGCCGAAAAGGCCGCCGCCGCAGCTGCTGCCGCTGCCCCGAAGGAGGCACAATGACTTTGTCGCTCGCACACTACCTGGTCC
>CBIHLT010000271.1:0-5726 GCA_966210615.1 uncultured Massilia sp.
GTTCCTGCGCCGCCTGGTGCTGCCGATCCTGGAGCGCTTCGAGGGACGCACCTATGAAAACGGCCTGCTCGCGCAGGCCGCTTCCAGGGCATCGGCGTGAACGGCTCAGCCCAGCGACATCAAGCGCCGGGTAATGCCTTCTTCTTCCTTCTGCGAGAAGAAATACGGGAACAGCGAACGCTCGTTGCCCGGATGGTTGCTGGTGCCGCCGAAACGCTCGATCTGTTCCTGGACGTGGTCCAGGCTGCTCCACAGCAGCCAGGCCGGCGCGTCGACGCGCGGATTCGTGCGCATCTCGCCCAGGCGGGTGAAGCCCAGCATGGTCTCGTAGAAACGGCGGTGGCGCGGATTGACCTCGATGAAGACGTCGGTGCAATTGTGGATGCGGCGGCCGTAGATGAACAGGATGTGGAACAGCGAGGCCAGCGCCATCTTGGAGCGCACCTTGGGGTCGAAGGCCAGCTTGGTGATTTCGCACACCTTGCCGCCCCGCGCGCGGAAGCGGTCGATCTCGTCCTTGAAGATCTCGTCGGCCAGCAAGCCCACGCCGGAATCGATGCCGAGCGTTACCGTGCCCACCACTTCGCCGTGGTCGGATGCGGAGAGGGTGATTCGGTTGGGGTCGTCTTCAAGACGATGCGTGCCGGCGTAACCGCGCCAGGCATACATTTTATTGATCAGTAAACTGGCCTTGCTTCGGCCCTGATCCGTATCGGCAACCCGAATCCCGAAAGATTTTTCGTTGATGGCCACGTCGGTGATCCTATCACAGGAGGCCGGAGACCCTTCGGTAGCTGAGCTGTATCGTGCATCCCCCGGTTCAGAGATTAAATTTTTCAATTCTGTCGAATTCAGCGTGGTCATATTCTCTCTCCGCAGGATAGGCGCCGGATGGACGAGGTGGTGGTTCTTGTATCCTAGCACCGCCGGCACGGCCGTGCCAAAAAGAAATTACAAAATATTAACGAACGATGCTAAAACGCCACCTTTCGGTGGCGTTTTTGTTTGACTTACAGCTGTTTGAGAAGTTCCTTCGCCTGCTCGGCCCCAGGGCCCTTGCCCTTGGTCGCCAACAGCTCCAGTTCCTTTTTCGCGCCGGCCTTGTCGCCCGACTTGATCAAGGCCTGGGCCAGGTGCAGGCGCAGGTCGCCGCTGTTGGGCGCCAGGCTCAAGGCCTTCTGCAGCAGGGGCACGGCGCGCTTGAACTCGCCGCGCTCGGTGAGGATCGCGCCCAGCGTGTCCATCACCGCCGGGTGGTCGCCGCTGGCCCGGTAGGCCTGCTCGGCGGTCTCGAGCGCTTTCGGATCCTTCAGCTGCTGGTAGGTCCAGGCCAGGTTGTTCAGGGCCACGCCGTTGTTCGGCGAGCGCTTCACGATCGCCTCGAACTGCGTGGCGGCCTGCTTGAGCTCGCCCTTGGCCAGGCTGCGCTCGGCCGTGTAGGTCGCCACCAGCGCGTCGTCCGGATTCTTCCTGGCCCATTCGGCCAGGCGGGCGTCGGCCTGGGCTTCCTTGCCGCCGGCGGTCATGGCGCGGTGGATGGTCAGCAGCACCTGGGAGCTTGGCTTCAGGGCAAAGGCCTTCTCGTACAGGGCCAGGGCCTCGGCACGCTTGCCCTCGCGCGCCACCAGGTCGCCTTCCAGCACGTAGCCGATGGCGGCGTTGGCCGGCTGTTTCTGCAGGGTGCGCGCGCTCTCGATCGCCAGCGCCGGCTTCTTGGCGCGCATCGCCAGCTCCACCTGCGCGAGGTGGGCCGGCACGTAGTCCGGCTGCAGGGCCAGGGCGCGCTTGATGTCGTCGGCCGCGGCGCTTTCGTTCTTCAGAGCCATGTGGGCATTCGCCAGGCGGTACTGGGCGATCGCCGATTTCGGCAGCACGCTGGTCAGCTTGCTGTAGGTTTCCAGCGCGCCGGCGGCGTCGTTATTGGCCAGCTGGGCCTGGCCCAGCAGGTCGAGCAGGTCGGGCTGGGCCGGGTTCTCGGTGCTGGCCTTGCGCGCCAGGTTCAGGGCCTTCTGGTTCTCTTTCTGCTTCAGGTAGTGCCCGCCCAGCTTGAGCAGCGGCGCGACCGCGCCCGGATTCTCGTTGCTGGCCTGTTCCAGCCACTTGGTCGCTTCCGCCGGCTTCTTTTCGTACATGGCGATGTCGGCCAGGGCGGCCATGGCACCCATGTGCTTCGGATCGGCCTTGAGCACGCTGGTGAAGCGGCCCTTGGCCGCGTCCACCTTGCGTTCGCGCATGTCGAGCTGGGCCAGCGCGGTGGCGCCCAGGTAGAAGGCCGGCTGCAGCTTGACCGACTCCTCGAAGGCGGCGCGCGCGGACGGTCCGTTCTCCTTGGCCAGGTACACCAGGCCGAGCAGGTAATGCACCTGGGCGTTGGACGGCTGCTGCTTGACCAGCTGCTGGGCGGCGGCCAGGGCCTTGTCGTAGTGCTTCATGCCCAGCTCGGCCTGCACCAGCGCGATGCCGCCGTCGACCGATTTCGGGTCGAGAGTGGCGCCCGCCTGCAGGTCGCTCAGGCCCTTGGCCTGGTCGCCCTGGCCCAGGCGCGACAGGCCGAGCGAAGTGCGCAGCGCCGCCACTTTCGGGGCCAGCTCGCTGGCTTTTTCAAAATAGGAGGTGGCCTTGTCGAAGTCGCGCACCTGCATGTAGGACTGGCCGGCCAGGGCCAGCAGCTGCGGGTCGTCGGCGGCGTTCCTGAGCGCCGGCGCCAGGGCCTCGACCGCGTCCTTCGGCTGCGCGCTCTTGAGCAGGGTCTGGGCCAGCAGCTTGCGTGCGTAGACGTTGTCCGGATAGGCGTTCAGGTACTTGCGCAGGTAGATCTCGGCCTGCTGGTGGGCGCCCAGGTTCAGCTCCACCGCGCCGGCCAGCAGGATGCTGGGCAGGTGCTCGGGTGCGCTCTTGAGCACTTTTTGCAGCGATTCCTGGGCCTGGGCGTGCTTGCCCTGGGTGTAGTCGAGCAGGGCCTGGGCATAGTTGGCCAGCAGGTTGCCCGGCGCATGCTTGCGCGCGGCCTCGATCGAGGCCTTGGCGGCGTCGAACTTGCCCTGGTTGATCTCGATATAGGCCTTCTCGACGTAGGCCACGCGGTCGTGCGGGCGCAGGGCGATGACCTGGTCGTAGGCCTTCATCGCCTCGTCCGGCTTGTTGAGGGCGCGCAGGATGCTGCCCTGGAACAACCAGGCTTCCGGATTCTTGGGGTCCTTGGTCACGGCCTCGAGCGCATAGCGCTCGGCGGCAACTGCGTCCTGGCTGAACAGGGCGTGGCGCGCCAGGCCGATCAGGGCTTCGCCGGTGGCGGGGTCGAGTTGCAGGGCCGCGTCGTAGGCCTGCTTGGCTTCCTCGGGCTTGCGCTGCTCGAGCAGGGCGTCGCCGCGCAGGGCCATCAGGATGGACGAGCCCTTGGCCTTGTCGGCCGTCAGGGTGTCCAGCACCTTGTCGGACTGGCCCTGGGCCTGCAGGGCGCGCGCCAGCAGCGGCAGGGTGCGGTCGGCCGCGATCCCCAGGCTGGCCGCCTTGCGCAATTCCTTCTCGGCCGACGGGGCGTCGCCGCTGTCCAGGTGCAGGGAGCCCAGCTGGAAGCGCGCCTCGCCGTCTTCCGGACTCTGGGCCACCGCGTTCTTCAGCTGGATCATCGCTGCCTTGCGGTCTCCCTTTTCCTGGTACGCCTTCGCTTCGGCCAGCAGGGTCGCGGTCGATTCGGTGCGGTTGCAACCGGCCAGGCCACCCAGCATGAGGGCGCCGGAAACGAGGGCTGCGGTAAGAGTGAGCTTATGGACGTGACGCGGCATTGAATCTTTCCTTTTAGGTAGTATCACGGCGAAGAAGGCCCGGGATGGCCGGGGGAAGAGTTTCCTCATCGACAATAATACCCGAACAGATTGCTTAACAGGGACTCAATGGCGATGAGTGTTGCGGACTTGCCATGACAGTTAAGCAAACATGCATTCATACCAACTCGCGCTTACCCGCCGCCGGGCTCCCCGCCCTTCCTTAGGCGGCTGAGCAGGGCCTCGACGTTGTCGCTCACCGGCAGCCCGTGGCGCCGCAGCAGCTGGACGTGCAGGACCAGGTTTTCCAGCACCAGCTTGGCCGACACGGCCAGCAGGGTCATGAGGCGGTCTTCGGTGCTGAATTTTTCCATCGAGGCGGCCATCTCGCACAAATGGGTGGCGACCAGGGCGCGCAATTCGTCTTCGGGAAAGGGCAGGTCGGCAAAGTCGATCGGGTCTTCCTGCTCGACTTCCTGCATCAGGGCGGCCAGTTGCTCCGGTTTGATCGGCATGCGTTGCTCCGCGAATGGTTCACGGCTACATTGTAGGATTGCCTGCGGCGAAACGCCCACGGGATACGCATAACCCGGCAGGACATATTTTCGATGGAAGGATCATGGCGCAACTCTTCTTCACGCAGCAGCTGGCGCGCTTCACCGCGGTACCCGAGGTCGCTACTTCCGCCGGGCGGCTGCGCGAAGGCCTGGACAGCGCTTTCGCCCTCAACCCGCGCCTGCGCGGCTATGTGCTGGACGACCAGGGCTGCCTGCGCCCCAACGTCGTGATCTTCATCGATGGCCGGCGCTGCGTCGACACGCGGCGCCTCGACGACCCGCTTCAGCCTGACAGCAAGGTCTACGTGTTGCAGGCACTATCTGGAGGATAAAGGGAAATGAGCATGCAGGCTTACGTGGCGACCCGCAAGGGACTGTTCGAATTGTCGTACACCGGCGGGCGCTGGGAGTTCGGTCCGGTGCATTTCCTGGGCGACCCGGTGTCGATGGTGCTGCCGGACCGGCGCGACGGCACGCTGTACGCGGCCCTGAACCTGGGGCACTTCGGCGTCAAGCTGCACCGCAAGCAGGGCGAGATCTGGACCGAGCTGCCGGCGCCCGCCTATCCGCCCAAGCCGGAAGGCCTGGAGGAGAAGGTCGAATGGACCAACAAGCTGATCTGGTCGCTGGAAGCCGGCGGCGCCGACCAGCCGGGCGTGCTGTGGGCGGGGACCCTGCCGGGCGGCCTGTTCCGCTCGGGCGACCGCGGCGACAGCTGGGAGCTGGTGCGTCCGCTGTGGGACATGCCGGGCCGGCCACAGTGGTTCGGCGGCGGCTACGACGACCCGGGCATCCACAGCATCAGCATCGACCCGCGCGACAGCCGCAGCCTGCTGGTCGGGATCTCCTGCGCCGGCGCCTGGCGCACCGAGGACGGCGGCGCGAGCTGGGCGCTGAGCGCCAAGGGCATGCGCGCCGACTACATGCCGCCGGAGATGCAGGACAAGGAAGAAGCCCAGGATCCGCACCGCATCGTGCGCTGCGCGGGCGAGCCGGACGTGCTGTGGTGCCAGCACCATAACGGGGTCTGGCGATCAAGCGACGCGGGGCGCAGCTGGCAGGAGATCAGGAACATGCCGCTGTCGCATTTCGGCTTCGCGGTGGCCGCGCATCCGCGCGACGGGCAAACGGCCTGGTTCGTGCCGGCGGAGAAGGATGAGCGGCGCATTCCCTTGGGGGCGTCGCTGGCCGTGACGCGCACGCGGGACGGGGGCAAGACCTTCGATGTGCTGCGCGCCGGGCTGCCGCAGGAGCATTGCTATGACCTGGTGTACCGGCACGGGCTGGCGGTGCACGAGGACGGGCGCACGCTCATCATGGGCTCGACGACCGGCAACCTGTGGGTGTCGGATAACGGCGGGGACAGCTGGCATGCGGTGGCGGGGAATTTGCCGCCGGTGTATGC
>CBIHLT010000272.1:0-5708 GCA_966210615.1 uncultured Massilia sp.
GCTGGTGAGCAAGTGCGGCATCAAGCTGATCTCGCCCGCGCGACCCGAACACACGATCCAGCACTACGACACCACTGCCCCGCACATCATCGCGTCCGCCGAGGAATCCCTGCGCCAGCTGCACACCGACCGCCTCGACCTGCTGCTGATCCACCGCCCGGACCCGCTGATGGACTTCGACGAGATCGCCGAAGCCTTCACCCGCCTCAGGCAAAGCGGCAAGGTGCTGCACTTCGGCGTGTCGAACTTCACGCGCCACCAGTTCGAATGCCTGAACCGCCGCATCGCGCTGGCCACCAACCAGGTCGAGTTCTCGCCGCTGAGCACCGCGCCGATGTTCGACGAAACCTTCGACGGCCTGCAGGACCTGGGCGTCGCGCCGATGGCCTGGTCGCCGCTGGGCGGCGGGCGCCTGTTCAATGCGGGCGACGCCGGCGCCGAGAACCTGCGCCTGGTGATCAAGGAGATCGCCGACCGCCTGCAGCGCCCCTTCGCCAGCGTGGTCTTCGCCTGGATCATGCAGCTCCCGAGCCGCCCCATCCCGCTGACCGGCACCGGGCGCCTGGAAGCGATCGGGGTGGCCGTGGCCGGCGCCGGCTTTACCCTGGCGCGCGAGGACTGGTTCCGCATCCTGCGCGCGGCGCGCGGACACGAGGTGGCCTGACATGGCCGACGCCCAGCTGAAGATCGTGGAAGGCCGGGCCCTGAGCGCCCAGCAGAAGAAAGACCTGCTCAACCGCCTGGCCCGCATCGAGGGCCAGCTGCGCGGCGTGCAGAAGCTGATCGCGCTGGCCGACGAACCCGAGGACTGCGACGCGGTCGCCCAGCAGATGGCGGCGGCGCGCAAGGCCCTGGACCGCTCCTTCGTGCAGCTCCTGACCGCCTCCATCCTCACCCAGACAGGCGAGGCCGCCGACCTGGAGGACGCGCGCCGGCGGGCCGCCCACCTGGCGGCCATGCTCGACAAGTTTGCGTGAGCCTAGTCCTCGTAGACCCGCGGCGGCGCGACGCCGCTCCAGCCGGTCTTCCATGCGATGTTCAGCAGCAGCGTGGCGCTCACGTAAAGCAGGAAGAACAGCACGAAGAAGCGCGTCTGCAGCAGCGCCAGCAGCACCGCGCACACGGCCAGCAGGCCGATCATCACCTTGCCGCGCGGGTGCTTGGAGCTGGGGAAGCGGATGGTCGACACCATCAGCGCGCCCACCGCCACCATCAGGCCCGCGATCATGAAGGCCTGGGCCATCGAGGTGGCCGGCGCCGGCCAGGCCACGACCACCGAGGCCACGCAAGCCGCGCCGGCGGTGATCGGCATGCCGACGAAATAACGCGGATCGGTGCGGCCGTGGCTGATATTGAAACGCGCCAGGCGCAGCGCGCCGCAGGTCACGAACACGAAGCAGGCCAGGCCGCCCATGCGCACCAGGGTCGGATGGTCCACGCTCATCTGGGCAAAGCCATAGCAATACAACAGCAGGCCGGGGGCGCAGCCGAAGTTCATCACGTCGGCGATCGAATCGAGCTGCACGCCGAAGCTGGACTGGGTATTGGTGGCGCGCGCCACGAAGCCGTCCAGGGCGTCGAACACGCCGGCCAGCACCAGCAGGATCGCGGCCAGGCGGTAATCGCCCGGGTTGCCCACATGCGCATTGTCGACCGAGATCACGATGCTGCCGAAACCGCAGGCGATCGACAAGAGGGTGACAAAACTGGGCAGGGCGAACTTGGCGCGCGCAAGGCGCTGGCGGGTCGGGTTCAAGTTAGTTACTCGGCAAGAGAATCGATGCCTTATTCTACAGGGCGCAAAATAAGATTGTGGTGGAGTCACCCCAATCCCATCACAAAAGTCGATTTTGCCCTAGAATGTCGCCTTCGTTCTTATGTATTGACAGGAGTTGTAACATGAGCTATACGCCTCGCTGGCAGTCGATCATTGCAGCACTCGGTACCGCCATGGCCCTGGCCGCGTGCGGCGGCGGCGGCAGCGACGGCGCCACCCCGACATCGTCCACGCCTCCCGCGAATAACCCGCCGCCCGTGGCGGGTACCGGAGCGCCTACGCTTACCGGCAACATCGCCGTGGACGGCCGCAACTGGATCAACTACCGCCGCGGCCAGGCAGGCGTACCGACCCTGACCGAGAATGCCCAGATCAACGTGGCGGCGCTCGGCCACTCGGAATACCAGCGTGTCAACAACACCATGACGCACGACCAGGTGGCAGGCCGCCAGGGCTTCACCGGCGTCACCCTGGGCGACCGCCTGAACGCGGCCGGCTACACCCTGAGCGGCGGCTATGCCTATGGCGAGATCATCTCGGGCACCACCAACAACTCGGGCTTCTACATGGCCGAAGAACTGGTCACCGCGATCTATCACCGCTTCGTGATGTTCGAGCCGATGTTCAAGGAAATCGGCACCGGCGCGGCCACCGCCTCGAACGGTTTCAATTATTTCACCGCGGACCTCGCCTCGCGCAACGGCTTCGGCGCCGGCATCACGCGCGGCACGGTGGCGACCTGGCCGTATAACGGCCAGACCCAGGTGACGCCGAACTTCTTCAGCAACACCGAGGAACCGGACCCGGTCCCGAACCAGAACGAAGTCGGCTACCCGATCAGCGTGCACGCCAACCTCGACGCGGCGGTCACGGTGAGCAGCTTCACCGTGCGTCCGCGTGGCGGCGCCAACCTGACGACCCTGCGGGTCGACCCGACCGGCACCACCAAGACCGCGGCGGCCATTGTGCCCCTGCAGCCGCTGCGCGCCGCCACGACTTATGACGTGAGCTTCTCCGGCACCGTCAACGGCACCCCGGTGACCCGCGACTGGTCCTTCACCACCCGCTGATGAATCCAAGCGGCCCGCGGCAGGCCAGCCACCAGGCGATCGACCTGGCGGTTGGGCTCGACCGGGTCATGGGCGACCACGCCATGCACCAGCGGGTGCTCGGGCGCTTCCGCACCGACTACCGCGACACGGTGGCCCGCCTGCGCCAGGCGATGGCGGATCGCGAGCCGGCGCTGGCGCAGCGCGTCGTCCACACCCTCAAGGGCGCCGCGGCGATGATCGAGGCGCGCAGCTTGCGCCAGCTGGCGCTCGAGGTCGAACTCGCCCTGCGCGCGCAAGGCTGCGCCGCCTCCCATCTGCTCGACAGCCTGGACGCGGAGCTGGCGCGCGTGCTGGCCCAGCTGGATGCGGTGCTGTCCTCACCGCAGGACGCCGCGGACGGCGGCGTGGCCAGCAGCGGCGAACTGGCCTGCCTGCGCGCCATGCTCGACATCGGCGACGGCACCGCGCCCGCCCTGCTGGAAACGCGCCATGCCGCCTTCCTCGCCGCGCTCGGCGCCGAGCGCATGCGCCGGCTCGATGCCGCCGTCGGCAGCTTCGATTTCGAGCGCGCGCTCGCGGTACTGGAAGAAAAAGGCGGGAGCTGAGACGCGGACCAGGGTCCGCTCAGCCGCTCAGCGTGTGTATTCCGCTTCCTCGTCGAAGGAATCGGCGCAGGTCTTGCCGCAGAAACGGCGGACGCTGTCGAGCGGCTTCTCGCAATACCAGCACGATCCCTTGGGCGGGAGGCTCTGACGGGCAGGCAAAGGGCTCGCCACGGCCGCAACGGGCCTCTCGGCGGGCAGCCCGTTGTCCAGAAAACTCTCGTGTGTCGTTTCCAAGATCCACCCCCTAACACGGCTGCCTGAAGTCTAGGAAAAGATTACTTCAGTGGAATACCGTGTGCATGAGAAAGCTCAATCAGCGCAATACAGTGTGCTCCCAATGCCATGCCCGCGCAATCCTGTACTTATCGACAGGCTTGATTTGAAGCATCACCGCAACAGTTCCCTAACGCACCGGTTCCAGGGTGACGAGCAGGCCGCGCCGCGTGGTGCGGATGCGGGTCGGCATGAACTGTACGCCGGCATAGCGCAGGTCGTCCGTATTGAAGGAATAGACGGGAATATCGCGCGCCAGCATGCCGATCATGCCATTGGCAACCTTGGCCATCTGGCGTTCGGCCAGGCCGCTGCCGGCGCCGAAATCGAGGCGGTCCACGCGCGGCTCGGCCATCATCACCGCCGAGCGGCCGGGGTCGACATACAGGCGGCCGGAGAAGCCCAGGCTGCCGTTCCAGGTCTGGCTCATGAAAGGCGGGCTGACCGAGGCGTCGAGCGCCAGGGCCACGCGGTCGGTCTCGGGCTCGACCGATAGCAAGGGGCGCGAAAAGCGCACGTTGAGCATGTCGAGCATGCGGCTGTCGAGCGGGAAGCGGCGCTCCAGGCCGGCCTGGAGCTTGTGCAGGGGCAGCTCGACCTCGCGCGGGCCGGCCAGGTTGGCGCAGGAGGCCAGCAGGCTGGAAAGGGCCAGCATGCCGGCGAGGCGGAAAACGGTTCGGCGGGTGGACTGCTGCATCGTGGTGACTCTCCTTGCCGGCAAGCCTAGCATGCGCAAGCGCTCATTTGCCGCTCATTTGCCAATACAGAAGCGGCTGAAGATCACCCCCAGCAGGTCGTCCGGCGTAAATTGACCGGTAATGCTCGAGAGCTGGTCCTGGGCCAGGCGCAGCTCCTCGGCGAACAGGTCGAGCGACTGGTCGTCCTGCATCGCGTGCTGGCGCGCGAATTCCAGGTGCTCGCGCGCGGCGCGCAGCGCGATCAGGTGGCGTTCGCGGGCCAGATACAGCGACTCGCCGGTCTGCTGCCAGCCGGCGATGCGCAGCAGCTCGGCGCGCAGCAGCTCGATGCCGAGCTTTTCGTGGGCCGACAGGTAGAGGTGGGTGGCGTCCTGGCCGTCTTCCTTCGAAGGCTTGTGGCCCGACAGGTCGATCTTGTTCCAGATCCGCACCACCGGCACGCCCTGCGGGAAGGCGGCGACGATTTCCTCGTCGGCCTTGCTCGGCCCCAGGCTGGCGTCGAGCAGGTGCAGGATCACGTCGGCCTTGCCGACTTCGCCCCAGGTGCGTTCGATGCCGATGGCTTCCACCACATCCACGCCTTCGTCGAGCGCACGGATGCCGGCGGTGTCGATGATGTTCAGCGGGATGCCTTCGATCTGGATGGTTTCGCTCACCTTGTCGCGCGTGGTGCCGGCGATCGGGGTGACGATGGCCACGTCGGCGCCGGCCAGGGCATTCAGCAGCGAGGACTTGCCGACGTTCGGCTGCCCCACCAGCACCACGTTCAGGCCTTCGCGCAGCAGCGCGCCTTGCGCCGCCTGGCGGAACACGTTTTCCAGCGACTCGATGATGCCGGCCAGCTGGCCGCGCGCGTTCGACTTTTCGAGGAAGTCGATTTCTTCTTCCGGGAAGTCGAGGGTGGCTTCGACCAGCATGCGCAGGTTAATGGTCTGGTCGACCAGCTTGTGCACCACCTGGGAGAAGGCGCCGGACAGCGACTGCGAGGCCGACTTGGCGGCGGCTTCGGTGGAGGCGTCGATCAGGTCGGCCACGGCTTCGGCCTGGGCCAGGTCGAGCTTGTCGTTCAGGAAGGCGCGGCGGGTGAATTCGCCGGGTTCGGCCAGCCTCACGCCATGTTCGGCGCCGGCTTCCAGCACGCGCTGCAGGAGCATCTGCAGCACGATGGGGCCGCCGTGGCCCTGCAGTTCGAGCACGTCTTCGCCGGTGTAGGAATGCGGGCCCTTGAAGTAGAGGGCGATGCCCTGGTCGATCACGCTGCCGTCCGTGGCCTTGAAAGGAATGTAGGTGGCGTGGCGCGGGG
>CBIHLT010000273.1:0-5648 GCA_966210615.1 uncultured Massilia sp.
CCGCGGCGACTGCCGCCGCGCGTGCGCCCGGACCGGCGCCGGCGGCCATGGCCGGGGCCGGTGCCGCGGCCGGCTGCTCGGCGCCGCCCTGTCCCGGACGGAAGGCGAGCATGCGCAGCAGGGTCATGGTGAAACCGGCGTACTCGTCCGGCGCCAGGCCGATCTCGTTACGGCCGTGCACGGCGATCTGGTAATACAGCTGCACTTCCTGCGGGTCGAACAAGGCGGCCAGGCGCAGGATATCGCCCAGTTCGGGCAGGTCTTGCGGCACGGCGGCCGGCACGCTCTGGGCCAGGGCGATGCGGTGCAGCAGGGTGCCGAGGTCTTGCAGCGCGCCGTTGTAGGACAGGCTGCGGCTGGCCATCTCGTCGGCCACCGCCATCAGGTCGGCGCCGTCCTGGGCCGCCAGCGCGTCGAGCAGGCGCACCAGGTAGGACTGGTCGAGCGCGCCCAGCATGCCCTGCACCGCGTCCAGGGTCACCTGGCCGGCGGCATAGGCGATCGCCTGGTCGGTCAGCGAGAGCGCATCGCGCATCGAGCCGTGCGCGCCTTGCGCCAGCAGGCGCAGCGCGGGCTGCTCGAAGCTGACGCCTTCCTGGCCCAGGATGTTCTCCAGGTGGCCGACGATGTGGCCCGGCGGCATTTGCTTGAGGTTGAACTGGAGGCAGCGCGACAGCACGGTCACCGGGATCTTTTGCGGATCGGTGGTTGCGAGGATGAACTTGACGTGCGGCGGCGGTTCCTCGAGCGTCTTGAGCATCGCGTTGAACGCGTGGTTGGTCAGCATGTGCACCTCGTCGATCATGTAGACCTTGAAGCGCGCATTGCTCGGCGCATAGACCGCCTGCTCGAGCAGCTGGGCCATCTCGTCGACGCCGCGGTTGGACGCCGCGTCCATCTCTATATAGTCGACGAAGCGGCCGGCGTCGATCGCGCGGCAGGCTTCGCATTGGCCGCAGGGTTCGGCCGTGATGCCGCCCTGCCCGTCCGGGCCGGTGCAGTTGAGCGACTTGGCCAGGATCCGCGACAGGGTGGTCTTGCCGACCCCGCGCGTGCCCGTGAACAGGTAGGCATGGTGCAGGCGGCCAGTCCTCAAGGCATGGGTCAGCGCACGGACGACGTGCTCCTGGCCGACCAGCGTTTCGAAGTTCTTGGGACGGTATTTGCGGGCGAGGACTTGATAGGACATGCCGGGATTTTACCGCAGATGGGCGTTGCCGCGAACAATCTGTGGCCATGCCGTCAAGCGTCGGAGGCGATGGGCGAAGCACATCCGCGGCATCGGATGGTGTGTCGAGGGGAAAACTGTTTGGGAGTGTGAAACGAAGGGGAGATAAGAGGCGAGCCTGATCTGCGGCACTTGCGGTGAACGGCTTTGGCTGCTTCGTTCCCGACCTGACCAGGTAAACCATGCCACAATGCGCAGGGGCCCGCCAGCGGTCATTATACCGCACCCTGCACCGTTTGGGAAACGGCGGGCAAACCGCCTGCTCATGCCTATGAGCCGACCTGAAAACCGTCACCCCGGCCTTCTCCGGGTGACGGTTTTTTATGCAAACGGAACAAGGTCGGCCGCGGGCTGTTCTTATATACCCAACTGCTGCCAGATGTCGTCGATTTTTTGCTTGACCGCCGCATCCATCGTGATCGGCATGCCCCACTCCCGGTTGGTCTCCCCCGGCCATTTATTGGTAGCGTCGATCCCCATCTTGCTCCCCAGCCCGCTGATCGGCGAAGCGAAGTCGAGATAATCGATCGGCGTGTTGTCGACCATGACCGTATCCCGCGTCGGATCGACCCGGGTCGTGATTGCCCAGATCACCTCCTTCCAGTCGCGCACATCGACGTCCTCGTCCACCACCACGATGAACTTGGTATACATGAACTGGCGCAGGAAGCTCCACACGCCGAACATCACGCGCTTGGCGTGGCCCGCGTACTGCTTTTTCATCTGCACCACGGCCATGCGGTAGCTGCAGCCTTCCGGCGGCAGGTAGAAGTCGGTGATCTCGCTGAACTGCTTCTGCAGCAGCGGGATGAAGACTTCGTTCAGCGCCACGCCCAGCACCGCCGGTTCGTCCGGCGGCTTGCCGGTGTAGGTCGAGTGGTAAACAGGATCGCGGCGCATGGTGATGCGGTCGATCGTGAACACCGGGAAGCTGTCCTGTTCGTTGTAATAGCCGGTGTGGTCGCCATACGGCCCCTCGAGCGCGTGCTCGAAGCCGGACGGGTGCGCGGCGTCCGGGTAGATATGCCCTTCCAGCACGATCTCGGCGGATGCCGGCACGCGCAGTTCGCTGCCGATCGCCTTGGTCAGCACGGTGCGGCTGCCGCGCAGCAGGCCGGCGAACTGGTACTCGGACAGGCTGTCCGGCACCGGGGTCACCGCGCCCAGGATGGTGGCCGGGTCGGCGCCCAGCGCCACCGCGATCGGATAGGGCTTGCCCGGATTGGCCAGCGCATGCTCGCGGAAGTCGAGCGCGCCGCCGCGGTGGGCCAGCCAGCGCATGATGACCTTGTTCGGCCCCAGCACCTGCTGGCGGTAGATGCCCAGGTTCTGGCGCTTCTTGTTCGGGCCCTTGGTGATCACCAGGCCCCAGGTGATCAGGGGCGCCACGTCGCCCGGCCAGCAATGCTGGATCGGCAGCCTGCCCAGGTCGACATCCTGCCCTTCCCAGACAATCTCCTGGCATGGCGCGCCGCGCACTTCCTTGGGTGCCATGTCCCACACCGCCTTGACGAGCGAGCCGAGGCCCAGGATGTCCTTGAAGCCCTTGGGCGGCTCCGGCTCCTTCAGGCGCGCCAGCACGTGGCCGATGCGGCGCAGCTCGCCGACGTCGTCCGCGCCCATGCCGAGCGCCACGCGGCGCGGCGTGCCGAACAGGTTGCCGAGGACGGGAATGCTGTGGCCAGTGGGCTGGGTGAACAGGAGCGCCGGTCCGCCGGCGCGCAGGGTGCGGTCGCAGACCTCGGTCATTTCGAGATTCGGCGACACCGGGATTCCTACCCGCTTGAGTTCGCCCATGCTGTCCAGCTGGGCCATGAAATCCCGTAAGTCTGTATATTTCATCAATCTTTTATCGTTTTTTCAACTGCATTTGGTGTGTGAGCGATGCCGTCCAAGTCCTTGAATTGCTGAGCAATTTCCAACTTGACCCTCGGAAATAAGACCTAAAAGTAATAAAGACGGAATGTGCTAGGGTTGACTTGATATAAGCTCGCCCCTACAATCCACCCTACTTGATGAGGCAGGCACGTCTTTTTGACACTATTTTAGCTGTTCTCACTCATTCACGGGGTCGGGGCCCCACATGACATTTTAAGGAGTGTTTTCATTGGGCGTCTGCCCAGAACCCCGAGACAGTTGTTGAGCCACTGGTCCCTGCCGCCCTGGCCATACCAGCTTAAGCAAAGCAATGACGGCGTCAGTCCACCGCAAGGCGGCGACAGACGATATTTCTGATGCACGGCAACGTACGTCCACACGAAGCGCTTACTGCGCTCCGGCGGGATCGTTTTTGCCGCGACAAAAGGGAGATTCGATGATGCATCGTTTCATCGCGAGCGCACGGCTCGTCCAAACCATGGCCAGCCAGCCAATCACGTGGGCTTCCGTGACGAAAGCGGCACGCGGTCTATTGACCACCGCACAATACACACTGACCGTATGCGGTCTGACGGCAATCGCCGCGCTCGCGCTGCTGTACACCAACGACGACGTCGCCAAGCGCGTCTCGCAACTGCTGCATCCGCAGCCGACCATCGTGGCCGCCGCACCGGCTGCCGCGAGTGCCATGACGGTGGCGGAAGCCGTCGCCGAAGAAACCGCCAACGAGGCGCACCCGGCGGCGCTCGGCAGTACCAAGCAGCAGAAATGGGTGACCGACTGGCTGTCCAAGCGCTACCGCGTCGCCAGCGACGCCGCCAACATGCTGGTCTCGACCGCCTACATGACGGCGCACGAGGTCAAGCTGGATCCGCTCCTGATCCTGGCGGTGATGGCGATCGAATCGGGCCTGAACCCGTTCGCGGAAAGCCCGATGGGCGCCAAGGGGCTGATGCAGGTCATGGCCAAGGTGCACCATGACAAGTTTGCGGAAGTGGGCGGCCAGGAAGCCGCGCTGAATCCGGTCGCCAACATCCGTGTCGGCGCCCTGATCCTGAAGGACTACGTGAAGCGCACCGGCTCGGTCGAAGGCGGCCTCAAGACCTATGTCGGCGCGGCCGACCTGGAAACCGATTCGGGCTACGGCTCGAAGGTGCTGGCGGAATACCGCCGCCTGAAGCAGGTGGCCAAGGGCCACAAGGTGCCGACCTTCACCCCGCGTGCACCGGCGGCCCCGGTCATGGTCAGCAAGCCGGCCGAGCCGGCGGTGAAGCCGGAAGCGGCTCCCGCCGAAGCCCCGACCCCGGCTCCGGCGGCGGAAGTGATCGCCGGGCTGTAAGCCGGACCGAAGCCATCCTCAACCACCGCCGCGGCGGTGGTTTTTTATTAGCGGGACAAAAAAACCACAGGTTTCCGCGCCACAACCCCGAGGGATACGCCGCCGCAATTTGTCATTTCGACAATATCGAATATACTTCCCTTTCAAAGGAGAGGACATGGCCCGGCGACTCGGAACGGCAGCACTGTGGATGGCGATGATGTGGGCGCTCCTGGCCTGCTCCGCGCCGGCCCGCTGGACGGACGGCCGTCCGGACATCTACGCGCCGCCGCCCGCCCGCCCCGGCGCCGAAGGCATCGGCATTCAATGGTTCGGCGTCTCGACGCTGCACATCACCGACGGCACGACCTCGATCATGATCGACGGTTTCTTTTCGCGCCCCGATCTCCACGCCCTGCTGACCGGGCCGGCGCGCCCCGAGCCGGGCCGGATCACCGATGCGCTCAAGGAGGCCGGGATCGGCCGGATCGACGCCGTGCTGGTCTCGCATCATCACTACGACCATGCGCTGGATGCGCCCTGGCTGGCGCTGGACAAGGATGCGCTGCTGTTCGGCCCGCTTGCCATGAAGGCCTATGCGAAGGAGGAAGGCTATCCGTGCGAGCGCTTCCAGACGCTGGCAGCGGAGTCCAGGTTCAGTGTCGGGAATTTCGAGATCGAGGTCTTCTCCACCCGGCACGCCAAGCCTTTCCTGCTCGCGGAACTTGCCGACATGGTCCAGCGCTGGCATGGCGCCGAATTCCGGATGGACCAGAACTTCAGCTTCATCCTGCGCCACCGCCTGGGCAGCATCGCCATCATCTCCAGCGCGGGCGGCGAAGCAGACATGTTGCGGGGCCGGCAGGCCGACGTCGTCCTGCTCGGCATCGGACGGCTCGGCGTCTTGCCCGACCGGGACATCGACGCCTACTGGCAGGAGGCCGTGGTGAAGCCGGGTGCGCAGCTGGTCATTCCTATTCACTGGGACAATTTCACCCGCGCATACACCGAGACTTACCGCCCGCCGCCCCGCCTCTTCGACAATGTCGACCGGGCGATGGCGCGGCTGCACGCCGTCCGTGGCGCCACGCCGCACATCCGGCTCGCGGTGCTGCCGCCCTTCGTTCCCGCCCGCGTGCTGCCGCTGCAGCGATAGCGCGCGCCCAAACAAAACGCGCTGTCACCGTTGAGTGTTGAAAATGCCAATCGCCGCTCGCAGGAGAG
>CBIHLT010000274.1:0-5632 GCA_966210615.1 uncultured Massilia sp.
TAGTAGTCCAGCGGCCGCAGCTCGATGCCCGCCTCGAGCGCCGCCTGCGCCACCCGCGCTTCGTCCGGCAGCCTGCCGTCGCGGCCGGGCTTGAAGTGCACGCAGACGTCTAGCCCCGCGTCGGACGGCCCGCACCGCAGCCTGTCGCCAAGGCGGTTGTGCAGCGCCTCGAGCAGGGCTTCGCGGCGCTCGCCATAGGCCTCGCGCGTGCGCCGGATATGGCGCGCGAAATGGCCTTCGGCGATGAAGTCGGTTAGCACCGCCTGCGGCACGATGGCGCTGTGGCGGTCCACCACCGCCTTGGCGCGCGCCAGCGGCCCGGCCAGCGCCGGCGGCGCGACCACGTAGCCGAGGCGCAGGCCGGGGAACAGGACTTTCGAAAAGGTGCCCACGTAGACCACGCAGCCGGCGCGGTCCAGGCCCTGGAGCGAAGCCAGTGGCGGCCCGGTGTAGCGGTACTCGCTGTCGTAGTCGTCCTCGATGATCCAGGCACGGTGCGCCGTGGCCCAGCGCAGCAGGTCGAGGCGGCGCGCCAGGCTCATGGTCACGCCCAGCGGCAGCTGGTGCGAAGGAGTTGCGAACACCATGCGCGCGTCCGGATGATGCCGCGCCGCGTAGGCCACGTCCATGCCTTCCGCATCCACCGGCACCGTGCACAGGCGCGCGCCGGCTACCGCCAGCGGCGCGCAGGCGCCCTGGTAGCCGGGCGACTCCACCCACACGCCGTCGCCCGGCGCCAGCAGCAGTTGCGCCAGCAGGAACAAGGCCTGCTGCGAGCCGGAGGTAATCACGATCTGGCCGGGCGTACATTCGACGCCGCGCGAGGCGCGCAGGTAGGCGCACAGCAGCTCGCGCAAGGGGCCGTGGCCGGACGGCTCGCTGTAGCCCAGGTGCGGGCCGGGACGGCGCAGCTGGCGCATCTCGAGCTTGCGCCAGACGTCGAAGGGGAACAGGTCCAGCCCCGGCATGCTGGGCCGGAAAGCGCGTACCGGACCGTCGTGGCTGCGCACCCGCGCCATCGCCGCCGCCAGCGCCGCGCCGCGTTCAGGCAGCGGGCGCAGCAGGCCCGGCGCCGGCTGCTCCTGGCGCGCGAGCGGCAGTGCCTCGTCGACGAAGGTCCCCTGCCCCACGCCGCCGCGCAGGTAGCCCTCAGCGCTCAGCTGTTCGTAGGCCGCCAGCACGGTCTGGCGCGATACGCCCAGCAGGCGGCTCAGGTCGCGCGTGGCCGGCAGGCGCGCGCCCGGCGCCAGCGCGCCGCGCAGGATGGCGCCCTTGAGCCGGCTGTACAGCTGGCGAAACAGCGGAACGGCGCCGCCACGGTCGAGCGGCGCGCCGGCGATGAGGTCGTGAATATGCATGCTATGCAGTGGAAATTGGTACGCCCATCTTCGCCGGAATTGGTACTTTGAGCAAGCCAAGTGGCCACCCTACCATATGCCTGTTCTCACACAGGAGCTTCGATGAAACCGATGGAATTCAGCGCCCGCGTGGCCTGGCAGCGCGCCGGCCAGCCTTTCCTCGACCAGCGCTACAGCCGCGCCCACGCCTGGTCCTTCGACGGCGGCCTGGCAGTGCCGGCCTCGTCCTCGCCGCTGTCGGTGCCGCTGCCGATGTCGGACCCGGCCGCCATCGATCCGGAAGAAGCGCTGGTCGCGGCTGCGTCGAGCTGCCACATGCTGTTCTTCCTGTCGATCGCGGCCAGGCGCGGCCACGTGGTCGACAGCTACGAAGACCAGGCCCTCGGCCTGCTGGACAAGGGCGCGGACGGGCGCGCAGCGCTGGTGCGCATCGCGCTGCGCCCGAGCATCCGCTTCGCCGGGCCTCAGCCCGCTGCCGAAGAACTCGCGCACATCCACCACCTGGCCCACGAGCAGTGCTATGTGGCCAATTCGCTGAAATGCGACGTGGTCGTGGAGGAAAGCTGATGTACATCGCCGCCCGCCACCGGCAGGACCGCATCGAGGCCATGCACGACCTGATGGCCACCCATGCGCTCGGCATGCTGGTCACCCTGGACGACGGCTTGCCGGACGCCGACCACCTGCCCTTCGAATTCGTCGCCGACCACGCGCATGGCCCGCATGGCGTACTGCGGGCCCACGTGGCGCGCGCCAATCCGGTGTGGCGCCGCGAGGGCCAGCAGGTGCTGGTCGTCTTTCGCGGCCCGGCCGGCTACATCACGCCCGATCCCATCGAGAAGCTGGAAACACAAGGCCGTGTGGTGCCGACCTGGAACTACCACGTGGTGCACGTGCACGGACGCCTGCGCGCCATCGAAGACCCGGCCTGGCTGCTGGCCCAGGTCAGGCGCCAGACCGAGCGCCAGGAAAGCGTGCTGCCTCATCCGTGGAGCGTCGGCGACGCGCCGCGCGCATTCATCGACGGCATGCTCAAGGCCATCGTCGGCATCGAGATCGCGATCGAGCGCATCGAAGGGAAATGGAAGGGAAGCGCGCCGGCGGCGCGCTGAGAGGAACCGCGCACCGGACGGTGCGCGGCTGTTGCAGGTTTACTTGTTGCCGCTGTCGGTCTTGCCGGTGGCGCCGGAATGGCCGGTGGCGGTGCGTCCCTGCGTCGAGATCATTTCCTCGGCCGACTTCAGGTGCTGCTCGACGACCGGGGTCATCTTGGTGGCCAGGGCCTTGACGTCCGGATCCTTGGCGGCGCTCATGCTCTTCTTCAGCTTGGCGTGGGTGGCCTTGTGGTCGGCGCGGCCGGACTGCTTGGTGTAGGCGCGGTCGAAGGCATCGCCGCTGAGTTTCTCGAGCATGGCGGCCTTGGCCTTGTGCTTGGCGTCGAGCTCGGTCGGCAGGGTCACGCCCTTGGCCTGGGCCAGGCTCTCGACTTCGGCCTGGGCCTTGCTGTGGTCGTCGATCATCTGCTGGGCGAAGGTCTTCACTTCCTGGTTCTGGCTCTTGCTCAGGGCCAGCTTCGCGGTTTCGATCTCGGCCATGTTGGACAGGGCCATGTCGGTCAGGGCCTTCTTGTCGGCCTTGGTCAGTTTGGCCGCTGCGTCCGCCTTGGCGCCGGCTGCGGCGGCGGCAGTGGCGGGCGCGGCGGCGCCCGACTGGGTGGTGGCGGTGCTCGAGCTGCCGACCTGGCCGCTGCGGTCTTCCATGCCCTGGCTGTTGGTGTTGCCGACGGTGCCGTCATTGGCCGCCTTGCCGGTCAGGTTGGGGTTGCCTTGCGAGCCGTGCTGGCTCATCTGCTGGGCGCTCTGGGCATTGTTCTGCGCCTGTACGCCGAAGGAACCGAGCATGGCTGCCACTGCCGATACGGCGAGCAGGCTTTTGAGGACCTGTTTTTTCTGCATGATTGTTCTCCTGTTCCTGAATTGGTTTGGGGCTGGTGTGCGGGCTCGGGCTGCGCTGCCGGCCTGCTTCGTTCCGGTTGTCAACTACGCAATATCGAGCCGCAGGTGAGTGTATCGCCGGGTCTTTGGGTGGAGCGCGCGGTAGCCTGAGTGCAAGGGAGTTTGTGGTGTGCGTGCAAAACCTGGGCGGAGCAATGCCAGTGGCATTGCTCCGCCCTTCGCGGGGATCACGTTGGTTTAGTGTGATGAGTACTCAAGGCCTTGGTTTCGGACACGCACTCATAAGCGTCACCCGCGAAGGCGGGGACCCAAGTTCGTTGAGCAGCCGCGACAATAAAAAAAGCCAGTCCACAAGAACTGGCTTTCTCCACTAACCCGCGCGCTCAACGAAACCGCAAAGCCCCTGTCAAATCCCCCGGCGGCCTCGCCCCGCGCGCCGCGAACGCCGCATTGCGCGCCGCCAGCCCCTCCAGCAGCGGCAAGCCATGCAGGCGCGTGATGAAGCGCAAGATCGAAGTCGTATCGTAGAAGTTGTGATCCACCGCCCCACGCTTGGCATGCGGCGACACGATGATCGCCGGCACGCGCGAGCCCGGCCCCCAGCGGTCGCCCTTGGGCGGCGCCACGTGGTCCCACCAGCCGCCGTTCTCGTCGAAGGTGATCACCACCACCATCTCCTTCCACTGCGGCGACTTCTTCAGGTGCTCGATCACGTTGGCCACGTGCTGGTCACCCGACTCGACATCCGAGTAGCCCGCATGCAGGTTCAGGTTGCCTTGCGGCTTATAGAAGGCCACGGCCGGCAGCGTGCCCGCCACCACGTCGGCCAGGAATCGATTCGAGATCGGGCTGTCGCCCAAGCCCCCGTCGCGCAGGTGCCGCTCGCGCGCGGCGGTGCCCGGCGCGAACTGCCTGAAATAATTGAAGGGCTGGTGGTGGTGCTGGAAGTTCGGCTTCTGCCCCGCCCCGCGCCCGTCCAGCGCCGCCTGCTGCGCGCCGCCGTACCAGGCCCAGCTCACGCCGCGCTCGGACAGCAGGTCGCCGATGGTCTTGTAGGTCTGCGGCGGCAGCACCGACGGGTCCTGCGGGTCGGCATGCTGCGGATCGCCGCCCTGCGCCGGACGCACCCAGCTCGGCTGGTAAGGCGGCGCCATCGTGTTGACCGCGTAGCCGTCCGGCGTGATCGGGCCGGCGTGCACGTACTTCGGCTTGCCCTCCAGCGCCGACCTGGGCGCATCCGGCGCGACCGCCAGGCGGTGCCCGGCCGGGCCGTCTTCCAGCACGGCGATCTTCGACTTGGCCGGGGTCGACGCGGCGTTGAAGTATTCCGGCGTGCGGCCGCTGATCAGGAACTGGTGGTTCAGGTAGGAACCACCGAAGGCCGCCATGAAGAAGTTGTCGCACAGGGTGAACGCGCGCGCGATCTGCCACAGGCCCAGGTTCTTCGCCGTCTCGCCGTAATGGCCCATCACCATCGCGCCGGCGTCCGACCAGGCCGCGAAGCCGTCGTTCTTGCCGCCGTTGATCTGCATCTGGTTCTGGTAGAACTGGTGCACCAGGTCGCGTGTGACGATGCTCTCGGGCAGGGGCTTGCCCTCGGCGTCGGTCAGCTTGAAAGGCGCGTTCGGCAGATTGACCAGCTGGTCTTCCTTGATCAGGTATTCCTTGCCGCCGATGTCCTGGCGGCCCGGCACCATGCCGCCCCAGATCTTCGGCAGGGACGGCAGCACCGAGCCGTCGCGGTCGCGCTGCTGCGCGGCTTCCGGCGGCAGCGCGGACAAGGGCGCGGCCAGGCCGGGGAAGTCGGCGAACAGGTTGTTGAAGCTGCGGTTCTCCAGGTAGATCACGACCACGTTCCTGACGTGCGCCTTCAGCTTGGCATCGAGCGAGCCTTTGACGGCCTGCGCGGGAGCGCGCGCGGGCGCGGCCTCGGCCACGGCGGGCAGGGCCGAACCGAGCCCGGCCGCCGCCGCGGCCTGGAAGATGCGCCTGCGCGCGGGATTGTCCGGCTGGGCAGCGGCGTCTTGCGCACCCTGCTCTTGTTCATGATCGTGCATGCTCTCTCCTCTTGCTGCGGCCGCGAGGAAGTCGGCCGCCAAAGCAGCGATTATCCGCGTACTTTACAAAAGGAAACAAGGAGAAGGCGCTGATCCGTCACAAGCGCGTCACATTGGACCCGCACAATGCAAGCGCTCCTAGGGAAGGGCAACGGCGGTGCGAACCGCCCTACCGGCGCCGGCGGTCGGGAAATATACCGGCACCAATTCCTACGGCTGAAGCCTCAGCCGACAACCGGGACTACGGCTGAAGCCTCAGCCG
>CBIHLT010000275.1:0-5620 GCA_966210615.1 uncultured Massilia sp.
CGAGGAAGCGCAGGCGCTGTCGCGCACCTGGCGCCCGGGGACGCCGTTGCCGACGGCCTCGCGGACCGGAAACGGGTCATAAGCCAAACAGCCCGCCGGTAAGCGTATATCAGCCGGAAAGCTAACGCCGGTCGGCTTTCTCGCGCTCCAGGTAGGCGCGCAGGTCGTCGAAGCTGATGGCGCCGCGGCGTTTCTCGTCGATGTCGTCGAAATGGCTGGCGACGAAGCCGAAATGCTTCGCTTCCTCGGCGCTCAGGCTGCCGTTGCCGTCCCGGTCGGCCGCCTTGAACTGCGCCTTCAGCTTGGCCAGCGCCTGGGCGCGCAGCGCCGCGCCCGCCGCCGGCGGCTCGGCCGGACGGACCCGCAGCGCCGGCGGAACCTGGGCGTCGTTGCCGAGCGGCGCCTGCGCGGCAGCCGCGCCCGCCGCACTCACAAGCAGGAGAAAGAGGTGCATGGTCTTCATTGTGCCACCGATACGCTGTTGTAGAAGGCGCGCAGGTCGGCCTTCTGGAGGCGGCGCACGTTGTCGTCGAGGTAGCTCATGTGCCCGCTGTTGTAGTTGCGAATCTGAATGCCGGCGCCGGCGCCCAGGCGCGCCAGATCCAGCTCCGTCTGGTAGAACGGCGTCGCCAGGTCATGATAGCCGCTCATGGCCATCACTTTCAACGAGGGATTGAGGGTCATTGCCGCGGCCAGGTCCGGGATCGTGTCCGGCAGCGGCTTGCCGTCGTGGCTGAAGTTCCAGAGGTTGAGGACATTGTTGGAACTCAGGTAGGACGTCGCCGCGGTATAGCGCAATTCGTTCTTGAGATAGCTGCCGATGGTGCCGGCGAAGGCATTGCCCACCAGGTTGATCGACGGGTCGCCGCCGGCCGCCAGCGCACTGCCGCTGGGCGCCTTCACCCGGGCGTCGTAGCGCCCGATCACCTGTCCCGGCAGCAGGCGCGCGCGGTAGCCTCCCGGCATCATCGACAAATCCTGGCGCCAGGTTGGCGCCGACAGTCCGGTATAGGCGGCCAGCTGGTTCACCGTGGCATCGCTTGGCGGCGTGCCGCTGGCGAGGAAGGCGCCGACTTCGCTGCGGTAGGCGCCGGCGGCGAAGTCGCGTACGTGCTGCAGCACCGACGAAAAGTCGGTCGGCAGGCTGCCGCTCTGGTGGTAGGCCGAGACGGCCGCATAGCTCGGGAGATAGCCTTCGCAGCTGACCTGGCCGGGATCGAACACGCCGCAGTTGGAGTTGTAGTTCATGGCGGCCGACTGCAGCACGACGCCGGTCACGCGCACGCCGGCGCTTTCGAGCAGGTTGGACAGCACCGCCGTGCGCGGCGCACCGTAGGATTCGCCGAACAGGTAGACCGGCGAGGCCTGCCGGTTATTCGCGGCGAGATAGCGGCGCACGAAGTCGCGGAAGGCCGCCGCGTCCTGGTCGACGCCCCAGAACTGGGCATTGGTGCGCGGCGAGATCGCCTGCGAGTAACCGGTGCCGATGGCGTCGACGAAGACCAGGTCCGAATGGTCCAGCAGCGTTTCCTGGTTGTCGACCAGCTGCGGCGGGGTGGCGGGCGGCTCGGTGGACGGGAACCCGGTGGCCAGCCTGCGCGGTCCGAAGGACCCCAGGTGCAGCCAGATCGAGGCCGAACCCGGCCCGCCGTTGTAGAAGAAGGTGAGCGGCCGCTGCGCCGCCGGCTGAGCGCCGGCGGTGTAGGCGACGTAGAAGAAGGACGCCGCCGGTTGTCCGGTGGCCAGGTCGGTGGCCGTCAGGTGGCCGGTGGTGGCGGTGTAGGCGAGCGGGCGGCCGTCGAGGGTGATGCTCGCCGGGACCGTGGCGGCGTGCTCCTCCGCGCCCGCCAGCGACGCGGTGGCCGCGCCGGAATAGAGGACCGGATCGGCGTAGCTGCCCGGCAAGGTGGCGACCGGCGGCGGCTGAGGGGCCGGCGCCGGCGCCGGGGCGCTGTCGCCGCCGCCGCCGCACGCGGCCAGGGCGGCCGCGAACAGTGCGCCGGCCAGGCTGGGGAGGGGACCGGCGCGGCGCGACGCCTGCGCGGAAGCTGGAGTGGCCATCATCGTCCTCGGAGGAAACGGGCGGGTAGGGCAATTATGCGCCGGCTGAGAAAGAACTCAACAGTAATTAGATTGAGTTCAGCGTCGCGGTTCCGAACGGGCTTGCCGCTCTACGGGCGCTTCCGGGAATCGGGTCGATTCACTTTAAGGGAACTAAAGAAATTGCTTGCCACTTCAGGGGCGACGCGCTTTTTGCCGTCCCCAATCACCAAGGTAATCAATTGGCCCTCTGCAACAATGGCTTGCGAACTCGTGATCGATCCGTCCGGATCCTGTATCACGCCTTGCAAACCCGGATAACTCCCGACGCTGACATCCTTGACCTCAAGGACCCTGCTGTTCGCTGCCGCCGCCTGGCCATCCATGGCGACTTGCAGAAGCCGCCTGTTATCCAGCGGAACCTTGGTCGGTGGGATCTTAAAAAACGTCACGCTGTAGAGAAGCCGTGCCGGAGCCTGTGAATAGGCGCAGGTATGGACAGTGAAGAGCGCGCCCGGCGCCCCCGCTTCCTGTTGCACGCATGTTGGCTTACCCGGAAAGCTCACGCTAAACGAATTGTCGCCCGGGGAGAAAATCGACGCTTTCGCATGCGCGGACGATGATGCCGCAAGCGGGAACACCGCTATCGCGGCGAGCGTTGCCGCTGCAAGCCAATTTGTCGAGTCGATCTTCATGGCGTCCTTTGCAGTGATTGTGAAGGCATGAACAGGTATTTTTTGCAATTAAAGCACGGCTATTGCTCAACGTAAATGTTATGTAGTTTGATGGAAGGGTGATCCGCCTGGCGAAACGCCGGAGGCTGCGACGCCTTGGGCGCGGGTGCCGTACAATTGCGCTTTTTTCAACACGGAGCCATCCATGCGCGCCATTGAAATCACGCAGCCCGGCAAGCCGGAAGTCCTGCAGCTGTGCGAGCGCCCGCTGCCGCAGCTGAAGGAAGGCGAAGTCCTGATCAAGGTGCATGCCGCCGGCATCAACCGTCCCGACGTGCTGCAGCGCCTCGGCCACTATCCGGTGCCGCCCGGCGCCTCCGATCTGCCTGGCCTGGAAGTGGCCGGCGAGATCGTCGACGGCGAACTCGGCGACAGCGGCTTCAGGAAGGGCGACATGGTCTGCGCCCTGGTGCAGGGTGGCGGCTATGCCGAATACTGCGCCGCGCCGCTCGAACAGTGCCTGCCGTTGCCGCCCGGCCTCACGCCGCTGGAAGCGGCCAGCTTGCCGGAAACCTTCTTCACTGTCTGGAGCAATGTCTTCGACCGCGCCCGCCTGGCCGAGGGCGAGACCCTGCTGGTGCAGGGCGGCAGTTCGGGCATCGGCGTAACCGCGATCCAGCTGGCCAAGGCCCTCGGCCACCGCGTGTTCGCCACCGCCGGATCGGGCGACAAATGCCGCGCCTGCGAAGACCTGGGCGCCGAACGCGCCATCGATTACAAGACCGAAGACTTCACGGCCGTTGTCAAGGAACTCACGGCTGGGCGCGGTGTCGATGTGATACTGGACATGGTGGCAGGCGACTACGTGGCCCGCGAAATTAATTGCCTGGCCGACGACGGCCGCCTGGTCGTGATTGCGCTGCTGGGCGGCGCGAAGGCGAATCTGGACATGGGCCAGGTGCTGCGCCGCCGCCTGACCATCACCGGCTCGACACTGCGCCCGCGCCCGGTGGCCTTCAAGGCCGCGATCGCGCGCCAGCTGCGCGAGCGCGTCTGGCCCCTGTTCGGCGAAGGCAAGCTGAAGCCGGTAATCTATCGCAGCTTCCCACTGGAGCAGGCCGCCGAGGCGCACGCGCTGATGGAGTCGAGCGCCCACGTCGGCAAGATCGTATTGCAAGTGTTGTAAGCCAGCACTTGTATTGGAAGGCGGCGCAGGGGAGGGGCGATCAGCTCAGCCATTGTTTGACCGCCACATTATCGACCGCTAAAATAGCGGGTTATTTGACTGTGGGGTAGTATGCGTCCCAAACTCGTCGTAGGTAACTGGAAGATGAACGGCAGCCGCGAAGCCAACGCCGCGCTGCTGACCGGTATTCTCGAAGGCCTGGAAGGCAACGCCGCCGCATGCGCGGTCTGCGTGCCCTCGCCTTATCTCTTCCAATGCGAACAACTGCTCCAAGGTAGCAAGCTGGCCTGGGGCGCCCAGGATGTGTCGGCCCAGCCGTCCGGCGCCTACACGGGCGAAGTGGCGGCCTCGATGCTGCTCGATTTCCACTGCCGCTACGCGATCGTCGGCCACTCCGAGCGCCGCGCCTACCATGGCGAGTCGAACGAACTGGTGGCGCGCAAGGCCCAGGCGGCCCTGGCTGCCGGCCTGACCCCGATCGTCTGCGTGGGCGAGACCCTGGGCGAGCGCGAAGCAGGGGAGACCGCATCCGTGGTCGGCGCCCAGCTCGATGCCGTGCTGGAACTGCTCGGCAAGGATGCAGCGGCCAGGATCGTCGTGGCCTACGAGCCGGTCTGGGCGATCGGCACCGGCAAGACCGCCACCCCGGAGATGGCGCAGGAAGTGCATGCGCAATTGCGCGCCCAGCTGCGCGCCTGCAACGCGCAAGCGGCCGACGGCATCGCCATCCTTTACGGCGGCAGCATGAAGCCGGACAATGCAGCCGACCTGATGGCGCAGCCGGACATCGACGGCGGCTTGATCGGCGGCGCGGCCCTGAAGGCGGCGGACTTCCTGGCGATCATCCGCGCAGCCAGCTGAAGAATTTAAACACGTAGTTAAACTTTGCCTTGAAATGGAATTGCAATGAACACCTTGTTCAATCTGATTATTGTCGTGCAGGTCATCTCGGCCCTGGCCATCATCGGCCTGGTGCTGGTCCAGCACGGTAAGGGCGCCGACATGGGCGCGGCCTTCGGCTCGGGAGCCTCGGGCAGCCTGTTCGGCGCATCGGGCTCGTCGAACTTCCTGTCGAAGTCGACCGCGGTGGCCGCTGCAGTCTTTTTCGCCTCGACCCTGGCGCTGGCCTATGCCGGCAACAACCGCACCAACACCGAGGACGAAGGCGTGATGGGCCGCGTGACCGTGCCGTCGACCCAGGCTCCGGCCACCGGCGTGCCGGCCAACGCAGGCGCCAACGTGCCGGCCACCGCGCCGGCTCCGGCTGCTCCGGCTCCGGCCGCGGACGTGCCGACCCTGCCGGCCGCTCCGGCCAACCAGGCTGCCCCGGCAGCGCCGGCTCCGGCTCCGGCCACCAAGTAATGTCCCGAGGGTTGGCGGTCATGCCGTCAACCCTGTATTGGCAAGACAGCATCGAGCCTTCGTCGTGACCCGACATTGGCCTGATGAATGAAGAGGTGCCGCGCGCGCCTGTTCGCAAATAGCTGTAGAATGCGGCCTCGCAGGCGACCCTGCCCGCGGCGAGCTTCGCGACAATGATGGCCGGTACCGGCCCTCGACGGTGATGGACCCTGGTGCTCCTCTTCCAGAGCCTCCTCCTAAAGTTGAGAAATTGCGAAATATCCTTGTAGTAGCGCAATTTGTGCATTGAAAAAAAGTAGTAAGGCAGGGTAAAATACTGGTCTCCAGCCGACGTGGTGAAATTGGTAGACACGCTATC
>CBIHLT010000276.1:0-5588 GCA_966210615.1 uncultured Massilia sp.
CGCGCGCCAGATCGAATGCACGATCAACGGGCTGGGCGAGCGGGCAGGAAACACCTCGCTGGAGGAAGTGGTGATGGCGCTGCGCACGCGGCACGACTACTACCACCTGGCGGTGGGCGTGGACACGACCCAGATCGTGCCGGCCTCGAAGATGGTGTCGCAGATTACCGGCTTCGCGGTGCAGCCGAACAAAGCGGTGGTGGGGGCGAACGCCTTTGCGCATGCTTCGGGTATCCACCAGGACGGCATCCTCAAGGCGCGCGAGACCTACGAGATCATGCGCGCCGAAGATGTGGGCTGGACCGCCAACAAGATCGTGCTGGGCAAGCTGTCGGGACGCAACGCCTTCAAGGCGCGCCTGCAGGAGCTGGGGATCGCGCTGGACTCGGAGGCCGAGGTCAACGCGGCGTTTGCGCGCTTCAAGGAACTGGCGGACCGCAAGGCGGATATCTTCGACGAGGACATCATGGCGCTGGTGTCGGACGAGGACCGGGCCCAGGGCGGGGAGATCTACCGCTTCGTGTCGCTGTCGCAGCGTTCGGAGACGGGCGAGCTGCCGCATGCGCGCATCGTGTTCTCTGTGGAAGGGAAGGAGGTGGCTGCCGAGGGTTCCGGGGATGGGCCGGTGGATGCGACCATCAAGGCCATCGAGAGTGTGGTGGGGAGCGGGGCCGAGCAGGTGCTGTTTTCGATTAATGCGATCAGCAATGGGCCGGCTTCGCAGGGCGAGGTCACCATCCGGCTGGCGCACGCGGGGCGCATCGTGAATGGGGTGGGGGCGGATCCGGACATTATCGTGGCGTCGGCCAAGGCGTATCTATCGGGGCTCAACAAGCTGCATTCGAAGATCGAGAGGGTGAATCCGCAGGGTGTGTGAGGATGCGATCACGCTGCTCATGCACACTTGGGTCCCCGCCTGCGCGGGGATGACGTGCTTATGGACGTGGCCGGATTTGGTCAAGCGGTTCGCTAGCACCCTCAGTCAACGTCATCCCCGCGAAGGCGGGGATCCAAGTGTCGCACCGCCGCCACGAACCCATTCAAAACCCGAACTTGCTATCCTTTTCAAACATCGGATCCGGCCCATTCATCATCATCCTCACCACCCCTTGCTCATCGAAGTGCACATGCATGAGCGAGTTCCACACCCCCGCTTCCTTGTACCGGTACGACCACACCTCGTAATTGTGCAGCGCCACCCGCGACCGCTCCGCCGGCCGGCCCACCGTGCGCAGCACGTCCTCCTTGGTCGCGCGATCGACCTTGATGGACGCGAACTTCTCCCCGGTCAGCACCTGCTCCCAGCTCAGCATCCGGCCATCCGGCCCCATGCGCGCCATATAGGTGAATTGCCCATAGGGCCCGGTCGCATACTCCAGCACCTGCCCGTCCGCGCTGGGGTACACCCCCGTCGGCGGCCCCAGCTTGGCCTGCACGGCCTCGAGCGTTTCACCCGGCACCGGCGCCTGCTTCCACATCCCCGCGCAGCCGGCCAGCGCCAGCACAGCGCCCGCAATTGCAATTTTGATCACGTTTATCATGGGTTCACCCGCACTCCGCCCGAAAACCCCATCATGCCCGATCCGGAGACAGCAAACACTGGCTCCACGAAGCGTTTTCACCTATACTGGCGGGTCTGTCCGTTTTGGACGGGTTTTTTGATAATCACGGTACGCTGGGTTCCGACTCTTGTACCGCATGTGAAAGGTAACATCATGACCGTAGAAAACATCAACAAAGCCGCGATCATCGCGGACAACGCACGTGGCCAGAACGACACCGGTTCGCCGGAAGTCCAGGTCGCACTGCTGACCGCACGTATCAACGAGCTGAACGGCCACTTCAAGGCACACCAGAAGGATCACCACTCCCGTCGTGGCCTGATCATGATGGTTAACCGTCGTAAGAGCCTGCTGGCTTACCTGAAGCGTAAGGACGCTAACCGTTACCGCGATCTGATCGCCAAGCTCGGCCTGCGTAAGTAATCGTTGCGCCAGACGGTTTAGTCACGAAATGCCTGCGCCAGTGTCACTGTCGCGGGCATTTTTTGTTTTTGCCGTCTTTGTTGTATGCAGTAAAGGCCGCCGAGGCGGCCCGTGGTGAGGTGAACGACAGCCCCTGAAAATCTGTCGGCAAATAGAAAGGGATTACCCATGTTTAATAAAGTTACGAAAACCTTCCAGTACGGTCAACACACGGTCACCATGGAGACGGGTGAGATCGCGCGCCAGGCATCCGGCGCCGTCGTCGTGTCGGTCGAAGATACCGTCGTGCTGGCAACCGTAGTCGCCAGGAAGGACGCCAAGCCGGGCCAGGACTTCTTCCCGCTGACCGTCGACTACATGGAAAAAACGTACGCAGCCGGTAAGATCCCGGGCGGCTTCTTCAAACGCGAAGGCCGTCCTTCGGAAAAAGAAACCCTGACTTCGCGCCTGATCGACCGTCCGATCCGTCCGCTGTTCCCGGAAGGCTACCTGAACGAAGTCCAGGTCATCATCCACGTCCTGTCGGTCAATCCTGAGATCGACCCGGACATCCCGTCGATGATCGGCGCTTCGGCTGCCCTGTGCATCGCCGGCATCCCGTTCAACGGCCCGATCGGCGCGGCGCGCGTCGGCTACGCGAACGGCCAGTACATCCTGAACCCGACCACCACCCAGCTCAAGACCTCGCAGATGGACCTGGTCGTGGCCGGTACCGAAACCGCCGTCCTGATGGTGGAATCGGAAGCCCAGCAGCTGTCGGAAGAAATCATGCTCGGCGCGGTCGTCTTCGGCCACGACCAGATGAAGGCCGTGATCGATGCGATCCACGACCTGGTCGCCGATGGCGGCAAGCCGGAAGTCGAATGGGCGCCGGCGCCGAAGAACGAAGCACTGATCGCCCGCGTGGGCGAGCTGGCCGGCGCAAAAGTCCGCGACGCATACCAGACCCGCGAAAAATCGGCGCGCCAGCAGAAGCTGAAGTCGCTGTCGAGCGAAGTGATGGCCGAACTGGCTGCCCAAGGCGTCGACGCCGATGCGGCCGAAGTCGGCAACATCCTGTTCGACATGGAAGCCAAGGTCGTGCGTTCGCAGATCCTGGAAGGCGAACCGCGTATCGACGGCCGCGACACCCGCACCGTGCGTCCGATCGCGATCCGCACCAGCGTCCTGCCGCGTACCCACGGTTCGGCCCTGTTCACCCGTGGTGAAACCCAGGCGCTGGTCGTGGCCACCCTCGGCACCGCGCGCGACAGCCAGAAGATCGACGCGCTGATGGGCGAGTACACCGACGACTTCATGCTGCACTACAACATGCCTCCGTTCGCCACCGGCGAAACCGGCCGCGTGGGCACCCCGAAGCGCCGCGAAGTCGGCCACGGCCGCCTGGCCAAGCGCGCGCTGGTCGCCGCGCTGCCGTCGGCGGACGAATTCAGCTACTCGGTGCGCCTGGTCTCGGAAATCACCGAGTCGAACGGTTCCTCGTCGATGGCATCGGTGTGCGGCGGCTGCCTGGCGCTGATGGACGCCGGCGTGCCGATGAAGGCGCACGTCGCCGGCATCGCCATGGGCCTGATCAAGGAAGGCGGCAAGTTCGCGGTCCTGACCGACATCCTGGGTGACGAAGACCACCTGGGCGACATGGACTTCAAGGTTGCGGGTACGCCGGCAGGCATCACCGCGCTGCAGATGGACATCAAGATCCAGGGCATCACCAAGGAAATCATGCAGGTGGCGCTGGCCCAGGCCAAGGAAGCCCGCCAGCACATCCTGGCCGAGATGCAGAAGGCCATGCCGACCGTGAAGACCGAGCTGTCGGACTTCGCACCGCGCCTGATCACCATCCGCATCAACCCGGAAAAGATCCGTGACGTGATCGGCAAGGGCGGCGCCGTCATCCGCGCGCTGACCGAAGAAACCGGCACCCAGATCGACATCACCGACGAAGGCATCGTGACCATCGCCTCGGTCGACGCCGCCGCCGGCCAGGAAGCCAAGCGCCGCATCGAAGAGCTGACCGCATCGGTCGAAGTGGGCAAGACCTACGACGGCACCGTGCTCAAGCTGCTGGACTTCGGCGCGATCGTCCAGGTCATGCCGGGCAAGGACGGCCTGCTGCACATCTCGCAGATCGCCAACGAGCGCGTCAACGCCGTGGCCGACTACCTGAAGGAAGGCCAGCAAGTGCGCGTGAAGGTCCTCGAGACCGACGAGCGCGGCCGCCTGAAGCTGTCGATGAAGGCAGCCGATCCGGTGGAAGCTGCTGCGCAGTAAGCCGATCCGGCCTTAGCCGCAAAAACCGCCAGTGCGTGAGCCTGGCGGTTTTTTTTTCGGCGGTACGCATCGAATCCACGGCCCGGAGCGGCACGCGGGCCAGTGATAATCCACGCATATTTTTTGACAAGAAAATGGCATCATTCTGCAAACTCGACGACTGCAGCCAATGGCCGTCGGCACGTCCTGCCCGCGCATGGGGCGGGGCTTTATTTCCTCATCCGAAAGGGCACGTATGAAGTTTGTAGTCCAGGCCATGCTGGGCCTGTCGCTGGCAGTCGCCGCTCCCGCATTCGCCGCCGTCCCGGCTTCCCCCTCCCAGTCTGCGGCGCCGAACGCCGCCCACGTCAAGGCCGTACAGGATCTGCTCGGCGCAATGCAGGTCGAGAAACTGATGCGCGGCGTGGTCGCACGCACCCGCTACCCGAGCGAAGCGCAGCGGCAGGCGCTGTCCGCCAAGTTCGAGAAGACGCCGCCCGCGGAAATCTACCAGCGCCTGGCCGCTCCGATGGCGCGCATCATTTCTGCCGATACGGCAACCGAAATGACCCGCTTCTACCAGACCCCCTATGGCAAGCAGGTCATCCACAGGAAGTACAACAGCGCTTCGCAGATCATGTTCCCGGGTGCGAAACCGGTCGTCCCGCCGGAGGAAAAGAAGGAGCGCAAGCGCGCCGCGTATGTGAAAGCGAGCAAGGAACTGGCGGATGCGGAACCCTGGATCGAGCGCGAGGCGTTCAAGCTCCTGCAGGCGATGAGCAAGGAAAAGCGCTGACGCCTGCGAATGAAGCGCGCACTGTTCATCTGCAGCCGGAACCGCTTGCGCAGCCCCACCGCCGAACAAGTGTTCGCAAGCTGGCAGGACGTGGAGACCGATTCCGCGGGCCTGGCCAGCGACGCGGCCGTACCGCTGTCTTCCGACCAGATCGCCTGGGCGAACATCATTTTCGTGATGGAGAAGTCTCATCGAAGCCGGCTGTCATCGCGGTTCGGCAAGTACCTCGGCGGCAAACGCATCGTTTGCCTCGATATTCCGGACAATTACGCGTTCATGCAGCCCGAGCTCGTCACACTGCTTGAGAAGAAGGCCGGCCCTTTCCTGCGCGCCGCAGCCTAGGCGCGCGAGGCGGCCGGCCGGCTGATTCAGTCCTGCGGCGCCATCCACACCAGGTTCCACAAATGGCCATCGAGGTCTTCGAAGCCCTGGTCAACCATGAAGCCGTGATCCTCCGGCGGATGCGGAGTGCGCCCGCCCGCGGCGACGGCCCTGGCGATCAGGCTGTCCAATTCTTCCCGGCTCTCGCAGCTCAGGCAGATGATCACCTCGTTGGC
>CBIHLT010000277.1:0-5551 GCA_966210615.1 uncultured Massilia sp.
TCGGGCGTGTTCGCCACCTTCCTGCTGGCGCTGTTCGTGCTGGCCTCGGGCATCACCATCGTGCAGGTGGTGGCCAACCCGCTGATATCGATGCTCGGCAAGCCCAGCACGGCGTCCAGCCGCCTGACCTTCGCCCAGGCCTTCAACTCGCTGGGCACCACGATCTTCCCCTACGTGGGCGCGATCCTGATCCTGGGCTCGCTGGCCACCGTCGACCCGGCCACCTTGAGCGGCGCGGCCCTGGACGCCTTCCGCGAAGAAGAAACCCGCGTGGTCGTGCATACCTACATCGGCCTGGCGATCGCGCTGGCGGTACTGGCCTTCGCCGTATGGATGAACCGCAGCAAGCTGGCGGAGAAACCGGCGCCGGAAGAAAGCATCCTGCGCGCCTTCGACCTGCTCAAGCAGCCGCGCTTCGCCTTCGGCGCCCTGTGCATCTTCCTGTACGTGGGTGCGGAAGTGGCGATCGGCTCGATCATCGTCAACTACCTGATGGAAGCCGACGTGCTCGGCATGGGCGCGGAGGAAGCCGGCAAGCACGTGCCGCTGTACTGGGCCGGCGCGATGGTGGGCCGCTTCATCGGCGCGGGCCTGCTGCGCCTGCTGTCGCCGGGCAAGGTGCTGGCCTTCGCGGCCGCCGCGACGATGGCCCTGCTCCTGGTTTCCGCGAACAGCACCGGCCTGGTGTCGGGCTGGTCGCTGCTGGCCATCGGCCTGTTCAACTCGATCATGTTCCCGACCATCTTCACCCTGGCCTGCGAAGGCCTGGGCCATCGCACGGCCGAAGGCTCGGGCCTGCTGTGCGTGGCCATCGTCGGCGGCGCGATCGTGCCGCTGCTGACCGGCTATGCGGCCGACGTGGTGGGGCTGAAAATGTCGCTGGTGGTGCCGGCCGCGTGCTATGCGGCGATCCTGCTGTTCGGCGTCTATGCGCGCCGTTCGCAGCACGCCTGACCCCGCCCTCAGTCGCGGAACAGGTGGGTGAAGCTGCGGCTGACCGGGAGCTTTTCGTCGCTCCCGCGCAGCAGCACCTGCATCCGTTCCGCGTCGATCTTCTCGGCCGCCGCGATGGCGTTCACGTTCACCAGGGTGCCGCGGTGAATCTGCCAGAAACGCTCGCCATCCAGCCCGCTCAATAAATCCTTCAGCGGAATGCGCACCAGCGCTTCCGAACCGGCCAGCACCACCCGCGTGTACTTGGTATCGGCCTGGAAGAACAGCACCTCGTCCACGTCGATCAGGCGGATCTGCTTGCCTACGCTGGCCTTGAGCCATTTGAGCTTCTCGGTTTTCGGTTCCGGCGCCTGCGCCTTCAGCTGGCGCAGCACGTCGCCCAGGTCCGCCGGGCGGCCGTCCAGCTTTTCGCGCAGGCGCGCCACCGCGCGGTCCAGGCGTCCCGGCTGCACCGGCTTGAGCAGGTAGTCGATGGCGCCGGCATCGAAGGCATCCACCGCGTACTGGTCGTAGGCGGTAACGAACACCACGTGGGCCAGCTTGCCGATCCGGCCCGCCACCTCCAGCCCGGACATGCCGGGCATGCGGATGTCGAGGAAGACCACCTGCGGCTCGTGCTCCAGGAAGGCGTCCCAGGCGTCGTTGCCGTTCTCGGCGACGGCCACCACCTCGGCATCCGGCCAGGCCACCGGCAGCATGCCGAGCAGGCGCTCGCGCATCAGGGGTTCGTCTTCGGCCACCAGCACCTTGATACTCATTGCCTGGCTCCCTGCTGTGGAATGGTGATCTCGGCTTCGAAGCCCGGGTCGGCATCGTACAGCGCCAGCCCGGCGGTCTCGCCGTAAGCCAGGCGCAGGCGGTGGCGGACGTTCTCCAGCCCCAGTCCCTGGCCGGGCGTGGCGCTCATGCCGACGCCGCTGTCGCGGACCCGGATGCGGAGATGCGATCCCGCGTCCTCCGCGCCTACCCAGACCGTGCCGCCGCGCAGCGAGGGCTCGATGCCGTGCTTGATGGCGTTCTCGGCCAGGGTCAGCACCAGCATGCTGGGCAGCTGTACCCCCGCCAAAGGCTCGGGCAGCGACAGCTCGAAGCGCAGGCGGTTCCCCAGCCGGGCCTGCATCACGCGCAGGTAGGAATCGACCAGCCGGAACTCGGACTGCAGGCTCACCTGCTCGGTGCGCATGTCGCTCAGGCTGGCGCGCAGGAAGTCGATCAGGTCGGCGGTCAAGGCCGCGGCCCGTGGCGCCCCCTGCTCGGCCAGCTGCTGGACCGCGCCGAGGGTATTGAACAGGAAGTGCGGCTCGATCTGGGCGCGCAGCAGGCGCAGCTGCGACTCGCTCAGTTCGCGCGCCAGGCGCTCGCGCTCGGCCTCCGCCTGCAGCTGGGCAGTCAGGCTTTCGTAGCGGCGGTTGCGGTGGGCCGTGATCGCGAACAGGGGCACCCCGATGGCGGCCCCGGGAACCAGGAGAATGGCGGCGATCAGGCGCGGCAGCTTGTCCAGCATGCGGTCGGCCGACTCGCCGCGTTCGTACAGCGCAACGGCGGTGCCGCACAAGCCGCCCAGCATCGCCAGGGCCAGCATGATCCCGGCCACCCGGTACTTGATCGCATCGATGCGGCGATAGTTGAACCACACGCCGACCAGGCTGACCAGGATGACGTAGCCGATCAGGTTGGCTTCGAGGATGGCGCCCCACCAGCTCAGCTTGGGCAGGAAGGCGAACTTGAACAGCAGCCCTGCCAGGCTGAATGCCAGGCACAGCTTGAGGAAGGCCAGGTACAGGTTGCGCCCGCGGTAATGGGCGCAAAAATCGTGCAGTTCCTGGCGCTCGATCGCCGTCAATGTGGCGAGGCGGCGCGCGACGCAGCGCCGGTAGCCGGGCGCCACGCTGTCGGCCAGCTCAGGCTGCCTCAAGACGGCCAGCTGTTCGTCTTCCCATCCCTTGTACCAGTTCGCAACGCTTGACCACATGACAACCTCCCGGACTCATTAATGTATAGCAATGAAGCCAGTCTAGGAATAGCCGGCGGGAGCGAACAGCGGGAGGCGACGAACGACGAAGGCGGACGCCCGAAGGACGATCCGCCCCGGTAGGAAGGGAATTACTTGCGCGTGAACACCAGGTCCCAGACGCCGTGGCCAAGCTTCAGGCCGCGATTTTCGAACTTGGTCAGCGGACGGTAGGCCGGCTGCGGCGCATAGCCGTCGGCGGTGTTCTGCAGCAGCGGCTCGGCGCCCAGCACTTCCAGCATCTGCACCGCGTAGTCTTCCCAGTCGGTGGCCAGGTGGAGGTAGCCGCCCGGCGCCAGCTTCTGGCACAGCAGCTTGACGAAGGCCGGCTGGATCAGGCGGCGCTTGTTGTGGCGCGCCTTGTGCCAGGGATCGGGGAAGAACACGTGCACGCCGTCCAGCGAGCCGTCGGCGATCATGAAGTTCAGCACCTCGACCACGTCGTGCTGGATCAGGCGCAGGTTGGAAATGTCCTGCTCGCCGATCTGCTTGAGCAGGCTGCCCACGCCCGGGGTGTGCACCTCGACGCCCAGGAAGTCCTTTTCCGGCATCAGGCGCGCGATGTGCGCGGTGGTGTCGCCCATGCCGAAGCCGATTTCCAGCACCACCGGCGCCTTGCGGCCGAAGGCCTGGGCCAGGTCCAGCGGCTCCTTCTTGTACTCGACCAGGAACTTGGGACCGAGCTCCTCCAGCGCCCGCGCCTGCCCGGTCGACAGCCTGCCGGCACGCGTCACGAAGCTGCGGATGCGGTGTTCGGTGGGATCGTAAAGCATGGGCCGCGCCGGGCCGTCGGTTGGCGTATCAGAGGACATGGGGATGAAAATGAGGAAAAAACGGCTGTCATTATAGCCCAGGTGCCCCGTCCCACCGCCGCGGCGTGCGTGCCGCCAGCGGCGATTCCGCCATAATCGCAGCATCAACGATACAGCTTGAGATTCAGCTTGCCGGAGCCCGCCCATGCACATGACGAAACACCCGATCGCCACCGACGACAACGTCACCACCGCCCATTTGACCTCGTACCACTACGGCGCGCCCGGCACGGGCAAGAAAGTCTACATCCAGGCCTCGCTGCACGCGGACGAGGTGCCGGCCATGCTGGTCGCCCACTTCCTGCGCCAGGAGCTGGAACGGCTCGACGCCGAAGGCCGCGTCAAGGGCGACGTGATCCTGGTGCCGGTGGCCAATCCGCTCGGCCTGTCGCAGGTCGTGCACGGCACCCTGTTCGGCCGCTACGACCTGAACACCGGCGTCAATTTCAACCGCGCCTACCACCACGTGGCGGACGGACTCAAGGAATCGCTGGCCGGACGGCTGGGCCAGGACGCGCAGGCCAACGTGGCGCTCATCCGCGAGCACGCGCGCCGCTCGGTGGCCGATTGGAAGGTCAAGGACGCCACCGGCATGCTCAAGAAGACCCTGCTGGGCATGGCCATCGACGCCGACTACATGCTCGACCTGCACTGCGACAACGAAGCGGTGCTGCACATGTACGCCGGCACCCCGCTGGCCGCGGCCGTGCAGCCGCTGTCGGCCCTGATGGGCGCGCGCGTGGTGCTGCTGGCGACGCAGTCCGGCGGCGAGCCCTTCGACGAGGCCTGCGGCCGGCTGTGGTGGGACCTGGCGGCGCATTTCCAGGAGGCCGCCATTCCGCCGGCCTGCGTCGCCATCACCGTCGAGCTGCGCGGCGAGATGGACGTGCGCTACGACTATGCGCGCCAGGATGCGCACGCCCTCCTGCACTACCTGGCCCATGCCGGCGTGCTCGACATCCCGGTGCAGCCGCTGCCGAAGGCGCTGTGCAAGCCCACGCCGCTGGACGCGGTCGAGCCGCTGGAGGCGCCGCATGCCGGCGTGCTGGTGTTCCACAAGCAGCTGGGCGACACGGTGGCGGCGGGCGAGCCGATCGCGGACATCGTCAATCCCGTCAGCGGCAAGGTGAGCACGGTGTCCGCCAGCCGGCCGGGCCTGCTGTTCGCCAGCACCGCGCACCGCCACCTGCTGCGCGGGATGCACGTCTGTAAGGTGGCGGGATCGGAATCGTTCAGATCTGGAAATCTGCTGTCGAGCTGACCCGGCCGCGCTTGAGCAAGGCCACGCCTGCCGCCATGCCGCCGGCGAACAGGGGCAGCCAGGCCAGCGGCACCCCCAGTTCCATCTGGGTGGCGCCGCTGAGCGCACACCAGGCCACCGGGACCAGCCACAACGGCCAGCGCGCACGCACCAGCAGCAGGATGCCCAAGGTCGCCATCGCGGTGGGGTCGGGCGCGACGCCGAAGACTTCGCCCTGGCTCTGGTAGCGCCCTTCGTGGATGGGCAGCAGCGGATAGACCGCCACCGCCAGGCTGACGAGGGCCAGCGCCACCCAGGCCACGGGACTGGCGTTGAAGCGGATCAGGCGGGGAAGGGGCTTGGCCGCCATCCACAGCAGCATCAATCCCTGCAGGCCGAAGCCGGCCGCGAACCAGGGCGCGCCGATGTTGATCGCGGCGTAGCGCTCAAGGTGGAAGGCCCAGGCGACCCACAGCCAGGCCAGCCCCAGCAGCAGCGCGACAAGGCGCGAGGCCGCCGCGCCCCCGCCCACCG
>CBIHLT010000278.1:0-5532 GCA_966210615.1 uncultured Massilia sp.
GGCAACCAGGGTGGCAGGGGTACCCAGGGCGGCTCGCCGGAACAGCATGCCGAGGCCGGCCGCCAGAGCCACAAGAACGACGACAAGCGCTAAGCGCGCCTGATGTCGCAAGCCGCCGGCGGGTGCCGGCGGCTTTTCGCGTTCGGATTTCAGTAGACGTCGCGCCGGTAGCGGCCCTCGCCGGCCAGCTTGTCGACCGTGTCCTTGCCGAGCAGTTCTACCAGCGCATCGTGCACGCCTCCCGCCATGCCCTGCAGGCTGCCGCAGACATAGACCGCGGCATGGTCCGCCACCCATGCGCGCAGCACGTCGGCCTGCTCGCGCAGCAGGTGCTGCACGTAGCGCGGGCTCTCCTGGTCGCGCGAGAAGGCCAGGTCCAGGCGCGTCAATGCGCCCGTGGACAGCCACTGCTCCAGCTCTGCGCGGCACAGGAAGTCGTGGGCCGCGTTGCGCTCGCCGAACAGCAGCCAGTTGTCGTGCACGCCCGCGTCGATGCGTTCCTTGAGCAGGGCGCGCAGGCCGGCCAGTCCGCTGCCGTTGCCGATCGCGATGAGTGGACGGCGGGCGTTGGCGCCGAGGCGGAAGCGCTCGTGCGCGCGCATGCGCAGCCGCACGATGTCCTCGCTTGCCGCCTGTTCGCATAGCCAGCCGGAGGCCGCGCCGGCCGTGCCGTCTTCGCGCCGCTGCAGGCGCACCATCAGTTCCAGCCTTCCTTCCGCCGGCAGCGAGGCCACCGAATACTCGCGCGGATGATCCGGGTCGCCTGGCGCGCTGACCTGGGCCAGGTCGCCGGCCTGCCACGCGGGCAGCCCGCCGTGCACCGGCGTCAGGGCGATGCGGTAGAGCGGGGCGCCCGCGCTGCCGGGATTCATCAGGCTGCGGTCGGCGATGCGCCACTCGCCATACCCGGGCGCCTCCCAGTCGGGCAGGTCGCTGGTGCCGCCCAGGCGGCTGAGCTGGTGCTGCCATGCGCTGAGAGCCGCCGGCGCGCCGCGGTCGACCTCGATCAGCTCGAACAGGGGCGTGGCGCCGCGCGCCTTCAGCCAGCCGTCGAGCTGGCGGCCGAAGCCGCAGTAATTCGCATAGGTGCTGTCGCCCAGCGCCAGCACCGCATAGTGGAGCTCAGTCAGGTCGGGCGTGGCGCCCATGGCCGCATTGACCGTATGAGTCGCGAAGCGCGCCGCGCTGTCGGGCGCATCGCCTTCGCCGTAGGTGCTGGCGATGAACAGGATGCGCTGCGACCGGCTCAGCGCCTGCGCATCGAACGTGGACATGCAGACGGCGCGCGCATCCAGCCCGGAGGTCGCCAGCGTCTCGGCGGTGCGGCGCGCCAGGTATTCGGCGCTGCCGGTCTGGCTCGCATACACGACCAGCCAGTCGGCGGGCGCCGCGTCGAGCTGGGTGGTGGCCGCGCGGGCGCGCCAGATGGCCAGGCACATGGCCAGGTAGGTGCCGGACAGCGCGAGGGCGCTGCCCCAGCGCATGGGGTCGATCGTCAGCATCATTGGAGCAGGGACCGCCAGGCGGCGGTCGTGGTTTCGGTCAGGGCGCCGGGGCCGCGCGCCAGGAAGCGCGCCGCGATGCCGCGCGCGTCGGCGAAGCGCCGTCCTTCCTCAGGGCCCATGACGGTCAGGGCGGTGGACAGCGCGTCGGCCGCCATGCAGGTCTCGGCCACCACGGTCACCGAAGCGAGGCCGTTGGCGACCGGCCGGCCGGTGCGCGGGTCGAGCGTGTGCGAAGCGCGCGTCAAGCCATGGTGGAACCAGCGCCGGTAGTCGCCCGAGGTGGCGACCGCCAGTCCGTGCAGGGCGAGCACCGGCTGCTCGGCGGCCTTGACCGCATCGGGCACGCCTTCGATTTCGACCCACCACGGTTCGCCGTTCGGCTTCATGCCTGCGCCGCGCAGCTCGCCGCCGACTTCGGCGACGTAGTGGTGCACGCCATGCTGCCCGAGGCAGAGGGCCAGGCGGTCCACGCCATAGCCCTTGGCCACGGAAGAGAAATCGAGGATGGCGCCGCCCGGCTGCAGCAGGTGGCGTCCTTCGCGGTCGAGGACCGGGCGGCTCGCCGCGCGCCGGGACTGCACGGCGGCGATGGCCTCCGGCGCAGGGGCATAGAAGCCTGCCTGGTCATAGCGCCCCGCCGCGCCGAAGCCCCACAGGTTGACCAGCGCCCCGGCGGCCGGATCGTAGGCCCAGCCGCTGTCGCCGGCCACCCGCAGCGCGTACTCCGCCACCTCGAAGAACTGCGGCGGCAGCGCATGCCAGCTGCCTGCCTCGGCGCGGTTGTAGCGCGACAGCAGAGAGTCGGCTTCCCAGTGGCTCATCTGGGCCACGATCGCGTCCAGCTCGCGCTGCAGGGCCTGGGCCAGGGCGGCGCCGTCGACGCCTTCCGGCAGCATCAGGCGCACCGACCAGTCGGTCCCCATCGACCTGCCCGCGGCGCGCCGCAGCACGCTGCCGGGCGGCGGCAGCGCCATGTCGATATCCAGCGGGACGAGGACGTCGCGCATGCTTACTGGGGCAGCACTTCCAGGGTGGCCGAATAGCTGTAGCGGCGGGTATCGCCGGCCGCGTCCGACGGCCCCTTCTGCTGCTCGACCGGGAACTTGGCGGTCAGCCAGTACATGTTCGCGGCCGGCAGGGTGAAGCTGGCTTCGCCCTTGGCGTCGGTCGTGAAGCGCAGTTCGCCCAGGGTGCCGCGGTACTTGACGCCGCCCGGCACCATGCTGAACGGGAAGTTCGCCAGCGGCTTGCCGTCCAGCTGGAAGCGGAAGCGCGCGGTCTCGCCCGCATGCAGTTCGTTCGGGTGGGTCACCGGCACCAGTTCCAGGCCCTGGCCGCTCGGCTTGAGCGCGCCGTTTGAAGTCTTGTTGGCCGAGACGAAGGTCTCCAGGCGGGTGGCGGTGATGGTGGTCTTGACCTCCTGCGCGCCCTGCGGGATCTCCTTCGACAGGTTGGCCTCGAGGGTGCGGAAGCGCTTCACTTCGCCGTTCAGCTTGTAGCTGCCCATGGCGTTGTTGCTGACCAGGGCCAGGCGGTAGGTGCCGTCCTTGGGCATGCGCAGGTCGAGGGTGCTGCGCAGCTTGCCGAGCACCGCGCCTTGCGCCGGCGCGCTGGCGCCGTCCGGATCGGTGACGCTGAGGCCGTCCATGCGCAGCGGAACGTGGTCGAAGTCGAACAGGCCTTCCGACACGGCGCCGTCGATGGTGACCCAGGCTTCTTCTTTCTCGACCAGGGTGGCGCTGGGCTTGATCCAGCCGCGGTGGGCACTGGCCGACAGGGACAGGCCGGCCAATGCCAGGGCCAGGACGGTGTGCTTCAGGATACGGGTTTGCATGGAGGTCTTCCTTATTGGACTTGGATCGAGACTGCGCCGAGTTCTTCCTTGCCGGCCGCATTCGCCGCCAGCTTGCCCTTGGCCGGCCAGGCGAACGGGACCTTGACCAGTTCGCGGCCGCCCGCTTCGCGCGCCGCTTCGATGACCAGCTTGTAGTCGCCGGCGGGAAGCTTGTCCAGCCCGTTGACGGCCGGGCCGAAGGACAGGGTGTGGGTGCCCGCCGCCTTGGTCGCGCCGCTCACGCCGTCGATCGGCAGCCTGGCGTCGCGGCCGGCCTTGCGCCACCAGGTGCGCAGGTCCTTGACCCACTTCTCGCCCGCCTTGTCCTTCTTCTTGACGTCGTACAGCACAGCCAGGTTCGACGCGACCGTCTGGTCCGCGCGCTCGATCCACACCGCCACATAAGGCTTGTGGTATTCGGCCACGTTCAGCTGCGGCAGTTCGAACTTCACGGACAGGTCGGCGGCCATGGCCCAGCCGGATGCCAGCGGCAGGGTCAACGCGAGCGAGTGAGACAGTTTCATCGGGGTGCCTTAGATTAGGAAGGTGAGGGAAGGTGGTTTTATTCAATGAACAAACAGAAGCGCCAGCACGGCGGGCAGCAGGATGCCGAAGCCGATCACCGGCCAGGTCGAGGGCCGGTTGGCGGCGTGGTATTTCAGGATCAGGAAACCGGTGATGCAGAAGACCAGGCAGGCGAGCGCGAAGATGTCGATGAACCAGCTCCACACGGCGCCGGTGTTGCGGCCCTTGTGCATGTCGTTGAGCCAGCTGATCCAGCCGCGCTCGGTTCGCTCGTACTCCGCGCTGCCGTCCGCCGCGATGCGCAGCCAGGCGTCGCCGCCGGGGCGGGGCAGGGCGACGTAGGCATCTTCTTCGCTCCACTCGGCGCGCTTGCCGCGCACGTCGACCGGGAAGGCGTTGTTGGCCCAGTCGGCCAGCTCGGCGGGCAGGGGCACTTCGGCGTCGGCATGTTCCCCGGCGTAGGCGGCCAGTTGGGCGCGCAGCGGCTCGGGCAGGCTGGCCTTGAGGCGGGTGACTTGCGGCTTGGCCTCGATCTGGGCCGCATGGTTGAGGGTGAAGCCGGTGATGCTAAAAAGCAACATCGCCATCAGGCAGAGCGCGGAGCTGATCCAATGCCACTGATGTAATTGTTTTAACCACATGGCGCGGCGTGCGCCGGGGAGGGCGGAAGCCGGCGCTGGGGCAGAGGTAGAGGTAACGGTCGGGCGCATTTGCAAATGATAACGATTATCATTTACGTGGTCAACCGGGCAATATCAGTTTTCCTTCTCTGATAAATAATTTCTCTGGACGCTGTCAGCCTTGCGTGAGCTGATGCGTTACAATATCGTGCGCTAATTGGCAGGAGAGTGCGCAAAAGCGTGCGTGTTAGCGTACAGAATTCAGTCCTTCCCCCACAACTTGATGTAGTAAGTGCGATCCGCTAACCGGTCAGGCCGTGTCGCGGAAGGTTAAACCAACCCGCCCCATACTCGCGAAGCGCGAAGAAAGGTGAGCAACAAATGATGCAGCAATATAACGCGAACTCGTACCTGTTCGGCGGTAATGCGCCGTACGTGGAAGAGTTGTACGAGGCCTACCTGAACAACCCGGGTTCGGTGCCGGAAAACTGGCGCGCCTACTTCGACCAGATGCAGCACGTGCCTGCGGTCGACGGCTCCAGCCGCCCCGACGTGGTTCACTCCTCGGTGGTCGCCTCGTTCGCGGAACGCGCCAAGCAAGGCCCGATCCGTACCGTGAGCGCCAGCTCCGACGTCGAAATGGGCCGCAAGCGCGTCGCCGTCACCCAGCTGATCGCCGCCTACCGCTACCTCGGTTCGCGCTGGGCCAACCTGGACCCGCTGCAGCGCCAGGAGCGTCCGCCCCTGCCGGAACTCGATCCGAGCTTCTACGGCTTCACCGACGCGGACCAGGACACGGTCTTCAATATCAGCAACACCTACTTTGGCCAGGAAACCGCCTCGCTGCGCGACATCCTGAACATGCTGCGCGACACCTACTGCCGTTCGATCGGCGCTGAGTTCATGTACATCAGCGACCCGACCGAGAAGCGCTGGCTGCAGGAGCGCCTGGAGTCGATCCGCTCGACCCCGACCTTCAGCGCCGAAAAGAAAAAGCACATCCTCGAGCGCCTGACCGCGGCCGAAGGCCTGGAGCGCTACCTCCACA
>CBIHLT010000279.1:0-5506 GCA_966210615.1 uncultured Massilia sp.
ACCAGGTGCGCCGTCACGGTGTGCATGCCCTCTTCCACCGGTTTGGTCGTGCTGCCAGCAGTCATATGTAAGCCTCCTTCAAGGTTTCCTTCGGGTTGAATGGACGACAACTCAGCATAAGAACATTACGCCGGACGGATAGTTCGCGCAATCGCCTCTGGGTTTGAACTGGCGCATCCCTTTTAGGAAAATACTATGAGGCTTCCGTATGCCAACGATCCTTGCCCAGCATGACCTGGTGGTGGCCGCTGCCGGCTGGGATCATCGGGAAGCAGTTCTCGGCCTGCTCGACGGCGACGTCGAGGAAGTAGGGGCCGCTGGAATCCAGGCACTCGCCGAGCACCGCATCCAGTTCGCCCACGCGCTCGACGCGGCGCGCCTGCCAGCCGAAGGCGCGCGCGAGCGCGACGAAGTCGGGCAAGGCTTCCGAATAGCTGTGGCTGTAGCGCGCCCCGTGGTGCAGCTCCTGCCATTGGCGCACCATCCCCATGCAGCCGTTGTTCGACAGGATGACCTTCACCGGGCAGCGGTGCTGGACCGCCGTGGACAGCTCCTGGATGTTCATCATGATCGAGGCGTCGCCGCTGATGCAGGCCACCAGCGCATCGGGGTGCGCGATCTGCGCACCGATGGCGGCCGGCAGGCCGTAGCCCATCGTCCCCGCCCCGCCCGAGGTCAGCCAGCGGCGCGGCGCCTCGAAGGCGAGGTGCTGGGCCGCCCACATCTGGTGCTGGCCGACGTCGGTCGACACGATCGCATTGCGCGCGGCCAGCGGCCCGGCCAGGGCCCGCATCAGCCGCTGCGGCGCGATCGCCCCGCCCCGCTCTTCGAATCCGAGGCAGTGCGCGCGGCGCCATTGCGCGATGCGGCGCCACCATGGCAGGGTGAGTCCCGGATCCGGCGCCAGGCGCTCCAGCCGGCGCGCCAGTTCGTCCAGCACATCCCCGCAATCGCCCACCAGCCGGAGCGCCGCCGGCACCACCTTGCCAATGGAGGCGGGATCGATGTCGACGTGGATCACGCGCGCCCGCGGGCAGAAGTGTTCGAGCTTGCCGGTGACGCGGTCGTCGAAGCGCGCGCCGGCGCAGATCACCAGGTCGGCTTCGTGCATGGCCAGGTTGGCCTCGAGGGTGCCGTGCATGCCCAGCATGCCCAGCCACTGCGGGCTGGAGGCGGGAAAGGCGCCCAGGCCCATCAGGGTCAGGGTGCAGGGCGCGTTCTTCAGGCGCACCAGCCTCGAGAAGGCGGCGCAGGCCCGCTCGCCCGAGTTGATCAGGCCTCCGCCGCCGTAAAAGACGGGACGGCGTGCGGCGCCGATCATGGCAGCGGCCTGGTCCAGCGCCGCGTCGGACGGCGGCAGGCGCGCCGGCGCGGCCGGCTCGGCGCCCAGCGCGGCGGGAACGGGCGCCTGCGCCTGGATATCCTTGGGCAGGTCGACCAGCACCGGCCCGGGACGGCCGCCGGTGGCTTCGCGGATCGCACGCAGCACGGTGGGCGCGATGTCGGCCACGCTGCGCACCTGCGCATTCCATTTGGTGACGGCGCGCGAGATGCCCAGCGCATCGCATTCCTGGAAAGCGTCGGTGCCGATCGAGGCGGTCTGCACCTGGCCGCTGATGCACAGGATCGGGATCGAATCGCTCAGGGCATCGAGCAGGCCGGAGGTGGTGTTGGCCATGCCCGGGCCCGAGGTCACGAAGACCACGCCCAGCCGCCCTGTGCTGCGCGCATAGCCTTCCGCGGCGTGGACCGCGGCCTGCTCGTGGCGCACCAGCACATGGCGCAGGCGGCGGTCCTGCTGGAGGGCGTCGTAGAGGGGCAGCACAGCGCCGCCCGGATAGCCGAAGACGGTATCGACGCCGGCGCGGACCAGCAGGTCGAGCAGGAGGCCGGCGCCGGTCATGACCGGAGAAGACGGGATGGCCGCTTGGGCCGCAGGTGGGGGCGAATAAGTATCCATGGCCAAAATGGTATTCACTTTGGCGCTGAAAGTGCTTCATAATCCTGCATTATTTAACGCTTAAACCTGAAAGGTATTCCGTGGATCAGGAAAAGGATAGAAAGATTTTCGACGCAGCCGATCGCGCGATCCTGGCCATCCTGCTGAAGGACTCGCGCACGCCCCTGCAGGAGATCAGCGCGGCGGTCGGTCTCTCCACGACCTCGTGCTGGAACCGGATCAGGCGCATGACCGATACCGGCCTGCTGCAGGCGTATACGGTCAAGGTCGACCTGGCCCAGCTGGGCTATAACGACACCGTGATCGTCCACGTCACGCTGGACAGCCACAGCGAGGAGACCCTGTATGAATTCGGGCGCGCGCTGGAGTCGATCCCGGAAGTGCTGGAAGCCAGCCTGATTTCGGGCGACTACGATTACTTCGTCCGCATCGCGGTGAAGGACACGCGCGACTACGAGCGCCTGCTGCGCGAGCGGCTGTACAAGATTCCGGGCATCCGCCACAGCAAGTCGAGCTTCGTGCTGCGCACCCTCAAGCGCACCGATACGCCGCTGCCGCTTGGTTGAATGGCAAGGCCCGTCGTACACTGGGCCAGTTCAACGGCCCCGGCTTCAGGAGAGAAGATGTTCGACCATGTCAAAATCGGCGTCAGCGACTTTGCAGCAAGCAAAGCGTTCTTCATCAAGGCGCTTGCGCCGCTGGGCGTCACGGCAGTGGCGGAGGGAGAGCCGGATTACGGCATCGAACTGTGCGCCCAGGGACCGGCCTCGTTCATCCTGTTCCAGACCGACGAGAAGCCGGCCCGCCTCCACCTGGCCTTCACGGCCGGGACCCGAGAGCAAGTCGACGCCTTCCATCGCGCCGCGCTGGAGGCGGGCGGCAAGGACAACGGCGCACCCGGCTTGCGCCCGCAGTACAGCGGCGCCTATTACGCGGCCTTCGTCATCGGACCGGATGGGCACAATATCGAGGCCGTATGCCACGAGTCGGGCGCCTGAGCGCCGAAGAAGATGGCGGCCGACATCAAGAGGACCGACGCATGCCCAGCTGTGTAGATATCGTCCTGCTCGCACGCTACAACGCGACCATGAACCGCAGGCTGTACCACGCTGCCGCGCAGCTCTCCCCGGAGGAACTGCGCGCCGACCGCCAGGCGTTTTTCGGTTCGCTACTGGCGACCATGAACCACCTGATCGTGGGAGATACGATCTGGCTGAGCCGCTTTGCCCTGCATCCGTCCCGGTTTCGTGCGCTGGAGACGCTGCGCGGCGCGCCTGTCCCACGCAGCCTGACGCAATCCTTCGGCGACGGCCTGCCGCAATTGCACGGGCATCGCACCCGCCTGGACATGATCATCACCGCCCTGGCGGAAGAGCTGCGCCCGCCGGACCTGGACCAGGTCTTGACCTACCAGAATTCGCGCGGACTATGCTTCCACAAGCACTTCGGCAGCCTGCTGCTGCATCTCTTTAATCATCAGACCCACCATCGCGGCCAGGCCAGCACGCTGCTGACCCAGGCGGGCGTCGACATCGGCGTGACCGACCTCCTGGAGCTGATCCCTGACGTCGACACAGCCTGAGCCGATCCCTGGCCGGCCGCCTGTCCCCGTTCAGGCTGCACACGGCCGTTTGCCGACCATGTCCAGTTCGTCCGGCCGCAGGGTCAGCACCGACACGCCGCCGGCCGTCACGGCAACGGTGTGCTCGAACTGCGCCGACAGCGAGCCGTCGCGCGTCACCACGGTCCAGCCGTCGGCCTCGGTCCGTACCCCCGGCCCGCCGCGGTTGAGCATCGGCTCGATCGTGAACACCATTCCCTCACGCAGCATCAGGCCCGTGCCCGGCCGGCCGACGTGGAGCACCTGCGGCTCCTCGTGCATCTCGCGGCCGATGCCGTGGCCGCAGTAATCGCGCACCACGGAATAGCCATGGCGCCTGGCATGGCGCTCGATGGCCCAGCCGATGTCGCCCAGGCGCGCGCCCGGGCGCACCGCCCGGATCCCCTTCCACATGGCTTCGTAGGTCGCCTGCACCAGCTTCTTCGCCGCCGGATCGACGTCGCCGATGAGATAAGTCTTGCTCGAGTCGGCGATGTAGCCGTTCTTCTCCAGGGTGATGTCGAGGTTGACGATGTCGCCGCCGCGCAGCACTTCCGATGCCGACGGCACGCCATGGCAGACCACCTGGTTCACCGACGCATTCAGCGAGAACGCGAAACCGTACTGTCCTTTGCTCGCCGGCCTCGCCTCGAGTTCGTCGACGATGTAGCGCTCGACCATGGCGTCGACCGCGAGCGTCGACATGCCGGCGAGCGGCGTGCGGTCCAGCAGTCCGAACACGGAAGCCAGCAGCCGGCCGGCTTCGGCCATCAGGGCCAGCTCGTGCGGCTGCTTGGTCATGCTTCGCTCACCGCGAGGGGCGGCACCGATACCCCCGCCGACTGCAGCTCGCGCTGGATGATCTCGTTGAAGCTCGAGGTCGGGTTGGTCTCGCACAGCATGCCGATGCGGATCCAGAAGGCCGCCTGCGCATTGATCGAGCGGCAGGATACCTTGGTCGCCTTGCGCACCTGATCGTGCAGTTCATCTTCGATATTAACAATGCCCATCTACATTCCATATAGAGACCATATACGATCAGTATATTCCATATCGGCCGGCATGCCAAGCAACGCCTTGACATCCGGCCGTCACCGATGCAGTATTTAGACGATCATCTAATTAGAGATCTATCGAATGAATGTGGCGCTCAACGAGGTTTTCAAAGCCGTCGCCGACCCGACCCGGCGCGAGATCCTGCGCCTGCTGCGTCACGAGGAGATGAGTGCAGGCGACCTGGCGGCGCGTTTCGACATGACCAAGCCGACCATGTCGCACCATTTCGCCGTACTGAAAGCGGCCGGCCTGCTCACCAGCCGGCGTGAAGGCCAGACCATCTGGTACGCGCTGAACACGACCGTGCTGGAAGATGTGCTGGCCTGGACCCTGGACTTGGCGCAGAGCGCCAAAGGAGACCCGAAATGAAGAAGCCCTACCTGCTGCCGTCCGTCATCCTCATGCTTGCCGCGCTGGCTTTTTGCGCCTGGCTTTATCCGGAGCTGCCCCAGCGGATCCCGATGCACTGGAACGCGCAGGGCGAGGTCGACGGTTATGCGCCGCGCGCCGCGATCTTCGCGTACAGCGCCGTCATCGCGGTCCTGGTCGCGCTGTGGTGGTATGCCCTGCCCGCGCTGTCGCCGAAGCGCTTCCCGGTCGAGGACTTCCTGCCCACCTACGGCCACACCTGCCTGGCGGTGGTGGGCCTGCTCGCCTACCTGCAGTGCGTGCAGGCCTGGGCCGCGCACAGCGGCAACATGGCGATCGACCGCGTGCTGTTGACCGGCATCGCGCTGTTCTTCGCGCTGACCGGCAATGTGATGGGCAAGGGCAGGTGCAATTTCTGGCTCGGGATCCGCACGCCCTGGACCCTGGCCAGCGAACGGGCCTGGTATGCGACGCACCGCTTCGCGGCACGCTCGATGGTGGCGGGCGCCGCGCTGGCCCTG